>DATDFJ010000111.1:0-6787 GCA_036522675.1 Chthoniobacterales bacterium | reverse complement strand
CAGCTCGCCTGGCATCTTCGCCGCGAGCTTCTTTGCGTACTCGGCAATATTCGGTTGCAGATAAATCGTGGTCGAGTGTTGCAGCGTCTCGTTCTGCCGCCGCGCAACATCGACAACGTCACGGTGACAATGTCCGACGCTGACGGTCACGATGCCGCCAAGCGCGTCGAGATAGCGTCGCCCCTGCTCATCCCACACGTATTGCATTTTGCCCTCCACCAGCATGAGCGGCTTTTTGTAGTAGAGAAAAATTCCTGGATTGAGGAATTCCTTGCGCAAGCGCAACACTTCATCGGCGGACGGGCCGCTGTACTTTTTCGGCTGATGATCGAACGGCGGGAGCTCTGGAACTTTCATCCTCAACTATTGTGCGGTGAGGACATGAGCATGTAAACAACGAGGGCAATCGAAAGGGCCATGACGAAAAGCGCGATGAACCACACAAGTGCGCGATCGGTTTTGACCATGCCAGCTTCGATCTCGCGATTTACGACGTCGTAACGCCACGCGGCCAGTCCAGTCATTAAGGCACCGAAAATCGCGAGCCCGATTCCGAATGGCGACAAACGTGCGCTCATCGCCTGCGCTTTGGCGCCACTGGCGAGCAACGGTCCCGCGCGCGCGAGGACAAATCCGAGACTGATCAACGCGATAGTGGTTCGGATCCACGCCAGGAATGTTCGCTCGTTCGCAAGATGTTCCTGCGCGCGATGCTCAGCCGGAATTTCGCGGTGTCGCTTGCGGTCACTCATCTCGTTGTTTTGCCAATGTGGCGCAACGCGAGGTAAACCAGAAATGCGATCGCGAAGCCGACGAACCAGGCGTAATCGTAAAGTCGAACCAAAAATCCGGGCACGGCGCTTGCGTCGATGAGTTTCACGGTCACGAGGAATCCAGGGAGATTTGGCAATATCGCGACGATCAACGAAACGATTGCGACAACGCTGAAGCCGTTCGTGTAACGATATTGACCATCGGCGCGATAAAGGGCGTTCACGTGCAGCTGGCGGTGACGCCAGACGTAATAATCGGCGATCATGATTCCTCCGATCGGTCCGAGTAACGCGCTGTAGCCGACCAGCCAGGTGAAAATGTAGCCGCTCGGATCGGCCACCAGTTTCCACGGCATCATCACGATCCCGACGATTCCGGTGATGAGTCCGCCGGTGCGAAATGAAATCTTGTGTGGAGCAACGTGCGAGAAATCATTGGCCGGGCTGACCACGTTCGCGGCGATGTTCGTTGCCAGCGTTGCGATGCAAAGCGCCAGCATTGCAACAACGAGCACGATCGGATTCGTAAAGTGCGTCAGGACATCGACCGGGTCCCAGATGGTCTGGCCGTAAATGATCGTTGTCGCCGAAGTGACTGCGACGCCGATAAAGGAATAAAGCGCCATCGTCAGCGGAAGGCCGAGCGCTTGTCCGATGATTTGGTCGCGTTGCGAGCAGGCGTAACGCGAGAAATCAGGAATGTTCAGCGAGAGCGTCGCCCAAAATCCAATCATCCCGGTGAGCGCGGGAACGAAAAACGAAAAGAATTGTCCGGCTTTCGGTTGGCTGGGCGCGAACGTCGATGGTTGGGCGAGAATCGGGCCGAACCCGCCCGCGTTGCGATAAGCCCACCAGAGCAGCATCAAACCAAGCGCGATCAGCAGCGGCGCTTTGATGTTCAGCAGCCAGCGAATGCAATCGATCCCTTTGTAAACCACGAGCATGTTGATGCCCCAGAAAAACATGAAGCAGACAAACTGCGCGACCGTGATCCCGAGAAAGTTTTGCGTCGAACCGGTCGCCAGCGACGGCGCGAAGATCGACATGATCTTGTAAATCGCGTTGCCGCCGATCCAGGTTTGGATGCCAAACCAGCCGCAGGCCACGAACGCGCGCATCAGCGCGGGAATATTCGCCCCGCGCGTGCCGAACGAGGCGCGGCAGAAGACTGGGAACGGAATTCCGTAGCGCGTCCCGGCGTGCGCGTTCAGGATCATCGGGACTACGACGATCAGGTTGCCGAGAAAAATCGTGAAGATCGCCTGCGACCAATTCATTCCGCCGCCAATCAGCGACGAAGCGAGCATGTAAGTCGGGATGCAGGCCGACATCGAAATCCAAAGCGCGGCGAAACTGCCCACCCGCCATTTCCGGCGATCGCGCGGCACCGGCGCGAGATCTTTGTTGTAAAGGTGATTGTGCTCGATCTCGATATCGACCTCGACGTCAGGAGCGATGGCCGTGGCCGTCGATGACCTCATCGTGGCATCACCAGATTCAACGCACGATTTCTCAGCCCGCGACACGGAGCGAAATCGCGCCGATCGATCGTCACAACCGCCGCCCGTGGAAACAACTCGGCAAGAGTGACGAGCGATGCGTCCGCAGCGTCCATTGATGGATATTTGAGCATGATTTCCTGGGAACTAGCGAGATGGGCCGGCCACAAATGCGCGATAATGATCGTGTGCCTTCTTACCAAATCGAGAAGCGCGTGAACGGCCGGACTGTTGCCGCCGAGCTGCCAACAGACTTCTCCCAGAACAATTTCAGTGGTGTGCAGCGGAAGCCGCCGGTCGCCGATCGCCGAAACACTCCATCGGTGCCATTGATCGCCTGCATCCAGCCAGCCGATAAGCGGACCCGCGTCAACGATTGTCTCGACGTCCATAGCCCTCGCGCGTGGAGAGGTCGCCTGGCCCGACAAACATTCCGCAGTAAGCGCCAGCTACGTCGGCAAAACTCTGCCGCTCCTCCACTTCGCGAGCCAGTGCGCGGCGCGCAAGCTCCGAAAAACTCTCTTTCCGCTGCTTTAGAGTGCGGCGAATCTTGGCGTCCAGAGATTCGGGGATTTTTACGGTCACGGTTTTCATGGTAATACGCAGCGTATTACTGGTTTGATACGCTGGCAATCAAAAATGATTCGGCTCGCGTTTCAAAAATTGGCCGCGGCCAAATTCACCGACGAATTTTCCATCGCGGACGGCGACTTTGCCCCGCACCGTGACGAGGCGCGGCCTGCCTTCGATCGGCATTCCCTCAAACGAATTGTAGTCGAGGTTCATTTGGTGCGTTTTGGCCGAGATTGTGCCGCGGTAATCCGGATCATAAACGACCAGGTCGGCGTCGCTGCCGACTTTGATTGCGCCTTTGCGTGGGAATAATCCAAACAATTTCGCCGCCTGCGTGCTTGCGGTGTCAACGAACCGCTGGATATCGATCTTGTTCCCTTTTACGCCATGCGTGAAATAAAGGTTGATTCGATCTTCCAGCGACGGAATCCCGTTTGGAATCTTGGTGAAATCATCTTTGCCCATTTGTTTCTGGGTAAAATCAAACGGGGCGTGGTCGGTGGCGAGCGTCGCGACTGACCCGTCGGCCAGCGCTTTCCATAATACGGGTTGATTCTTCCGGTCGCGCAACGGCGGCGACATCACATTTTTCGCGCCTTCGAAGTTCGGTTCAGCGCTCGTGCGATCGAGCAGCAAATATTGAATCAACGTTTCGACCCACACGTTCATACCGCGAGCCTTGCCGCGCATCGCTTCGCTTAACGCTTCTTCACAACTCGTGTGGACGATGTAAACGTGCGCGCCCGTCATCTCGGCAAAGGTCATGAGATGATGCACGCCCTCCGCTTCCACGACCGGCGGACGACTCCAGTAGTGAAACTCCGGTCCGGTTTTTCCTTCGCCGAGTAATTTCTTCTGAAGCTCAAGAACAAGATCGGCGTTCTCGCAATGCGCGGTAACAATCACGCCCAATTTCTTCGCGAGCGTGAGTGTTGCGTAAAGTTCTTCGTCGGTAATTCCGAACGCGCCTTTGTAAGCGAGAAAAATTTTGAAGCTCGCGAGACCGCGCCGGACGATCTCGCGAAAATCCTGCTCGGCCTGCGCGTCGTAGCGCGTCACGCCCATGTGAAAGGTGAAATCGCATGCGCTCTTGCCCTGCGCTTTTCCCAGCCAAAGCTCGAACGCCTCCAGTGGCCGATCGCCACGCGCGGGGCAAATCATTTCGATGAATGTCGTCGTCCCACCGACCAGCGCCGCGCGGCTCGCCGTCTCGTGCGTATCCTTCGCGAATGTGCCCATGAACGGCAGATAAATGTGCACGTGCGGATCGATGAAACCGGGGAACACATATTTGCCGGACGCGTCGACAACTTCGTCGGCCTTCGCCTTGTCGATGTTCTTCTCGATCCGCGTGATCGCTTCACCGTCGCAATAAATGTCGGCGACGCAGCGCTCGTCCGGCGTGATGATCTCGCCGCCTCTGATGAGAAGACTCACGATGGCGAAATCCCAAATCCCCAATCCCAAACCCCAAAGAAGCTCCAAGTTCCAAATCCCAAAGGACGGTCAATACCCCTGCCTGTTGGAACTTGGTTTTTGGGATTTCTTTGGAGGTTGGGAATGGGGATTTGGGATTTCATTTCTTCCACACATCGCCAACGGCATCGCCGAACCAGCGGGTCGAGACGACTTTTTGCTGCGTGTAAAACTGCACGCCTTCCTTCCCCTGGATGTGGAGATCGCCGTAAAAGGATTCGCCCCAGCCGGTAAACGGAAACATCGCCATGGTCGCGGGCACGCCAATGTTGATCCCGACCATTCCTGCTTTGACGCGGTGTTTGAATTCGCGCCCAGCTTTGCCGGAGTTGGTGAAAATCGCGGCGCCGTTGCCGTAAGCACACTTGTTTGCGGCTTCGATTGCGGCGTCGAGATCGTCCATCCGCATGACGTTGAGCACCGGGCCGAACACTTCTTCGCGCGCGATCGTCATCTTATCCTGCACAAGATCGACAATGGTGGGCGCGATATAGAAACCGTTCGGCGCCTCGGGAACTTTTACGCCGCGACCGTCAGCGATAATTTTGGCGCCTTCTTTCTCGCCGCTTTCGACCAGACTCAGCACGCGGTCGCGATGTTGGGCAGTGATGACCGGCCCCATGTCGGGCTGCGGACTTGAAATGTCTGTCGGCCCCACTTTCATGGCGCGCGCCGCTTCCACCAGCGACGGCAAGACGCGATCGCTTGCTTCGCCCACCGCGATGGCGGTCGAACCAGCCATGCAACGTTCGCCCGCGCATCCGAATGCCGCGGTCGAAAGCGCTTCCACCGTGCGCGCCACGTCGGCGTCGGGCATGATCACCACATAATTTTTCGCCCCGCCGTTCGCCTGCACGCGTTTGCCATGACGCGTGCCAGTCTCATAAATCTGTCGCGCCACCGGCGACGAACCGACAAACGAGATCGCTTTGACTTTCGGATGCGTCAGCAACGCATCAACGCATTCGCGTCCGCCGTGCACGACGTTCAAAACGCCTTTCGGCAAACCGGCCTGTTGTAAAAGATCGACAATCAGGTTTGCGCTGAGCGGCACTTTCTCGCTCGGCTTGAGCACAAATGTGTTCCCGCACACGAGCGCGAGCGGGAACATCCACATCGGCACCATTGCCGGAAAATTAAACGGCGTGATGCCGACGCAGACGCCGAGCGGCTGGAGCATCGTTTCGCAATCGACGCCGCGCGCGATTTCTTCAAGCGTGTCGCCCATCAGCAGCGTCGGCGCGGCGCAGGCGAACTCGATGTTCTCCAGTCCGCGATAAACGCTGCCGCGCGCTTCGGCGAGCGTTTTGCCGTGCTCGCGCGTCACGCTTTGGCAAATGCGATCGAAATTCTCTTCAATTAATTGCCGATACCGAAAGAAAACGCGCGCCCGCTCAACCGGTGGGGTATCGCGCCAAGGGGGAAACGCCGCCGCCGCCGCTTCCACCGCAAGATCGACATGTTCCTTGCCGCACATCGGCACCTCGGCAATGACTTCGCCGCGCGAAGGATTGAAGACGGAAGACATGGCGATGTTCGAGAGCTCGCGCCATTCGCCGGAGATGAAAAGGGGAACGGATGTCATAAACCCCAAACCCCAAACCCTAAACCCCAGAGAAGCACCAAACTCCAATCCCCAATCGAAAAGTAACGCCGCATAAGTCGGCTCACGCCCCTTTTCGGTAAATGGTCGCGAAGATGAGATGCAATTCTTTCGCTTCGCGGAACAACTGCCGCGGCTTCAGCAGCCAGAGTTGGTTCAGATGCTACGACCATGCGAAGAAAGTATTTCGTTTCCTTCGCTTCTTTTGCACATCGCCCGATCACATTACGGAAATCTTTCCGAGAAACGCGCTCATCGGCCTCGCAATAATTTCCGCCAACGCTCGTACCGCAGCCGACGAGCTGATCAATTAACCGATCATTCGTCGGATTGCGCGGGATTTTCTTTGAGAACCTGACAATTGCTTCGCCAAATTTGGCTGTGCGCTCCTCTAGGTCGAATGGATGTTTGCTAGCTCCGTTTGTCGTGGGCGCCTCGTTCAGGAGTAACGTGGCGTCTGCTGTGTGTGAATATTTAAAAGCACCGTGCGGTTTTGAAGCTTGAATCTTGGAGGTTCTCTGGGGTTTGGCGATTGAGGTTTGGTGCTTCACTTACCGTGCTAATGCATCCGATTGCTTCACAAAATCATCTCCGCTCCATTCACTGTCGGCCTTCACCATCTTTTTCGCAGCCGCGGCCTCGGCGGCGGCTCTGTCTTTTGCTTTGCGTTCCTTTTGCATCCGCACGAGCTCAGCGTGTGTCGTGAAATAATCGAGGCTTTTGCCTTTGAAATCGGCCAGCGTTTCGAAATTGTGTTTTTCCATGAACGCGAGCAGCTCTTCCTGCATTCGTTTCACCATGTCGTAACCGTGTTTCATCACCCCAGTGCAAACCTGGGTTGTGTCAGCGCCTAACAAGATGAA
>DATDFJ010000110.1:0-5301 GCA_036522675.1 Chthoniobacterales bacterium | reverse complement strand
CTCGACGATCGACCGCGTCGACGGTGCAATGTCATGGACAGAAACGACAAGAAAATCCCGACTGGCGCTGCCAGTCGCTACCACCGGGAGATATTGCGCTGCCGCCAACGAACTCATCCGGCGCCAAATTTCGGCGCGCCGGGCGTTTTGAACAAGGCGAAAGCTGAATCGGCTTTGAGACGGCGCGCTGCGCCGTCCGGACGCCGCAGCGCAGCGTCCCTACCTTGCCATTCCCACGATGAACCGAAACTCTGCCGCGCTCAGCGGCATCACGGAGAGCCGCGGCTGACGCACGAGCGCGATGTGCTTGAGGCGCGGTTCGGCTTTAATCTGTGCCAGCGTCACCGGGGTCGGCAGCGCTTTGATTGCCGCGAGCTCAACTGCGCTCCAGTCGCCCTCACGCGCAGTGCGGTCGGGGTAAGCCGTCTTTGTCACGCGCGCGATGCCGACGACCGCTTTTTCTTCGCCGCTATGATAAAAGAGGACTTCGTCGTCTTTGTTCATCCGGCGCAGATTATTTCGCGCCGAGTAATTGCGCACTCCAGTCCAGCTCGTGCGACTGTCGCGAACAAAATCCGACCATGAGTAATCGGAGGGTTCCTGTTTGACGAGCCAGTGGTTTTTCATCGCTCAAACGCCGGCCCGGCTTTCCAAAACGTGATCATTAAGCCGCCGAACACCACGAGTGAGCCGCCGACGACAATCGGCAGATCGGGTCCGGTGCGAAAGGTTATGAAATTAATCACCTGCCACATTACGACCAGCGTCGCTATGTAAAGACCGACGACGTGTCGAAACTCGACCGGCGCAAGATTGAGAGAAAATCCGTAACCGAAAAGCAGCAGCGCGCCCCCGATCATCATAACCACACGCATAACCCCACTCTGGCCGAACAAGGCGATGCGCACGGTTGCGTCACCGCTCACTTCCAATGCCGTTGCGATGATGAGAAATCCGAGCGCGCTAAAGCTTTGCGTAATGGTCATGGCAGGACCGCTAACACGTTTGCGCGAAGGTCACAGCCTTTTCGAGCAACCGCGCAGCAGATAAACTCAGCAGTGCGCCGGTCAGCGTGCACATCGTTGTACCAAAGACGAAGAAGGCCGCGAGCCAGGGGTGACGTTTCATGGGCAACATTCGACAATTACTCCGCCTTCATACAAGATCGACATCGTCATGTCGGGCGCGCCATTTATCACGTTCGAGGGTTCGGAGGGCTGTGGGAAATCGACCCAGGTCCGACGACTGGCTGCGCGTCTGGAAAAACTTGGGGTCGATTTTTTGGTGACACGGGAGCCGGGCGGCACGCCCATCGGCGAGTCGATTCGTGAGCTTCTGCAATTTGCGACGCACAACGCCGCCATGACGGCCGAGACGGAGCTGCTGCTCTTCGCCGCCAGCCGCAGTCAGCTCGTCCGCGAAGTGATCAGGCCAACCTTGGAACGCGGTATTTGCGTGATTGCCGATCGATTTTTCGATTCGACAACGGTCTATCAGGGCACCGCGCGAAGACTGAATCCAGAACTGGTCGCGCAAGTGAATGCATTCGCAGTCGGTGATTGCCTTCCCGAGCTGACCTTTGTGCTCGATGTCGATCTTGAGACGGCGCAGGCGCGCATGAAAACCCCGCGCCGCCCCGACCGAATGGAACAGCAGCCCACGGAGTTTTACGAATCGGTGCGCCGCGGCTATCGCGATCTGGCGGCGCGCGAATTAAACCGCGTCGTGCTGATCAACGGTTCGCAACCGGTAGACAAGATCGACAACCAGATCTGGCAGATCGTGTCGCAGCGTTTTCCGCCGCTAGCGAAATCAGCAATCAGCAATCAGCAATCAGCAATCTGAGATGGCTTTCTCCCACACGGCAGCATTCGAGTATTTGCGCCGTGCGCATGAGCAGAATCGACTCGCACATGCGTATCTGATTTGTGGTCAACCCGGCAGCGGGAAGCGTTTGCTCGTCGGTGAGATCGCGCAACTGGTGAATGGAACGAGGCCGGAGGATGTTTTTGCCGGCAAGGCGCGCGAGACTTTCGTCGCTGAACCGGAATCGAAATCGCGCCGAATCGTGATCGAACAGGTGCGCGCGCTCGAGCACGCGCTGCACATGCGCGCGACCAATGGCCGACGCAAAGTGGCGATCCTCGCGGATGCCGATCGGCTCCAGCCGCAGGCGGCGAACGCGTTTTTGAAAACACTGGAAGAACCACCGAAAGATTCGCTCCTGCTTTTGCTCAGCGCGATGCCGGAGGTGTTGCCAGAAACCATCATCTCCCGCTGCATCGCGATCCCGCTCGAACCGGCTGCAGTCGGAAAAGCGAGTGCCGAACAAGTCGAATTGGTTCGCCTGCTGCGCGAATCCGCGCGCGTGCCCGCGCCGAGCATCCGCGACGCCTATGCGCTTGCCCAAGGATTTCAACGGTTGCTTGCGAGAATTCGCGACGAAATCAAAACGAAACATGCCGAGGCGGTGAAACGCGAACAGACGCGCTACCAAAATTCGACTGACGGCACGTGGCTGGATGAACGCGAAGAATATTACAAGGCGCTGAGCGAAAGTTTGTACATCCAGCGACGGGCTGCCTTGCTTGAGACGCTGCTTCAATGGTGGTCGGACATCCTGCGCGCCAATCGCGGGTTGGCCGTGCGCGATCTGCCAACGGCAAAAAAGGAAACGGCCGAAGTCGCAAAGCGCCTTACCGCCGCGCAAATTCTGCGGCGTATCCGCCGGTTGGAAGATTTACGCGATCACCTCGGTCGCAATATCCAGGAAGCGCTCGCCATCGAGGTCGCGTTTTTGGAAATATTTGCGCGTCAAGCCATGTGATCACGACGAGTGCATCCATGACCCTAAAAACATTTGTTCTTTGTTGTGCTGGTGTTTGCTCAGTGATCCACGCGCTTGCGGCGGCAGAGAAAACGATCAGCCAGGATGGGGTGTGGTTCACGTACGATCCGAGCCTGTTTTCGAAGGTAGAAATCTTTGAAGCGAAGCCGAAAGTTTCACCGGCTGAGGGTCCGGAGTCCGGTTCGCGGCGACCTGCGATGCTGGGCTTGAGATTTTATGCGGGACCCGACTCAATCGGCAGCATCGGTATTCTCTCGGTCGGAGATGATCTCGCAGCCGGCGCAGATTACCCCTATCTCGCCAAGTACCTGGCGGAACTCCGCACGTTGCTGCGTGACAAGCCGAACTTGCGTGACGTTGCTCGGGGGACGCACGAGGAAGGCGCGGGTTTGCCGACGTTTCCATTTCCGAACGCAGGGCAGACGTTTCTGACGAAACTGCGCTACCTCAGTCTCCCTTGGGGAGAGGCAATCAGCTATCTGGCGCAATACGCACAAGACCGCTCGCAGTACGCCATTGGTTACGACTACGAATTCAAGTTGAGTCGCCTTAGCTACGAGATCCACGGTCTTACCGGCGACGGCGCTATTTCAATATCGGCGCATTTTCCGATGATGCATCCGCGCCTGAAAAGCGGTGAAAACCAAAAGCTGGCCGAAGCTGAGCATGAGATCATGACGGACGAGCAATACATTCGGTTCTTGAGCCGAATGGAGCGTATTCTCGACAAGGAGCCGGATGAGTCGTTCACTCCGTCCATTGCTACTCTCGACAGACTGATCGCCTCAATCCGGATCGATATGGACGAGGTGAAGAACTGGTTGGCGCGATTTGCTGATCAGACAATCACGATTCAGTCGAGCACGGCGAAATGAGATTTGACGAACAAGTCGCTGTTGTCACGGGAGCGGGACGGGGCATTGGTCATGCGATCGCGCTGCGGCTCGCCAACGAAGGCGCGCGCGTGGCATGCGTCAGCCGGAGTGAGGAAAATGCGCGGCGCACGGCGGATGAGCTCAATGCGGCGCGCGCCGATTCGGCCAAAGCTTACGCCGTCGATGTCGCCGATCACGCGGCGGTGCAGAAAGTCGGCACACAGATTCTCGCCGACTTCGGCAAGATCGACATCCTCGTGAACAACGCCGGCATCACGCGCGACGCGCTCAGTATGCGGATGTCGGTCGAGGATTGGGACGCCGTGATCAACACCAATTTGCGTGGCGCGTTTAATTTCATGCAGGCGGTGCAGCGCGCGATGATCAAACAACGCAGCGGCCGGATCGTTAACATTGCGTCGGTGATTGGGCTGATGGGCAACGCCGGGCAAACCAATTACGCCGCGAGCAAAGCCGGATTGATCGGTTTCACGAAGTCGCTCGCGCGCGAACTGGCCAGCCGCAACATTACCGTCAACGCGATCGCGCCGGGGTTCATCACCACCGATATGACCGCCGATTTATCCGACGAGGTGAAACAAAATATCCAGGTCAACATTCCGCTCGGCCGAACCGGTACACCGGAGGATGTCGCCAACGCGGTCGCGTTCCTGGCCTCGCCGGGCGCG
The DNA here is from genome assembly GCA_036522675.1 of Chthoniobacterales bacterium. GTDB lineage: Bacteria > Verrucomicrobiota > Verrucomicrobiia > Chthoniobacterales > UBA10450 > AV17. The sequence continues at coordinate 889 of DATDFJ010000110.1, read as the reverse complement.
AGTTACATCACCGGATACACGCTTTGCGTGGATGGCGGCTTGGTGATGTAGCGCTGTAGCCGCGTCCCTGTGGGACGCGCGCGCGTCGCCCACAGGGCGACGGCTAACGAGTCATCGACGTGGCATGATGGTTACACGGCCTTCGGCCAAAATGCGATCGCCGGCGGAGACCCGGCATTCATAAACGGTGCTGGCGTCGTCGCCGAACAGGCGCGTGGCGCGCACCTGGAGGGGGCACTGGATGTCGTCCAATCGATTCACGTGCAGACGTGCGTCGCGGAAGGCGGCGACATAGCCGGGCGCAGCCGTTGTGCCGGCGGCGCGGGCGCGCAGTCCGCCGTGCACGGCGGCGGCTTGCGCGCCGTACTCGAGCGCGTGCACGGCCGACAATTGCCCCTTGCGCCGCAACGGATTGAGCGGGTCGCGATGAGTATTGCTCGTGCAAACGATCGAGCGGTCGTCCCACTCGATCACGCTCTCGAGCAGACACATTGATCCCGAATGCGGGATAAGCGTGCGAATCTCTGCTGCGTCGATCGAGTGCACCCAGCGGCGATCGCTTGCCCGCCGGAGCCCGGGGGGAGGCGGGTCCCAGAATGGATAAAAATTGAACCAGTTGTAAGGCGCAACCCGCCCGTAATGTTCGAGCCGATTAACATAGCGTTGCGTCCACTGTTGGATTTGCTCGGCGCGTTGTCCGCGCGACAACGTGATTTCGTCGGCAAACTTCTCGAAAAAAATTTCGTAACGGTTCCTGCCGCGATAGAGACCGAAAAAGAGAATAACGGGGCAATGCATGATCCCGGCGAGCAGAATCGGTCCGGCGGGAAATGTCGCGGGCGCACCAAGAAATTCGCAGCGTGTCGTCTTATCGGCGCCGGCGATCCTG
>DATDFJ010000109.1:0-2478 GCA_036522675.1 Chthoniobacterales bacterium | reverse complement strand
GGGCTGGTTTGCAAATCGTTGCTCGGCAAAGCGCACACCGTGATGGCCGAGGGCGGGATCGCGGCCGCGCTCGCCAATGTGGACGAACGCGATAACTGGAAGGTGCATTTCGCCGATACGATGCGCGGCGGCCAGTACGTGAATCAATGGCGGATGGCCGAGCTCCACGCCAAAGAAGCGCCCGATCGCGTGCGCGAACTGGAAGCGTGGGGTGCAGTGTTCGATCGCACCAATGACGGGCGCATTCTCCAGCGCAATTTCGGCGGTCATCGCTACCCGCGCCTCGCTCACGTGGGCGATCGCACCGGCTTGGAGATGATCCGCACCCTTCAGGATCACGGGGTTCATCAGGGAATCGAGGTGTTCATGGAGCACACGATTCTCTCGATCTTGAAAGATGGTGAGCGCGCGGTCGGTGCTTTCGGCTACGAACGCGAGCGCGGCCGATTCAAAATTTTTCGCGCGAAAGCCATTGTGCTCGCCACGGGCGGAATCGGGCGCGCCTACAAAATCACGAGCAACAGCTGGGAATACACCGGCGACGGGCACGCGCTTGCGTACGATGCCGGCGCGGAATTGATCGACATGGAATTCGTGCAGTTTCATCCGACCGGAATGGTCTGGCCGCCGAGCGTCATGGGTATTCTCGTGACGGAAGGCGTGCGCGGCGAAGGCGGTATTCTGACCAATAATCAAGGCCGTCGTTTCATGTTCGATGAAATTCCGGAAAATTACCGCGCGCAAACGGCGGACAATCCGGATGAAGGCTGGCGCTATTGCCAGGGCGACAAGAACGCGCGGCGCCCGCCGGAATTATTGACGCGCGATCACGTCTCGCGCTGCATCGTGCGCGAGATCAAAGAGGGCAGGGGATCGGCCCATGGCGGCGTTTATCTCGATATCTCCTGGATCAAAGAGAAACTGCCGAACGCGGCCGAGCACATCAAACGCAAGTTGCCCAGCATGTATCATCAGTTCAAACAACTCGCCGACATCGATATTACCGAGCAGCCGATGGAAGTCGGGCCGACCACCCATTACATCATGGGCGGCGTCCACGTCGATGCGGACACCCAAATGTCCCGCGTGCCTGGGTTATTCGCCGCCGGCGAATGCGCCGCCGGCATTAACGGCGCCAATCGGCTCGGCGGCAATTCGCTCTCCGATCTTCTCGTCTTCGGAAAACGCGCCGGCGAGTTCGCCGCGCGGTTCGCGCAAGACAATTCGTTAGGCAGGATCGACAATGACAAGATCGACATCGTGGCGACCGAGGCGTTGGCGCCGTTCGAGCGGAGCGGCGGCGAGAACCCGTACCAGATCCAAAAAGATCTACAGGAGCTGATGCAGGACAATGTCGGAATTGTCCGCACCGAATCGGAAATGCGACACGCGCTTGAGCAGTTGCATGAATTGAAAGCGCGGGCCCAACGCTCCGATGTTGTCGGAAATCGTGAATACAATCCCGGCTGGCACACCGCGCTCGACTTGAAAAATCTGCTCACGGCTTCGGAAGCAATCACCCGCGCCGCGTTGGAAAGAAAGGAAAGCCGCGGCGCACAATTCCGCGAAGATTACCGGAACAAAGACGAGAGTTACGGAAATCGGAACACGATTGTGTGGAAAGGCGAAGACGGCACGATGCAGATTCGCTGGGACCGATTGCCGGACATGCCGGAGTATTTGAAACAAGTCATTGAGGAGAACAAATGAATGTGCGCTGTCATCTCGAACGAAGTGAGGGACCTCACAATCGACCGTGGATCACTCAAGCTACGTTGCTCGATCAAGGAGCTTTTGTAAGGTCCCTCGCCGTCTGCGGGACTCGGGATGACAGGCGCGCGGCGATCGAGAATCGTCGATGAACGCTACGTTCAAAATCTGGCGCGGTGATGCAAACGGCGGCGCGTTTCGTGATTACGCGACGGAGTGCACCGAAGGCATGGTCGTACTCGATGCGGTGCACGAGATCCAGCGGACGCAGGCGCCGGATCTGGCCTGCCGGTGGAATTGCAAGGCGGGAAAATGCGGATCTTGCTCGGCGGAAGTCAACGGTATGCCGCGACTCATGTGCATGACCCGCTTGAGCGAGCTGCCGCTCGATAAGCCGGTCACGGTCGAGCCGATCAAGGCGTTTCCGCTAATCAAAGACTTGATTACGGACGTCTCCTGGAATTTTCAAATCAAAAAGAGAATCAAACGATTCAACCCGCGACGGCCGGATGCGCCGGACGGCACCTGGCGCATGGCGCAGGCCGACATCGATCGCGTCCAGGAGTTTCGTAAATGCATCGAATGTTTTCTTTGCCAGGACGTTTGTCACGTGCTGCGCGACCATCGCATGCACGACAAATTCATCGGCCCCCGTTTTTTGATTCACGTGGCCGCGCTCGAAATGCATCCGCTCGACACCGAGGATCGCATCGAGGAATTGCGCAATGCGCAGGGCATCGGTTATTGCAACATCACGAAGTGCTGCAC
>DATDFJ010000108.1:0-8473 GCA_036522675.1 Chthoniobacterales bacterium | reverse complement strand
TCGATTTGGGCGCGCTGGCGTTCGGCACGGCGCAAGCGGCGGCGCGCGTGAACCGCGTAACGCCCGAAAAGTTCCGCGCCCGAAAGCACGACCAGATTCGCGGCAGGAAAACAAAAGCCGCGGGCCAGCGTACCCTCAATTAGATCGACATTCTCCAGCGCCGCTCGATCCCCGATGATCTCGCGAAAACGTTCGATTTCCCCTTCGGTCTGAAAGTAGATGGCGATACGGGAATTATTTTCCCGCCACTTATTCAGCCGTTTGAGAAATTGGGCGCGCTTTGCTTCGACCAACGCGAAATCGCCGCTGGCGAAATCGCCGACTTCGCTCGCGGCACTGGTGAACGCGCCCTTAAAATCTTCCCGGCCTTCTTCGATCCAGCCTTCACTGATTTGAATCTCGGCGTTCGATTTGTCCTCCGGTTCGACGTCGATCTTAAGATGATCAGGCGCGATGTAGTCACGCACCTTTCCATCCTGCTGATCGCCGGCCCCGAGCAGGATGTCGGTGGCGTTGAGATCGCGCGCGGAGATCTGCGTATCGATGTCGAACTCGCGCAGTGATTCGATTTCGTCGCCGAAAAATTCAATTCGCACTGGCAAGCTCGATTGCCAGGAATAAACGTCGACAATTCCGCCGCGGACCGCGAATTGGCCGCGAGTGGTGACCTGGGCGACGCGCTCGTAACCGGCGGCGGTGAAGCGCTCGAGCAGAGCGTGCATCTGGTGCGCCTCGCCGCGCCGCAGCGAGAACACATTTGAATTAAGAGTGCCGGGTCGTGGCGCGACCTGCTCGAGACCCGTGCGTGTTGCGACGATCAGATGCCGTCCGGACTCGCCGGCAAGCAGCGAAAACAAGGCGAGACGTTCGGCAGCAATCTGCGGGTCGGGCAGAACATTCTCGATGGCGGTGAATTCAGCTTCCGGGAGAAATAACGCCGCTGGATGCCAGTTCAGAAGCGCTTCATGGAGCAGTTCCTGTGAATGGACGCTCGGGCAAAGGATCCAGATCGTCTTGTCGATCTTAGCGGCAAGCGTGGCCGCGAGAAACGGCTGGGCCGACCCGGTGACGTGGGAAAATCTTACCGGCCAACTACGACGCTGAATCAGCGCGAGTTGCCGCGCGATCGGTTCCGAGCGCGCCGCAAGGGCGAGCAACTCCGCGGCAGGGGATTTTTCCACCGCTGAATGTCGCTGACGCGAGTGAAACGATCAAAGGTGGAACGGCTTGTCCCAAGCTTGTTAATCGAGGCGGCGAAGCCGCATTACTTTTTACCAACGCGCTGAGGACAGCGCGTTCCACCTAATTCGTGATTGTTACCGGTGTACCGGTAGAGACGGATTTGAAAAAATTTTGCGCCATGAACTCGGGCATTCGAATGCAGCCGTGCGAAGCGGGGTAACCCGGCAGATACCCGGCATGCATCCCGACCCCGTCGACGATGCGCATGAAATACGGCATCGGCGCGCCTTTGAAATGTGTGCCCGGCGGCTTCGGGTCTTTGCCGAGCTCGACGTTTTCTTTCACAACATTTCCGGCGTCATCGACGTAATCGCCGTACTTGGTCGAGACGTGATTGAGATCCTTCTGAATAATGGCGAAATGGCCAACCGGAGTGTTCAATCCTTCGCGTCCGGTCGAAAGTTGCGAGATGCCGACGAGCAACCCGGATTTATAAAAATAGGCGCGCTGTTCGCCGAGACTGATCTTTACCGTGGGCTTGCCGCCGAGATTGTCTCCATCCCAGTACGAAACGGTGTCCTGCGGCGCGCCGTAAGTCGGAGCGCCGCCGTAGACCCCGCCCAGGTATTGGGTAGCCGCGTAGCGATTGTCTTCCGCGCAACTAGCGAAGAAAAAGATAACGGCCACCAATGAGATCAGTGAGAGAAAAGGCGAAGTTGGAGGAAACATAAGCAAATTTGTCGGGGCGAACTTTCTACCGGCGGCGCGCGTGAAGTCAAGGAGCTGGCATTGAAAGGCGAGGATGTAAGCCAGTCTGGCGCAAAACCGACCCCGTCGACTCGGGGTTCTGCGCTATCTGCGTTCACCATTGCGCGCCCTGCGTTGACCGCCGTCGCGACCCGCGCGGCTTGAATTGTGCTTTGGCTAGTGCGCACTTCCGCGCCATTTTCCGTGTCATGCCCACGTATGAGTATCACTGCGCAAAATGCGACCAGAATTTCGAGGCCTTTCAATCGATGCGAGAAGAGCCCTTTAGTGTTTGTCCAAAGGAGCTTTGCCGGCTGCCAAAATGGGGACACGGCAAAGTGAAACGACTGCTCGGCACAGGCGCCGGCATCATTTTCAAGGGGTCTGGTTTTTATACCACGGATTATCGAAGCAGCGCCTACAAGGAGGCAGCGAAAAAGGAAACGCCTGACACGGCCGCGGACCAGTCGGCCGCGGATAAGAAACCTGACACGAAACCTGCTCCGGCTGTGGCGTCGAAAGGCAAATCGAAAAAAGAATGAGCACGATGATCAAGTTGGCTTGTGCCGAGTGCGGGCATGAAAACGAACCGGAGCGCATCTATTGCCATAGTTGTGGGGCGCGCTTGGATCGCTCGGCCGTTATTCCGATCAAATCGCGCCAGGAAGGTTTGAAAGAGACGCAGCGGCGCGTCCGTCGGATTTTCGATCCAACGCGGGTGAAGGTGCGTTTTTGGTTTTTCCGAACCGCGAAACTCGTTCTTGGCGCATGCGCGACAGCTGCCGTGATCCAAATGGTATCTGCGCCCGATGTGCCGCCTCCAACCAAACCTCTGATGCTGCCTTCGCAGCTCGGCTTCGACTTGGAGAATGCGGTCAATTACCACCGGCCGCCGCAACTCCAATACAGTCAGGAACAAATCAACGCGTATTTGGCGCACGCCCTCAAGCTCAAGCAATCCTCTTTGGACAAGCCGTTGCTTGATTTCAGGCGTGTCGTCGTCGGTTTCGCCGAAGGTGAGGTGAAACTCACCGCCGAACGCGCGTTCTTTGGCTTTTCGCTCTATAGCGGCACGTCCTACAAAGTGAGATTGCAGGATGGGAAAGTCGTCGCGTCGAACAACGGCGGGAGCATTGGCCGGATACCGGTTCATCCGATGCTCATGAATGTGCTCGACGTAATGTTTGCCGATGTGTGGTCCGGGCTCGAGCGTGAACGCAAATTGGTCAGCAAAATGAGCGCGATCGAGTTTCACCCAAACTCAGTCCTGCTGACTGCGCCTCACGGATAAAAAAAGCGGCCGACAGGCCTCCCTCGCAACCCTGCGTGGCCCGCCGGCCGACCAACCGAAAGTTGTCCGTTAGCGCAGCCCCATTGCGCCGAGAAGCTGATCGTTCATCACGCCGTCGACGCGCATGTTATGCGCGCGCTGGTAAGCGCGAATCGCGGACCGCGTCTGCGACCCCATCACGCCGTCAACGCGGCCGTGATAGTAACCGGCACGGGCGAGTCTCTGCTGCACCTGCACAACCACGCTCGTGTTCGCGGTTTGGCCCCCGTAGGTCGGGCGATAATTCGAGTAACCGTAGCTGTATGAGCTCGACGGATAGGAACTGTAGCCGTATCCATACGGATAATAGCCGTAGCCGTAATATGGGTAGCCCCAGCCCCAACCGAACGACGGAAAGCCGAATCCAACGCCCACGACCACGTTGGTATGACTAAAATGATGATGCCTAAATCCCGCGTAAGCCGCCGGTGTGCTCAAACTGATCAAAGCGGCGGCACCGATGGCGAGTATCCCTTTCAAGTTCATAAGCCTGTCTTTATCTGATTCCTCTTTAGCGATTACACACTGCGCGCCGCGCGAAGTTGCGTGTTTTTTATGAGCAAAATCTCGAACCGGTTCATGCTTTCCGCTGGCGGTCGTTGCCGGCCGTCGGCTATGCTGACGTTGCGGCAAACGATGAATCGACACGCTTATTGCATCGCCACGATGTCGATCTTGCTCGCATCGAACGCGCTCGCGGTTTCGCTGCCGGAGCGCAGTGTCAGCCCGTCGCGACAATTTATTCTCTATGGGGGCGACGCTCGCTTGCGCGGCGTCGTTTCCGACCTGGCCGAAACGACCAAGGAAAATTTGCTCGGGCTGCTACGACAGTCGGATGGCTGGCGGACGCCGATCATCGTCAATTTGCGGCTGCCGCAGACCACGCGCCCCGAAATCCCGCCGGCCGCGCTGCGTTTTAGTCAAACCGGGTTTGGTCTCAAGCTCCAGCTCGATCTGACGATCACTCCCGAACTCGATCCGGTGCGCATCGAAAGCGAATTAATGCGGGCGATCCTGCTGGAGATGATCTACCGCAACCAGTCGAGCGTAGCTGCGGGTACGCCATATGTGGCGCCGCCAGATTGGTTGATCGCGGGCCTGCTGGCGCTCACCCCGGGCCGAGATCGCGCTGCGCTTATGGAGACATTGCAGCTCGCGACAAAGCTGATGGCGTTCGATGAATTTTTGCGACAGCGACCGGCGTTGCTCGACTCACCCGGACGCGTGCTTTATCGCGCCTACTCCTTTGCGCTCGTGCAATTGCTGCTCAACAGCCCGGACGGTTGCGCCCGGCTCACCCGCTACATCGACAATCTCTCGCACGCCTCCAATGATCCGCTGGCTGATCTGAAAGCGCACTTTCCGTTTCTCGGCAACGATCCGCAGCGGACCTGGCAAACGCACATTGCCGGCCTGCGCACCTCTCACTCTTATCAATTGCTCAGTTTCGCTGAGACCGACCAACGGCTCGAGGAGACGTTGCGCTCTGCGCGTGTTGTTGCCGCCGACGGCCCGAAGTCTTTGCGTCTGGAAGAGCTCGCGCGGCGAAAAGTTTCACCGGCGGAAAAGATCGCACTGAAGAAGCTCGGCGAAGATTTGCTTTTGCTGGTCGCGCACGCCCATCCAGCGATGCGGCCGGTCGTTCAGGAGTACTACGACATCAGCGCTTTGCTCGCGACCGGCAAACGCAAACGCGTGGCGGCGCGCCTGGCGCGGTTGGAGACAACTCGGACCAGTCTCATCGCGCGCATGAACGAGATCGATGATTACATGAACTGGTTTGAAGCGACCCAGCCGACGAATACCAGTGGGACGTTCACCGATTATCTGCGTAGCGCAGCCGAATCGAATGAACCGGAACCACGGCGGCGCGATCCCATCTCGGTCTATCTGGACGTCATCGAACAGCAACTGCAAAACTGAATCCGCCCGCGATGTTCCAATTCAAACCTGCATGGAGTTGCTCGCACCGTGCTTGCTGATTATCATAGGAAGCGCGCCTGATCCGCGCGCTTTCCCATTGATGCAAAAGATTGGATTCGCCGAAGCGCTCGATGCCATTGTGGCGAGAGACCCGCGTTATCAGCGGGAGGCCTATGTATTTTTGCGGGACGCGCTTGATTTCACGACGAAACAGCAAAAGAAAGTCAAGGGCACGAGCGTACGCCACGTGGCGGGACCGGAATTGCTCGACGGTATGCGTCAGTACGCGCTCAAGGAATTTGGCCCGATGGTGCTGACGGTTTTCGAGAGCTGGGGCATCCGCTGCACCGAAGACATTGGTAACATGGTTTTCAACCTCATCGAGGCCGGCATTTTCGGGAAAACCGAAGAAGATTCGATCGAAGACTTCAAGGACGTCTATGATTTCGAGCAGGCATTCGTGAAACCGTTCGCACCAGTGAAAGCGATTGGCGCCGCGCCGTCGCGGCCGGAACTGCCAGCGCCGCAGCGCGCTCGTGACTCGGAGCGTGCGTGCTGATGTCGGCTCGGCCCGCGGTGCGAGCCGCACGAGCGTAGCGGCTTACCTCACGAATTGAAACTCGCCGATAATCGTGTAGCGAAGGCAGGAGCATGCGCCGTGGCAGCTTTGTTTCTCTTCAGCATGGTTAATTTGAAAGCCGCACCTCCGGAACAATCGGCCGCGATCGGGTTTCCTCCGAGCACGGCGCAAAAGTGGGTTTTGCCCGATGGGCTCACCGTGATCGTGCAGGAAGATCACAGCGCACCGGTGGCGAGCGTGCAGGCGTGGTGCGCCACGGGCAGCGTGGACGAGGACGAGCACGTCGGCGCCGGTCTCTCGCACATTCTCGAGCACATGCTCTTCAAAGGGACCACCACACGATCGACAAATCAGATCGCGCAGAAAATCCAGGACGTCGGCGGTTACATCAACGCCTATACGTCCTTTGATCGGACGGTGTTTTGGATCGACGTGCCGAAGGAGGGCGTCTCCACGGCGCTCGATGTATTGGCCGACGCAATGATGAATTCAATGCTCCCGCCGCAGGAATACGCGAAGGAGCAGGAAGTCATCCGGCGCGAGTTCGCGATGGGCATGGACGATCCCGATCGCATGGCCGGTCAGCTGCTGTTCGCCACCGCTTACCAAAAGCATCCTTATCGCCTGCCGGTGATCGGGCAGCTCGAGGTTTACAATCAGCTCACCCAGGAGCAGGTGATGCAATATTACAAGGCGCGCTACGTGCCGAATAATCTCACCTTCATCGTCGTCGGCGACGTCGATGGTGAAAAAGTTCGTCAGCAGCTGACTGACTTTTTCAAAGCCTATCCCGAGAAATCGCTCAAGGCAGTGTTCATTCCGGAAGAACCGCCACAGCTCGGCCGGCGTGAAGTGCACAACGAATTTCCCACCGAGCTGACACGCCTCTCGCTCGCGTGGCACATTCCCGAGATCACGCACCCCGACGTGCCGGCGCTCGATCTGCTCGCCGGGATACTCGGCGACGGACGCAGCTCGCGTTTGTATCAGCGCGTGCGCGAGCAAGCCGGCCTCGCCTACAGTGTGTCCGCTTTCTCCTACACACCGGGCGATCCCGGTTTGTTCGGTGTTGACGCGACGGTTGATCCGAAAAAGCGCGACGCGACGCAGCAGTTGATCCTCCAGATGATCGATGAGGTGAAGCAAAACGGCGTCACGGCCGACGAGCTTGCCAAGGGCAAGAAAACGTCGCTCAGCCATCATTTGCACGCGCTCACGACCATGCGCGGCCAGGCTTCCGATATCGGCTCCAACTGGCTGCTCACGCGGAATTTGAACTTCAGTCGCGATTATCTTGCCGCCGTCCAGAAGGTCACACTCGACGACATTCGGCGCGTTGCCGGCAAATATTTGGTCGATGAAAATCTCACCATCGCATCGCTGAATCCAAAAGGCGCCCTTGCCGGAAAAGCCGGCGAAGCGAAGCCGGTGAACGCGGCGGAGATTCAAAAATTCGAGCTCGCAAATGGTCTGCGCATTTTGGTGCGAGAAGATCCACGTCTGCCGTTAGTCGCGATGAGCGCCGTGTTTCGCGGCGGTCTGCTCGCCGAGACTCCGCAAGACAGCGGCATCACTCGGCTGACAGCGAAGACGCTGCTCAAAGGAACAAAGACGCGCACCGCCGAGCAGATTGCCGATCAAATCGAGGCCGTCGGCGGTTCGATCTCGAGCGACGCCGGAAATAACAGTTTTAGTGTTTCGCTCGATGTCACCAAACCCGACTTGAAACTTGGGGTCGAGGTGCTCGCGGATATTTTGCTCAACGCCACGATGCCGGAGAAAGCGGTCGCGCGCGAAAAGGAAGTCCAGATCGCCGGAATCAAACAGGAAGAGGAACAGCCCACGACGGTCGCGCGCAATATTCTGCGGCAGGCGCTTTTCGACCATCATCCTTATGCCTTGCGCGCCAATGGCTCCGCCGAGTCGGTGCAGAAACTCACACAAAAAGATTTGGTCGAATTTCGTGACCGCTATCTCGTGGCCAAGAACGGCGTCATTTCCGTGTTCGGCAACGTGAACGCCGCCGAGGTGAAACAACTTTTCGAGCAAGCGCTCGGCCCGATGAAGCCGGGGACGCTGGCCTTGACCGACGCGAAACCGCCTGCCCCGTTGGTCAAGGTCGAGAACGTCGAAACTCAGAAGCGAAAAACCCAGGGCATCATCATGGTCGGCTATCGCGGTGTCGACATGTTCAGCAAAGATCGACATCCACTCGAGTTGATCGATGAAGCAAGCAGCGATCTCGGCTCGCGTTTTTTCATTCGCATCCGCGAACAAATGGGGCTCGCCTATTTTGTGGGCGCCAGCCAGATGCAAGGGCTCGTCCCCGGGCTGTTCGCGTTTTATCTCGGCACCGACCCGCAGAAAATCGAGCCGGTGAAGGCCGCGTTGCTCGACGAAATCAGAAAACTAGCAAACGAAGGTCTGACCGAAGAAGAGCTGACGCGGGCGAAAAAGAAATTAATCGGCCAGCAGCAAATCGCCAATCAAAGCAACGACACATTCGGCTATCAATGCGCGCTCGACGAGCTTTACGGACTCGGGTTCGATCATTACAAGAAATTGGAGGTAGAAGTAAACGCTGTGACACTCGACGACATTAAACGCGCGGCTGCGAAATATTTTCGCGATCAGCCGTATGTCCTGGCCACGGTCCGACCTCCGCAGACCACCGCAGCCGCGAAACAGAAATAGATTATGGCTGGCGAAAA
>DATDFJ010000107.1:0-2439 GCA_036522675.1 Chthoniobacterales bacterium | reverse complement strand
TTCACCTTTTCCATGACCACGTCGGTGATTTCTTTGACGATTCCCTCGCGCATGCGCAGTGCCTGTTCCTGGAGCTGACGTTCGCGGGTTTGGCGGAACTCGGTGATTTCGCGCTCCATGTTCTTGATGTTCGCGATTTTGTCGTCGCGCTCCTTGGCTTTCTGCGTTTTAGCGTCCGCGCTGAGAGCGGGAGCGTCGAGCTGCTTGTTCAGAGTATTGATTTCATCGAGCGCCTTTTTGTAGGCCTCGGCCCGATCGTCGTACTCTTTTTTGGCGGCGGTTTTCGCATCGTTGATCTTGGCCTCGGCATCCTTGGTTTTAGTGTAATCCTTGAACGCACGCTGCATGTCGATGGTGCCTATCTTGAGCGTGCCTTGCGCCTGTGTCGTGAGCGGCACGGCAAGCGCCAGGGCCACGGCAATAGAAAGAAATGGTTTCATGAGAAGAGAGATAGGGTGGTTGGAAAACCGTTAGACCGCAAGGGGCAACATTCGTTTAAAATTGGTAGCCCACATTGAAGTTCAATTTGCCATGGAACCCATTGCCGGCGCGCTCGATCGGGAAGCCGTAGTCGAGACGCAATGGGCCAATTGGCAGGTCGAGCCGGATGCCGATGCCTACGTCCGAAGCGAGGTTGTAATACTCGATTGGCGCCTTTTTAGCGCTGCGTCGTGGGATGAATTGGTTCCCCAGGCTGAAGTCGTACGGATCGGCGTTCACGAAACCGGTATCGTAAAAAACGGCGCCACGCGCTTTTTCGATGATGGGGAAGGTATATTCGACGGTCGCCCGGGCCATTGATTGGCCGCCGATCGGTTCGTGGTTGACATCCTTCGGGCCGACATCGCGGAAATTAAATCCGCGCAGATTGTTGGAGCCACCGAGGAAGAGCCGGTCAAAAATCGGGACGTGGTCGCCATCGCCCCACTTGTCGACGGTGGCCGCCTCGGCGTTGAAGAGCAGGATGTTATCCCACCAGAGATGAAAATATTGCGATGCCTCCACGCCCCAGCCATAGATCTGGACGTCGCCGCCAAGAGGTCCGCCGGCCACATACGGAGTGATAGTGACTCGCTGCCCGGTGTGCGAAAGCAACGGATTGTCCCGGCGGTCCATCACCAGGCTGGTGATCACCTCGCTTTTCACCTTCGTTCCTTCCTCCTCCAGGATGGCGTCCGAGGCCAACGGGTCGACGTTGAAGATTTGCAGTTGCTCGAGCCGATATGCGACCGACGCATAAATAAAAGGCGTGATCGGCTTGCGCAGTTCAATCGCGAAACCGAGGTCGCGCTGGTCGTATTCGGAGCTGAGATAGTTCGCTTCATTATAAAAAGCCTGACCACTGAGTGAGAGCGGCCGGTCGAACAACCATGGTTCGGTCAGCGCGAGAATGATGTCCTTACGCAGGTTGCCCACTTGGATGCGCAAACGAAATTTTTGACCCGCGCCGGTAAAGCCCGGCCAGTTCATGATGTCGAAGTTGCCCTGGGTCAGCTCGGCAAAACCGACCAATTGATCCACCGTGCTGAAGCCGCCGCCAAAACTGAGCGAACCGGTGCGTTTCTCTTCCACCTGGATGGTGAGATCTTTACGACCGGCAACGTTGGTGTCATCAGGGTAGGTCTCGACCTTTGAGAAATAGCCGAGGTTCTCCAGGCGCTTCTTGCTCGTGTCGACGCGCACGGTGTTGAAGACGCTGCCGGGAGTGACAAGAACTTCGCGCCGGATCACTTTGTCCTTGGTGCGCGTATTCCCGACGATGTTGATCCGCTGCACAAAATAGCGGTCCCCCTCCTCGATTTTGTAGTGGACGTCGATCACGTTGCCCCCTGTCGGTGTGCCCTCTGGCGTGACCACAAGATCGACATACCCGCCCGAGCCATACGCGTCCGCGATCGCCTTGGCGTCGTCGCGCAACGCTTTTGGCGAATAGACCGTCCCCTCTTTCATTTTGAGTAGCGCGCGGATCTTTTCTTCGGTCGTGACGTGATAGCCGGCGATGGAAATTTTGCCGACGTGATATTGCGGGCCTTCGTTCACCGCAATAGTGATGATCATGCGGCCGTCCTCGCGCGTTTTGCGAACGTCTTTTACTTCAACGTCGATGTAGCCGTGGTTTTGGTAAAACTCGCGGATGCTGTCCAGATCCTGTTGCAGTTGCACCTCGTCGAGCCGGCCCGATTTATCGAGGAAATAAACGAGCGTCTTGCCGCGGGTTTTCATTTGTTTGCGCAACACGCGATCGCTGAAGTGTTCGTTCCCCTCGAATTCGATGTGGCGGATGGCTGCTTTGCCGCCTTCGTCGACTGTGTAAACCACTCGGGCGGTGCCTTTCCGTTCCTCGATCGTCTCGACCTTGAACTGCACGTTCACGTCGTTGAATCCTCGCCCCTTGTAGACGTCAACGACGGCCTGCCGGCCTTTTTCGAGCTGTTCTTC
>DATDFJ010000106.1:0-5982 GCA_036522675.1 Chthoniobacterales bacterium | reverse complement strand
CTGCATCATGACCAGCGCCACGCTCGCCGTCGGCCGGCCGGAGCTGCGCTACTTCCGCGAGCGCGTCGGCGCGACCGAGGCCGAGCCGTTACAGCTCGGCAGCCCGTTCGATTTCCAAAAACAGATGAAACTGTTCGTCGTCCAAAAAATGCCCGACCCGCGCGACCGCGAATATCATGAGCATCTCGAGCGCTGGATCGCCCATTTCGTCGAGAAAACCGACGGCCGCGCGTTCGTCCTGTTCACCAGCTACCGCGACATGGACGCCATCGCCGGGCGAATGCAAAAATTTTTCGTCGAGAAAAAAATGAACGTGCTCGTACAAGGCGCCGGGGCGCCGCGCACGAAATTACTCGAACAATTCAAAACCACGCCGCGCAGCGTCCTCTTCGGCACCGAAAGTTTCTGGGGCGGCGTCGATGTCCCCGGCGAAGCGCTCTCCAACGTGATCATCACGCGCCTGCCGTTCGCCGTCCCCGATCATCCGCTCATCGAAGCAAAGCTCGAGCTCATCGAATCGCGCGGCGGCGACCCCTTCACCGAGTACTCATTGCCCGAAGCCATCCTGAAACTTCGCCAGGGCGTCGGCCGCCTCATCCGCACCAAAGCCGACCGCGGCATCATCGTCATCCTCGACAACCGCGTCGTCACCAAACCCTACGGCCGCGCCTTCATGCAGGCGCTGCCGAAGTGCCCGGTGGAAATTGTGTAAGCGTGAAGTCGCTGACATCTTCAATCGCGATTTTCTGGATCATCGCTGCGCAGTCCTTTGCTGGCGAGGAAATGAAGATCGCAGTGTCAATTCGCTACCTGCAAATCGAGGGAGTCAGTCACGCGCACATCTATTTGTATTCCGGCGACGGCAAACTGATTCGACAGTTATCAACCGGCCCTGCAGGACAAGATGTCGATCCAATCTTCGCGCCCGATGGTCGGGAAATCGTGTTCACGAGAAAACTAAAACAAGGAGAGGAAGTGTGGGCAGTCGACACCGCGGGCAAAAACCTGCACGCGTTGAATACGGCACCGAGTTGGTATGACAGAAAGGCTGACGATACGCCGCAGTTTACGTTGTTGAATATGGAGTGGGAGAATTGGAACAAAAATGTGGCGAAGACCGGTAGCGATGCGACACCGCACCCGAGTCCAACATTGACGCCGGAGCCAAGGCGACTTGTCGCTCCTGACAACAGCGCAGAATTGATTCTCGATCGGACGGGGGATCCGGAGAACGATTACGACAATGGCGAACTAGGTAAGCTTTATCGATTTCGAGATCTGAAAACGGGGCAAGAAAGCTTGCTTGGGACGTGGCCGGGCTTCGAAACGATGTGGGATCCTCTGCATTTGCGCCGACATGAAACCACATACTTTCTGATTCAGCCTCCTCTTAGAACCGTTTTCTTTTTCGTACATTTAAACAGCACGGATGGCGACACGGTCTATGCGCTCGACTTAAATCGGCAGCGCGTCGTCCGGCTTTCCTCTAATAACGCGACGCCCGTTCCTCTCACTGGCTATGCGGGATTCTTCGCAGTGGCGGAAGAACGGTACTTACCGCTCGGCGACGGAAAGCGGACGGTAAACTGTTCATATCTGGATCGCTGGGATGCCGAATTTAAGAAGGTGCGATATGCGAGATCGGCTCCGGCAATTTTCGGGGGCGCTTCGGTTTTTCGTCCGGGCCAGCCGCCGCTAAACATCCATAGCGACATCGAGGAGTGAGTAATTCGAACACCTGATCGGCTAAACTGTTCACTTGAACATATCCAGCGGCCTGCTGTAAATTGGCCGCATGGAGTCCGAGCCGGACCGGCAGATCGGGATGCAGGAAATCTTGGCGGTCCTGCACAAGTGGGGGATTCACACGCTGGGGCAGCTCGCGGCGCTGGATAAGGAAGATCTGCGGGCGCGGCTCGGGAATGAAGCCGTTACCCTGTGGCTGCGGGCAACTGGTCAGGCGAATCGGTTGCTGAAATTTGTTCTGCCGCCGGAAAAGTTCGAGGAAAGCTTCGAGTTCGAGCACGAGATCGAGACGGCTGAGCCCCTCCTCTTCATGCTGCGGCGGTTTTTGGAGCAACTCGCGCTACGGTTGAGCGCGATTTATCTCGTCGCGCGCGAGCTGACGCTGCGGATCACGTTTTCGAACAAACAAAATTACGAGCGCGTATTCAAAATTCCGCAGCCGACGAACGATGTCGATCTTCTCTTCCGCATGCTCCAGACGCATCTGGAGAATTTTAAATCGGAGCAGCCGATCGTGGCAGTCGCGCTCGTGGCCGAGCCGATCCGGCCGGTCTCGCAGCAGTTCGGATTATTTGAAACGGCGCTGCGAAATCCGCATCAGCTTTATGAGACACTCGCGCGGCTGAACGCGCTGCTCGGCGTCGAGCGCGTCGGCACGCCGGTCTTGGAAGAAACGCATCGGCCGGATGCGTTTCGGCTGGAGCCGTTCGTGTGGGCTGTAGAGTCCGCTGTCCCTAGCGGAAAATCGAAGGATGCGCCGAGGACAGCGCACGCTACTACAGCACTTCGCAGATTTCGACGCACCGCGAAGGCAACAATCTTCAGTTCAGACAATCGACATCTGCAAAGCGACAAAGTCGCTGGACAGATTGTCGATCAAAGCGGGCCGTTTTTGCTCTCTGGCAATTGGTGGGACGAAAAAGCATGGACGAGCGCGGAGTGGGACATGCAGTTGGACAACGGCGAACTCGTGCGCTGTCACGAAGCGGACGGCCTTTGGAAAATCGAGGGCATTTATGACTGATCACTCGCTGTCATCCTGAGCGGAGCACAGCGGAGTCGAAGGATCCCGCGGATTTACCTTACGGTATCGCAACGGGATTCCTCGACTTCGCTCGGAATGACTATGAAATACGTCGAGCTTCACGCGTGCAGCGCGTTCAGCTTTTTGCGCGGCGGAGCTTTTCCCGAGCAACTGGCTGAAGTCGCAGCTGAATTGGAAATGCCGGCAATCGCGCTTTGCGATCGCGACGGTGTTTACGGGGTACAGCGGTTTTCGGTCGCCGCGCGTGAGCACGGGGTGCGGCCGATCATCGGCGCGGAGTTGTCGATGGAGGACGGCGCGATTTTGCCGGTGCTGGTGCAGAATCGCACCGGTTACAAAAATTTATGCGAGCTGCTCACCCAGACGCATCTGCGCAGTGAGAAAGGCAAATGCGCAGTGAAATGGGATGAGCTGCCGGAGTTTGCGGAAGGATTGGTGGCGCTGTTTGGATCGGGGAGCGCGGGCAATGCCAGTCCGGCTCGGACCTCGCCCGCTGTGTTACGCGCCTCGCGGGACACGTGTTCGGGGCTTTTCGGCGGGGGCGCCGAAAAGAGCGGGCGAGGCGCCCGCGCTTCCCAGACAGATGCCCCCACACAATTCCTTATCGATGCGTTTGGTCGCGAAAATGTTTTCGTCGAGATTCAGCGGCATTTCGTGCGTGGCGAGGAGAAGCTGAACCGCGCACTTGTCGATCTTGCGCGAGCGAACGGATTACCGCTGATTGCGACGAATGGCGTGCAGTACGCGAAGCCGTACGGGCGCGAAGTGCTCGACGTGTTCACCTGCATTCGGGAGCACACGCATCTCGATATCGCGGGCAAACTTTTGTCACAAAACGCCGAGCGGCATATCAAGAGCGATCGACAAATGCGCGAAATTTTCGCGGACCTGCCGGAAGCGATCGCCAACACGTCGCACCTCGCCGAGCGACTCACGTTTTCACTCGAAAATCTCGGTTACGAATTTCCCGAGTTCCCGGTACCGGCGGGGCATTCGATGGATTCATTCCTGCGCACGATCGTGTGGTTCGGCGCGCAACAACGTTACGCGGCCGTCAGCGCGAAGGTAAAACGCCAGCTCGAGGAAGAACTGGCGCTGATCACGAAGCTCGGCTTCCCCGGATATTTTTTGATCGTGTGGGACATCGTAAATTTCTGCCGCGAACACAACATCATGGTCCAGGGCCGGGGCAGCGCCGCAAACAGCGCGGTTTGTTATTGCCTCGGGATCACGCCGGTCGATCCAGTCAGCAACAATCTCGTGTTCGAACGTTTCTTGAACGAAAGCCGCAAAGGCTGGCCCGACATCGATCTCGATCTTCCCAGTGGCGACCGGCGCGAAGCAGTGATCCAGGAAATTTATCGTCGCTACGGCAAACATGGCGCGGCCATGACCGCGAACGTGATCAGTTATCGCGGACGCAGCGCGGCGCGCGAGATCGGCAAGGCGCTGAATTTTTCGCCGAGCAGTCTCGACCGCTTCTCGCATTTGTTCGCGAACGGCGATTTCCCGCACACGATGGAATTGGAATCGCAGATTGAGGCGGCCGGTCTGCCGAAAAATCATCCACGGATGCCGGCGTTCATCCGGCTCTATCACGCGATCTACGGTTTGCCGCGGCATCTCGGCCAGCACTCCGGCGGAATGATCATTTGCCAGAACAAACTGAGCTCGTTCGTGCCGCTGGAGAACGCGTCGATGCCGGGTCGCGTCGTCGCGCAATGGGACAAGGACGATTGTGAAGACCTGGGCATCGTAAAAGTCGACTTGTTAGGCCTTGGCATGATGTCAGTGATGCAGGACGCGCTCGAGCTTTGCCGCGAACGCGGGCGTCCGCTCGATCTCGCGCACATCCCAAAAGACGACGCGCAAACATTCGAGATCATGCAGCACGCGGACACGATCGGCGTTTTCCAAATCGAGAGCCGCGCGCAAATGGCGACCTTGCCGCGAATGAAACCGAAATGTTTTTACGACGTGGTGATCGAGGTCGCGATCATTCGGCCCGGACCGATCCAGGGCGATATGGTGCATCCATATTTGAATCGGCGTGCCGGTCGCGAAGAAATGACCTATTTCGATGAGCGCTTGAAACCCGTGCTCGAGCGCACCCTCGGCGTTCCGTTGTTCCAGGAGCAGATGCTCAAGATCGCCATGATCATGGCGGATTTTTCCGGCAACGAAGCGGAGGAACTGCGGCGGGCGCTCAGTTTTCATCGTTCCGAAGAACGCATGCAAAAGGTGAGCGTGAAATTGCGCGCGGCCATGGAGCGCAAAGGCGTCGCGCCGGACAAGATCGACCAGATCATTCACGCGATCACGTCATTCGCGCTGTATGGATTTCCCGAGTCGCACGCAATCAGTTTTGCGATCCTCGCTTACGCGAGCGCGTATCTGAAGGTGCATCGCGCGCCCGAGTTTTTCGCGAGCCTGATTAATAATCAGCCGATGGGTTTTTACACGCCGGCGACGATCGTGAAAGACGCGCAGCGGCACGGCGTCAAAGTGAAACCGGTCTGCGTCAGCAAATCGGATTGGCGCTGCACCGTCGTGGACGACAACACATTTCGTCTCGGGCTCTGCGTAGTGAACGGATTACGCCAGGAACACGGCGAACAAATCGAACGCGCGCGGCAAGATCGACAATTCGATTCGCTCGACGATTTCAAACGGCGTGTGCCGCTGTCCAAAACCGAGTTGCGCACGCTCGCGGAGCTCGGCGCTCTGAACTATTTCGCAAAACATCGTCGCGCCGCGCTGTGGGAAGTTGAGGAGGCCACGCACGATGATCTTCTGGGGAGCGCGGACGCCTCGCCCGCTGTGTCACGCGCCTCGCGGGACACGCCTTCTGGGCTTTTCGGCGGGGGCGCCGAAAAGAGCGGGCGAGGCGTCCGCGCTCCCCAGACACCAGAGTCCCCGCTGGTTCAAATGACCGTGCAGGAGCGGGTCAATGCGGATTACGCGACCATGAGCCTAACGACCGGACCGCATCCAATGAAATTGTTGCGCGAACAATTGCCGAACATCTGGCGCGCGGTCGATCTCGCCAAAGCGAAACACGGCGCGACCGTGCAGATCGCCGGCAACGTGATCTGCCGTCAGCGGCCCGGGACGGCAAAAGGATTCGTCTTCATCAGTCTCGAGGACGAGACCGGCGTCGCCAATGCGATTGTCGATCCTGATTTGTTTGA
>DATDFJ010000105.1:0-4262 GCA_036522675.1 Chthoniobacterales bacterium | reverse complement strand
GTGCCGGAGCCGCGCGAATTGCCGAGGTTGCGCCGCCGCTCCTGGCACCAGATTCAAGCGATGAAAGAGCAGCAAGCCGCACGAGCCGACACAACGAAGCCACAGTGAACCGGCTACCAGGTTCCTAAGCAGGGGCGGGTTGATCCCGGCATCGGCGGCAGGCGCAAAGCCGCTGCTCAACGAGATTCCATGACAAAACCAATTGAAATGTCGGCACCGGGCGAAATCGCGCCGGCGGACGGAAACGTTGCGCTCGGCGCGAACAACGAATTGCTGGACGACGCGAAGCCGCATCTGGTCAACGCATTGCGTGAACTGGTTCGGCAGTATCGGGAAGAAGGGATCGTCGCACGGCGCCACGAAATTCGCCGCATTAGGCAGGCGCGCCTTTTTTGGCAGGGCTTGCATTACGCGTGGTGGAATCCGAATGACATGAATTGGCATTTCCCGTTCGAGCAGCGTTCGAGTGATGATCGCGCGATCGAGGAAATGCCGCGCTATCAATTTGTCACCAATTTTTATCAAGGATTTGGACTGTCGTTTATCGCCGTGCTTTCGCGGGATGTGCCGAGTGTGCGCTTTTATCCGCAATCTTCGCAATCGCTGGAAGACATCGCGGCGGCGCGAACCGCGAGCGACGTCGCGCAGCTAATCGAGCAAAACAATCACATCGAGCATCTGCTCACGACCATGGGTTATTTCCTGTGGACCGATGGCAAACTCGGCGCATACGTGCGCTACGTGGCCGATGGGCAGCGTTTTGGTTCACACGATGAAAATATTCTGGCGGCGATCGAAATTCCGCTGGGCGAAGACGTGTATATTTGCCCGAATTGCGGCAAGGAGATCGGAAAAGCAGAACTCGAAAATCGAAATCCGGAGTCCGAGCTGGGCAACGGCCAAGTTTCCGATGAATCGCCGCAAGTGCGGCCCTCTGAAGAGAGCGGCTACCGGTGTCCGTCGTGCGATGCCAAACTGGCGGAAGCTCACGTCCGCCGTGCGGAACGCGTCACCGTGCCTCGGGTGATCGGCACGCGCCGCGTCCCCAATGGTCAGGAAGAAATTTCCATCGTCGGCGGCCTCGAGCTCAACACGCCCATCTGGGCCAACGAGATGCATGAGTATCCCTACCTGCAATGGCAGGCGGAAGTGCATCGCGCCAAACTGAAAGCTGCGTATCCGCACGTTGCGGACAAAATCGAAGCGTCACCTTCGCAGGGCGCGGACGATGTGTACGCACGGGTTTCGCGATTGAGTGTTGAACAAGGAATGCCTTCCATCGCTCCGGGCGACGCGCTGATGAATCTGATTACGTTTGATCGCACCTGGCTGCGTCCGTGGGCATTTTATGCTGTCGAAGACGGAGCCACTCGCGCCGAATTGCTGGCCATGTTTCCGGACGGCTGTTACGTGGGCTTTGCCGGAGATGTGTACTGCGAATCGCGCAACGAATCCATGGACGACCACTGGCGCGTGCTGCATGCGCTTCCCGGCGATGGACAAAATCGACCGAGCGTCGGCGATTCGCTGGTGCAAGTGCAGGAGCGCTACAACGTTCTCTCCAACATGCAGGCGGAAACGTATGAATACGGTATTCCGCCGATTTATGCCGACCCGCAAGTGCTTGATTTCGACGCGCTGGCGAATCAGGTGGCGGAGCCGGCCGCGCATTTTCCGGCGCGCGCCCGTCCTGGGCAGCCCCTGGCGGCGGGATTTTTTCAGCCGCAGCCGGCGCGCGTTTCGCCGGACATGCTGCAGCATCAACAGGAATTGATCGGACCCGTGGCGCAGTTTTTAACCGGACTTTTTCCCGCCGTATTCGGCGGAAACATGGAAGATGTGAAGACCGCCAGCGGTTATGCTTTGGCTCGCGATCAAGCGCTCGGCCGCCTCGGACTGGTATGGCGGCGTCTGAAACAATTTTATGCGGACGTACTGCTGCTTGGCGTCGATGTGTTTCGCAAGAATCGTCCTGAAGATGTGGAAGTGCCGCTGCTTGGCCCCGACGGCGCGCTGGATGCCCGCGTGATTCGCACCGCCGAATTGAAAGGGAATTTACTGGCGCATCCAGAAGCCGACGAAACTTTCCCGCGCCTGAAATCGCAGCAGCGCGGCGTGCTGCAACAACTGTTTGGCCTGAACGATCCGTTGATCCAGCGAGCGCTTACCGAGCCGGCGAATATTGGGTACATCAAAAACGTTTTGGGGCTCAGCGAACTGGTTGTGCCTGGAGAAGATTCTCGCAACAAACAGTTGCGCGAGATCCAACGGCTGCTGTCGTCCGCGCCGATTGTCATCGCGGCGGGCGAATCGGCTGCGCCTCACAGAGTGCCGGGCATTAGCACGGCCCCCGGCGCGGATGCGGCTGCCGGCGAGGAAGCCGCCCAGAAGGGCGGCACTACGAAAGGCAATTCCCAGCATGGGATGCCGTCGGCGATGGTGCTGCCGTCGGTCCCAGTCGACGTGCTGCTCGACGATCATCAAGTCGAATTCGAGGAGTGCAAGCGCTGGTCGAACTCTGAAGCCGGCCAGGCGGCGAGAATGACCAACCCAACCGGTTTCGCCAACGTCCGCGCCCACGCCGAAGCGCATCTTCGCGCTATAAGTGCCCTGGCTCCACCAGCGGAGCCTGGTAAACCGGCAGGGTGAAATCTTGCATCGGCCTCCTCCGTAAATAGGTGACGATAGTCGTGGGTACGTATGCGCTCGACACTGACCTACGCCGAGGATGCTGAGACTTTCAATCTGGACCATCCGTGTGATCCATTGCTTCGGTCAATTCGGTCTTGGCTTAAGAAGAACGGCTTCGCGGGAATCACGGAGTTTCTGATGTACATTTTGTTCGAGATTTTGACGAATTGGTAAGCAAAGTGAGCGTTTGCAAAGACAGATTGTTGATGAAACGCCCTTAAAAATCGGGGCTTTTGTTTTTCGTGAGATCTATGAACCAACAAATTTCAGCGTCGATTATGAATACCAACGAGGCTGTGCCCGGAGAATTGTTTACATTGACGGACGAGCAGATTCTCGAAATCGATCCGGAGCCCTCCGGCTCCGATGCGGTAGGACAGCCACTATTGCCTGCCCTGAGCCGCGAACGGACTGTGCGCGACGTAGACTTTGCCGAGACAAAAACCGCGCAGGCAGGATTGCCTGCACCACTGGAACCGCCGGCGTGGCTGGCGCGGCAGATGAATGACCCGTGGAGCGGCGAAGAAGCCCGCGAGCTCTGGGCTGGCGTGCAGCAAGCGCGCACCGAAGCCGCCGCGTACCGCGCAGCGATCGCTTCGCCCGAAGAAGCACGCACCCTGAAAGAGTTGTATCCAGGGGGAGTGGAACAGGCACGCGCCACCGCCGAACGCGCGCGAGCACTCGAAGAAATTGATGCCGCGTTTTTTGGCGGAGCAGGGAAGTCGGCGCAGGAAATTTCCGCCGGACGCACGGCGCTTGCCGACCGCATGTTGCGGGAAGATCCCTCAGCATTTCGCGAAATGGTTTTCGCCGGTTTGCGCGCACTGGAAGCCTTCGAGCACTTTCCTCAAACGCCATTCTCGCCCGCTCCCGCTCCTCCATCGCCTCCGAATGTAGTGCCGGGCTTTAGCCCGGCCTCTTCGCAGCCGAATGCCACGCAATCGCATCCTCAAGCGCAAAACGAAAATCCGGTTCCCGAAGGGGCACGGCGCGCCGTGCCCGTTGAGCCCGCAACGCAAAATGCGCATGTTGCGGAATATCGCGCATTCGAGAAATCCGCTAACGACGAACTCGAGCGGAGCGTCGGCGGCGCAATCAACCGTGCGCTGGCCCAAGCGTTGCCAGAAGTCCGCCCCACTGATGGCGGTTCGAGCGTAGGGGCACGATATATCGCGCCCCTGCAACAACGCCTCGGTGGAGCGATTCGCGCCGATGTTGAAGCCGCCCTAAAGGGCGACACTCAGCTCGGCGAACAAATCGCGCAAGTGCTTTCTGCACGCCGCTTCGACGACACGACACGCGCCCAAGTTGTCCGCCTCATCAACGATCGTGCGCGACAACTCGTTCCGTCCGCCGCGAAACGCGTGATTCAAGAATGGACGCAAACTGCATTCGCCACACATCGAGCGCGTACGCACTCCATCGACCGGTCCGATGAATCGCCGAGCGTCGCGCCAAATCCGATTGCGAGCTCCGGCTCCTCGGCTCGAAATTCATCTGCCATACGCACCGAATTGAGCAGAAATGTCTCCGCAAGAGCTGCTGCAGCGGATCGCGCAGAAAAATCCGTG
>DATDFJ010000104.1:0-2663 GCA_036522675.1 Chthoniobacterales bacterium | reverse complement strand
CGGATCATGGCCGGGCCGCCGATGTCGATGTTCTCAATGGCTTCGGCAAGAGTGACGCCCGGTTTGGCGATCGTTTTCTCGAAGGGATAAAGATTCACCACTACGAGGTCGATCGGCTCGAACCCGCACTCGCGCGCTTGCGCTTCGTGCGTGGCGTTGCCGCGCTTGTAGAGCAAGCCGCCGTGCACGCGCGGGTGCAACGTTTTCACCCGCCCTTCGAGCACCTCGGGAAACGCGGTGAACGTGGAAATCTCGCGCACCGGAATTTTTTCCTTTCGCAACAGGTCGGCCGTGCCGCCGGTGGAAATGATATCAACGCCATAGCGTTCGAGCGCCCGGGCGAAGGAAGCGACGCCGGTCTTGTCGGAGACGGAAATGAGGGCGCGGGAGATTTTCATCGTTCGTTAGATCGAGAATCGTTACATCGTTTGTGCCGATTCACGATTCACGCGACCGCATCAGCGGTCGAGAATCACGTTCTTCGCTGCTGGATAAAGCACCGGGCAGCAGCCGATCGTTTCGCAAAAAGCTTTGCTGAAATGGCTGAGACTGGAATAGCCGACTTCGGTCGCGGCTTCAGTCACGTTGTAGCGCCCGGTGCGTAACAGCTCGGCTGCGCGTTCCATGCGCAGATTGCGCAGATATTGGGGAATAGTCAGGCCGACCTCGCGCGAAAAAATCCGACTCAGATAAAACGGACTGCAGCCGACTTGCTGGCCAAGCATTTCCAGGCTCGGCGGGTTCGCGAGATCGCGCGCGAGAATTTGCTTCACGCGCTCGACCCGCTCGCGCGCGACGCGTTTTTGGCGCATGCAGAAGAATTCCGGGTCCTTCGGTGCGAAAAGAAAATGCGCCATGAGCTCGAGCGCCTTGCTCTGGTACCAGAGAATCTGCGCCGCTTTCGCGACCGGCGGTTCGGCGAGACTCGCGACGACCGCGCGCTGCTCGATCGACATCGGCCGCGCGGGCGCGACGACGCTCGCTTTACTCTCGAAAATCACCCGGCGAATCTCCGGTTCCAAATCGGCTTCATTCTGCACGAACTGTTTCTGCAGATGCTTGCGCGAAAACTCCAGCGTCACGAAGCGGTGGCGATCGTGCGCGCGACGCGTAGCGCTCAGTGGTTCATCGGCGAGCGCATAATAACCGCAGTTTCCGGAGACATAATCGCTGCGCGCACGGCCGGGGAGCCCCACGGCGCCGCGACCCTCGAGGTTCAAGCAAAACTCCAGACTGCGCGGGTGAAAACTGCGTCCCCAGTCGATCGATTGGCGCGATTGAAAATCGTGCCACTCCACGCTCACACCCAACTGGGCGAAATCGCCGTAGAGCGGCCGCCAGCCTTCTTCCACTTCTCGCCACGCACCGCCCTCGGCGCGCCATTCGTTCATCGCAGACATGCGGATCGCAACTTACGAGCGTTGCGCTGGCGAACGCAAGTCGGGTTTCTTTTCTTCGAGCGCAGTGCGCTCCCAGTTGCCGAGCTTCGACGCCGCGTCGTAGGCGCTTTGCGCGAAATCAAGCAGCATCTCGGCCGGCGACGCCGCCGCGCGCACGACGTCATAGGGCAAAATGAATTCTTTTAGCTGCGAAGTGTAGGACGCAGCGTCCGGTTTGACCCCGGCTTGCGCGAAGCCCTGTGGCTCAGGATAAGCGTAAGAATAAAAAATCGCCCGTGGCATCGCGTCATTGCCCGGCCAAAACCCAAGGCTGCTCACTTCTTGCGAGTAGGCCTCGCGCGTGATCGCGTCCGGCAGATGCGGAATTCCGCCGGGATGGGGCGGCGCAGCGCGCCCTGAGAATCGTGTTACGGCGAGATCGAAACTGCCCCAGAAAAAATGCACCGGGCTGCATTTCCCACAAAACCGCGAGCGGAATAATTTGAAAACTCGATCACTCTGAAGGAGAACACGCCAGAACCTGTGCGCCTGTTCGCGATCGTAAGCGCGATGGACCTGATCGCGTTCGAACGGGATCGGCTCTGGCAGCTCGTTAGGCGTCGTGTTGATCTGCACGGACAGGTCCAGCTCGTCCAGGATCGACATCGTCATGCTGTAAAATTCGGCCACGCTTCGCGGTTGCAGCGGAAGCTCACGGCGGGAGCCGTCATTGTCTGTGACGAGCAGTCGATGATCGATGAAATCGAATTCGATCTCGAATACGCGTGACCCGTGCGGGATCGGCGAAGTCGTTAGCCCGCGCGCGGTCAGGTAAAGAGTGACGTGCCACGAATGATTCATCCAAGGCGAAAGCGCGAGGCGCACCTTGCCGACGATCTGCGTCCACATGTGCAGCGTGGCGCAGGTGTCTTTCCATTCGGCATATGGCAGCGCCGGCCAGATCTCGCTGCGGCTGTCGGTTGCGGCCATCGCGTCAATCCTGGTCCATGAAATCGGAAAAGGATTGTTTCACGCGCTCGAACATCTGACGCGCTTCGTGCTGAGCGACGTAGAACCCGTGGCTGATTGCGCTTTTGGTGGTGCTGAAAGCATCGCGCGCCTGATCAGCCGGCTCAAACTCCGGCGCACTGGCGACTTGCTGCGTGGTCGCGCCGGCGAAGAGCCCTTCCGTGCGCGTGACATTGCCGCGGCTCGCGCTGATGTGGATGGCAGCGACAGGGCGGTGGGACTCATCTTGCAGCGTAACAATCCATACCGGCTGGC
>DATDFJ010000103.1:0-4775 GCA_036522675.1 Chthoniobacterales bacterium | reverse complement strand
AGAGCCGACATTCGACGTTAACACAGCGGCCGCAGCATCGGATGAAGCGCTGATCGCAGCCATCACCGATCATCAACCGGAGGCTCTGAGCGAATTGTATTCGCGCCATGGCAGCAGACTGAAGTCGGTCATTGGCAATGTCGTGCATGAAGAAGGCGAAGCCGACGATGTGCTGCAGGAAATTTTACTTCAGGTCTGGCGTGAGGCTTCGCATTACTCGCCGAAAACCGGCCGGCTACTGGCGTGGATCGTGACGGTGGCGCGCCGCCGCGCGATTGACCGGCTCCGGCGCAAACAGGCGTATTGCCGCGTGAAAGACCGCTATCAATCCCACCTCGAGCAGCAAACGCAGACCGCCACGCCGGCGCGCCATAACGACAGCGAAATCGAGCGTGCCGATCTGCGCCGTTTCCTTTACCGGCGGCTGCAAAATCTTCCGCGTTACCAGCGTGAAGCGATCGAGCTCGCGTTTTTCGCCGGCATGAGTCATCGCGAGATCGCCGCGGCGACGCGCGCGCCACTCGGCACGGTCAAAACGCGACTCGAGCTCGGTCTACGCAAGTTGACCCAGTCGCTCAAACCGGTGCGCAATCAGATTTAGCAACGGCGGCTAGTGACCCCGGAGATTGAGGGCGCCGGGATTCGGAACTGGAGCGAACAGAAAATTCCGATCCCGGCGAAGGGTCACAACAACGCCGCAGATTCTCGCGACAATCTGTCCTGTGCTTTTGCTGGTCGCGTGCTAGATTTGCGGCGCGATGGAGAAACCCCAAATCACTGCGTATCTGAAGACCTACTGCGGCTGGAGCGCCGGCGTTCGCGCCGTGCTCGCAAAATACAATCTGCCCTATACCGAAAAGGATATTATCCAGAACCCGGCCTTTCGCTGGGAAATGGAAACTAAAAGCGGCCAGCCGCTTTCGCCTTGTGTGGAGATCAATGATCAGATGCTCGCCGATGTCAGCGGCGAAGAAGTCGAGAAATACTTGATCGACAATAAGATCGTCCAGGCGAGCGACGCCGAAACTGATGTGCCGCTCAATGCTCCGTGCCCGACAGAAGTGCACGAGGGCACGGTGAAGCTGAACTTCTAGATGGAACGCGCTGGCCTCGGCGCGTTGCTAAATAAGTGCGCCTTCGGCGCCTGAAACGAACATCGGCTTGAGGACAAGCCGATCCACCTTTCCGCTGCGGAAATCCGTGGCTAGATTGTCTTACTTTCTGCCATGAAGCTTCTCGCCCGCGCTCGATCGGCCATGAAAAAGCGGGGCAAACTCTGGCGCTACGGTTGGAAAATCAGTCTCGCCGTTGCCGTCGCGGCTGTTGGGCTCGGCGTTTTCATTTTCTACGGCGCATGGGCGGCCAGCTTCGACATGAAAAAGGTCGGCGAAATGCCGGAGCGCAACACGGTGTTCGATGTCGACGGCAGGATTTACAGCCGGCTGGCCGGCGCGAATCGTCTCAAGGTCTCATTGAACGAAGTTTCGCCGCTGTTCGTCGATGCGCTCCTCGCGCGCGAGGACGCCCGCTTTTACCAACATCCAGGCGTCGATTGGCGCGGCATTTTGCGCGCGCTTATCCGCGATGTTGTGAGTCGTTCCGCCAAGGAAGGCGCAAGCAGCATCACACAGCAACTAGCGCGTAACAGTCTGCCGCTCGGCGGGCGCACTCTCAGTCGAAAATTGCTCGAGGCAATGGTGGCGCTGCGCATCGAGCAACAGTTTACCAAACAGCAAATCCTCGAGCTTTACATTAACCGGATTTATTTTGGCGCCGGTTGCTACGGAGTCGAGACTGCTTCGCAGGCTTACTTCGGCAAGAATGCTTCCAAGTTAAATCTCGCCGAGGCCGCGCTGCTCGCCGGGGTGATTCGCAGCCCTAATCGTTTTTCGCCGCTAAAAAATCCCGAGGGCGCGGCGCAGCAACGCGACGCCGTTTTGGATCGGATGGTTGAGGTTAAGAAAATTTCCGCGGCTGAAGCAAGCCAGGCGAAGCTGGCCAAGGTCAACCCGCACCCGCGACGTTTGCTCCAAATCCAGGAAAATTACGCCATGGACGCGGTGCAGCGTGACCTCAATCTGCTCCTCACCCAGGACCAGATCGACAACGGCGGCCTGTTCATTTATACGACGCTCGATCCGGCGGTGCAGGAGTCGGCGCAACAAGCGCTCGAGACACAGCTCACTAAAATCGAGCGCCAGTCGAATTTTCATCATCCGATCAAGGCAAACTATCATCCGCCGGAGAACGGCGAAGACTCGGCCATGCCGTATCTCGAAGGCGCGGTGGTCGCGATCGATAATGCCAGCGGCGGAATTCGCGCGCTCGTCGGCGGCCGCGATTATTCGCAAAGCAAATTCAACCGCGCTTTGCCGCCTGCCAATCGCCAGCTCGGGTCCGCTTTCAAGCCGTTCGTCTACACCGTCGCGTTCAGCGAAGGACTTTTGCCCGGCGCGGCGATCAGCGATGATCCGATTCAGCCCGGCGAAGTCGATGGTGCGGGCAATTGGTCGCCCGGAAATTCCGATGGCACCTATGTCGGAATTCAACCCTGCTCCTACGGTCTGATCCATTCGCGCAACACGATGAGCGTGCGCGTCGGACAATTCGCCGGTCTCGACGCCGTGCAGAAGATCGCGACCACACTCAACCTGAGCGACAAAATCCCACATGCGGCCGCCATTTACATTGGCGCGTTTGAGACAAGCCTGAAAAATCTCACCG
Source organism: Chthoniobacterales bacterium (assembly GCA_036522675.1). Lineage (GTDB taxonomy): Bacteria > Verrucomicrobiota > Verrucomicrobiia > Chthoniobacterales > UBA10450 > AV17. The sequence goes on along the minus strand of DATDFJ010000103.1, from coordinate 2,051 downwards.
CCGCTTACACGATTTTTCCAAACAACGGCGTGCGCAAGCAGGCCTATCTCATCGAGAGGATCGACGATCAGGAACACAAACCGATCTACCGCGCTGCCCACATTTCTGCGCCGGCGCTCGATCCGAGCTCGGTCTGGATGACTTCCCAATTGATGGAAGAAGTGTTGACGACCGGAACCGCGGCGAGTGCGCGCTCGTTAGGCTTCAAATTGCCGGCCGCGGGAAAGACCGGCACGACCGACGACTACAAGGACGCGTGGTTCGTCGGTTACACCACGGCGTTGACCTGTGGAGTATGGGTCGGCTTCGACCAGCCGGTCACGATCATCCCGCACGGTTACGGCGCGGCGCTCGCATTGCCCGTGTGGGTGCAGGTAATGAACAAAGCAGCGCAACATTATCCGCCGCAGGATCTACAGCCGCCTGTCACGATGCAACGCGCAATGGTTTGCTCGCTCTCCAATCATCTTGCCACGACCGGTTGTCAGGCCGCGGGTACCGCCTACGAAATCGATCTGCCAGCCGATAAAATTCCCACCGCTGCCTGCGAAGTGCACGGCGGATCGGAAATTTATGCCCAGCGACTCGACAATTTTGGCCGCAAGGCCGTGACTTTGCCCAACCGCCTCTTTCAATCGCTGCGAAAATTTTTCGGCGGCAGATAGCAATCACCTTTCACTCGCACTGTCGACACGCTCGGCTTTGATCAGCGTACGCAACTGGGCGGCAAATTGCTCCTCCGCCGTGTCGCTCGCCAGCGAATGCGACGTCACAAACACGAGCTCGATCGTTTGTTGACCGAGGTCACGCAGTCCCTGCTCGACCGCATGCACGCGCGCGAGCACGCCCCAATCGCGGCTGTCGCTCGTAATTACCGCCGTGCGCGCACCTGCGGAAGTTTTCGGTTCCGTCCAATCTTGCTCCAGGCAAAAAAAGGTGTGGGCAAACTGGTCGCTCTCGACCCGGCCGCGTTGCTTGTGCACGAATTCCAAATGGCGAAAGGGCAGCGTGAGTCCGGGCTCGACTTGATACAATCGGGCTCCGTCATCGGCAGTTTGTTCCCAGCCTGCGCTCGGCAGGCAAATCTCCGGGCGATGTGCGCGCGCGCGCAGCAGAGTGCCGCCGCCGGGGTTCCACCGGAAAAAGAAAGCTGTGCAATACGCCCGGCCGATATCGCGCAGGTCTGTCGCGCGGTTCGTCGACACAAACCATCGCGCGCTGCGACCCTCATCAAAGCGCAGGGTCTGCCGCACGCTTTCAGTGATCTTCAGCTCGCGAAATCTATCTTCGCTGCTCGGCCAGCGCACGCTCCAGCGTGGTCGCGCCACGAGGTTGCGCTCCTGCGCCCGATACCACCCAAGTGATGCAATTTCGACCAACACCAGCCAGCAGAGAACAATCAACAAAGATGAAGGATGAGAGATGAAGGTTGAAACCGTTGATTTGTTACCTGTGAGGTCTGGCTTCGCAGTTGTACGGCCGCCGGTTCGACCGAGAAGCGCCGTCGCCGCGAGCGTGCCGAGAAAAACCAAAGCCACAATCGAGTAACCGGCGATGTCGTGCCAGCGATCAACGGCGCCGATGCCTTTGTCCGCGGCGACGAAAACGAGTAAAAATGTCCGCAGAAAATTCGCGAAGATCGACAGCGAAATCGCGACAAGGACCAGCCCGGCCCGGCGGCCGAGCGAAAAGCGTTTCAGCTCGCCGAAGAGCAAGCCGATCATCAGAGCAGTTTGCAGCGCGCGCACGCCGCTGCAGGCCTCGTTCACTCCCACCACGCCGCTGCTGATCCGGATGAGATTGCCTTCGACTTGCGCTGGAATTCCGCACAACGTCAACGCTTCCGTCGCCGCTGCCGCGACGACACGCATCAGCCCCTGCACGACCGGGTGTTCCACCGGACTCACCCACGGCACCGCCACAAAAATAAACGCGACCGGAAAAGCAAAATGGCGGAGCCACGCTCGCCCGCCCGCCCACCAGAGGGCGAGCAACGTAACTGTCACAACGATCGCCGCGTGAATCCAACCCAGCGGACGCCAATCGGGATT
>DATDFJ010000102.1:0-2268 GCA_036522675.1 Chthoniobacterales bacterium | reverse complement strand
AACGATTCCTGCGCGAGCACGAGATCAATCCGTAATGCTCTTCGGCCTTTTCCTGACGCTCGGCGTGGCGGTGCTCAGTGTCGCGCTGCGCAGTTTCCAAAGCTCCTTTTCCCAAAAAGCCGGCGCGCTCGGCATCCTGATCTCCTCCTATCTGGCGATCTATTTCATCACCGGCAGCTGGGTGCTGGGCTTGATCGCGGCGCTGAGCTGGCTCTTTCTTCCGTGGCTCGAAATTCTCACCCGTATCCGCACGCTGCGATTACCGAAAGAGAAGCAGCTGCGGCCGAAAAGCCCGCCCTCATCCGATATTTTCCCGAACCTGAACGAGATCACGCACGAGATCGAGAATGAAGGGTTCGTGCATGTGAACGACGCCGGCTGGGACTGGGAAGATTACCGCCAGTTTTTTCGTTTGTTCTACAAGGACGAAGATCGCGCCCAGGCTACGATTTGCCTGAACGAACAGAATGATCTCTCCTTTTATTACCTGCGCATATCCTCGCGCGCGCAGAATGGCACCATCTGGACGACTTGGAATTATCCCCTCTCCTATGGGCTGAAATTGACGCCGCACTTCCGCATCAATCGCCAGCGCCCCGATCAATCATTCTGGCAGCTCTATCAAAGCCATCGCGAATTTCTTCGGCGCAATCAGGTGGATGTCGGAGCGGTCGATTCACTCGACGAGGAGCGGATCCAGGTCGAGATGGAAAAAGATTTGCGCGACCAGATCGCGCACAACATCGACAAAGGCGTCCTCAAGCAAACCCCCGATGGCGACGTGAAATACTCCTGGCGCGGGATGATCTATCTCTGGTGCCAGTTCCTGCTCGATCTCGTGCGATTGTAATGTGGGAGGGGCCTTAGTGCTCCGAATGTCGCGGCACTGAGGCCGCTCCCACATTCACACCTTCAATATCTCCGCTTCCTTGTGCTTGAGATGATCGTCGATCGATGTGACGAAGCGGTCGGTGAGTTTTTGCACCTCGTTGTCGATGTCGTGCAGTTCATCTTCGCTGATTCCGCCGCCGGCCTTCAGCTTCTTTGCTTCGTCCAGCGCGGTGCGCCGGTTCCCGCGCACCCGCACCCGCGCTTCCTCGGCCATTTTGCCTAAAGAGCGAACGAGCTCCTTGCGGCGTTCTTCGGAGAGCTCGGGAATCGGGAGACGAATGACTTTGCCGTCAACCGACGGGGTTATGCCGATCTTCGATTCCTTGAGCGCGCGCTCAATGTCCTGGACGGTACTGGCATCGAACGGCTGCACCACGAGCAACCGCGTTTCTGGAGTCGTGATGAGCGCGAGCTGTTTCAACTTCATGGTGGCGCCGTAAGCCTGCACATCCATGTTTTCAACCAGCGCGGGCGACGCTTTGCCGGTGCGGACGGCGTTGAACTCGTGGATGAGATAATCGACGCTTTTCTCCATCGCCATCTCGGCCTCGAGCAGAATGTCGTCGCGCGTCATTGTTTGGGATTCTCCTGTGGCGCGGGCTCGTCGCAAACCAGCGTGCCGACCTTTCGCCCGAGGACAGCGTCACGGATGTTGGTCGGATTGTTCACATCGAAAACCACAATCGGGATTTTGTTGTCCATGCAAAGGCTGAACGCAGTCGAATCCATCACCTGCAAGCGTTTGGCCAGCGCTTCGCCGAACGTGATGCGCTCGTAGCGCTTCGCGTTTGAATCGGTAACGGGATCACGATCGTAAACGCCATCGACTTTTGTCGCTTTGAGAATGACGTCGGCGCGAATCTCGCTCGCGCGCAGCGCCGCGGTGGTATCGGTCGAAAAATAGGGGTTCCCGGTACCGGCCGCGAAGATGACGACGCGACCAAGCTCTAGATGCCGAATGGCGCGGCCAAGGATGAACGGCTCAGCCACGTTCTTCATTTCGATCGCGGTCTGCACGCGCGCCTCCGCACCCATACGCTCGAGCGTGCTCCGCAGCGCGAGCGCGTTAATCACGGTCGCGAGCATGCCCATGTAATCGGCCGTCGTACGATCCATTCCCCGATGCGACGCCGCCAGTCCGCGCCAGATGTTTCCGCCGCCGATCACAACTGAAGTTTGCACGCCGAGGTCGTTCACTTCTTTAATCCGGGCGGCAATCTCGCGCACGACCGGCGGCGAAATATTGTCGCGCCCGCCCCGCTCCTGCATGGCTTCGCCGCTCAGCTTGAGCACGATGCGTTTGTAGGCGGCCTTTTCCGTTTCCATGGCGGCGGATACTGATCAAACCCAAACATGTCGATCTTGGAAAGCAAAATG
>DATDFJ010000101.1:0-6788 GCA_036522675.1 Chthoniobacterales bacterium | reverse complement strand
CGGCAGCGACAACGCTGCTGGCACTGCGCGTGCTCAACCAAGCCGCGTGTTTCCATTTGTTCTGCTCGCGGTCGCAGTTTTGTGCGCACTGATCTCGCGCGCGCTGCTCGTCATTGCCGCCGCCGGCATCAGCGGCTGGTGGGTGCTGGGCGTCTTGCTGCCCTTCGGACCGGTATTTTTTCGGCTCAGTTACCCCGACGAAGCGCGGCGGTCGGTCCACTTTCGCTACGCGACGCTTGTTTGTTTCGCCGCGTATTTGATCTTCGGCCCGACGCCGACATTCGGCTTCCGCAGGCATAAAGATTTCAAGATGACCTCGCCGGAATTGCGTCCGGCCATGGGCTACGCGACCGAAAAGACGGCACCAAAACCGGCGGCAACACCAAGCTTAGAACTGCGCCGCGCGGTTAACACGCAAGATTTCGAAAGCTTGCGCAAATGGTCGGAGCAACTGCGCTTGCGCAAACGCGACCTGCTCCACAGCGACACCGAGGGCAACCGGCAGTACACAGCCGACCTTGAGCTTTATAATGAGGCGCTCGGGAAAGCCAACGCCGAAAGAGCCGCGCTCGACGCCGCCAAGTAAATTGTATCTCCCGCCGTTTCACGGCGCAGGAAGCGGCCGATTCTGCGGAGCACCAAGCTATTCCGTCACTCGGCGCGGAGCGCGATCATCGGATCAATCCTAGTCGCGCGTAACGCCGGCACGTAGCTCGCGAGCAAAGCGACGCCGAGCAATACGAACGCGATACTGACGAATGTGACCGGGTCGGTTGCGCTGATGCCGAAGAGCAAGCTCGCCATCACTCGGGTGAGCGCGAACGCGATCATTAATCCGAAAAGAAGACCAAACCCGACAAGCTTCAGCCCATTTGTCACGGTCATTGTCAGCACGTCCGAGCGCGTCGCGCCGAGCGCAATGCGGATCCCGATCTCGCGCGTTTGTTGCGCGACCGAATAGCTCATCACGCCGTAAATGCCGACGGCACCAAGCACGAGCGCGAGTCCGGCGAAGATCGACAATAACAACATGCTGAACCGCTGGCGCGCGACCGCACCGGCGACGATGTGTTCCATCGAATCGATGTTCGAAACCGGCTGATCTTTATCGACCGACCAGATCGCGTTGCGGACGGAAGTCGCGAGGCTAAGCGGATCGACATTTGTCCGCACAACGAGCGCATTCGCGGTCATGCTCTGCAGCTGGCGAAAACTGAAATACATCTGCATCTTGGGCTCGGCGATGAAATCGTTTTGGCGAACGTCCTTCACCACGCCGATGATTGTCCGCCATGGCGATTTCGAAGTCGTAGCGCCGGGTTTGATGCGTTTGCCAATCGGATTCTCGTTAGGCCAATACTGCTGGGCCGTCTTTTCACTGACCACGACGGTGAGCGTGTTGTTCAGCGTATCCTGATCGTTGAAATCGCGGCCGCGCACGAGCGGAATCCCCATAGTTGCAAAGTAACCGGGGCCAATTGTTCGATAGATCACATCCGGCCATTGATCGGGAGCCGGATCGGGAGTGCCCTCGACTGCAATGTTCATCGAATCGCCGTTGTAAGTGAATGGGAGGTTGCCCGCGGCGGCGGCCGATCGCACGCCCGGCAACGCGCGCACACGACGCAACACTTCATCGAAGAAGGCAACTCGTCGCTGCGTATCGGGATATTTTAGTTCGGAAAGATCGACAGTGAGCGTGAGCAAATGGTCCGCGCGAAAACCGGGATCCAAACTGCGCAGATGCATGAAGCTGTTGATCAAGAGACCGGCGCCGATGAGCAGGATGAATGAGACCGCGATTTCGGTGATGACGAGTGTACTGCGCAAGCGCTTACCGCGGACGCCGCCCCCTGAATCGCGGCCGCCTTCTTTCAGCGTGTCGTTGAGATCCAAATGTGAGGTTTGGGCCGCCGGAGCCAGACCGAAGATGAGTCCGGTGATGATGGCGACCGTTAAAGTGAACACGAGCACCTTCCCGTTGATCGCGATTGCCTGCACCTGCAGGACCTCCGGTGGAACGAAACGGCTCAACATATTGAGACCGGCATAGGCAAAACCGAGTCCGACCATCCCGCCGAGAAGCGAAAGGGTGATACTTTCGACCAATAATTGTTTCGTCAGGCGCGCGCGGTCGGCGCCGAGCGCGAGACGCAGCGCGATTTCTTTTTGCCGAACGGCGGCGCGCGCGAGCAGCAGATTGGCGACGTTCGCGCACGCGATCAACAGGACGAATACCACCGCGCCGAGCAAAATCAGCAGCGCGGGCTTGATATCGCCGACGATTTCCTCGTGCAGCGGCCTGACGACTGCGCCGATGCGCGTGTTGTAGACCGGATACTCTTGCGCGAGACGCGCCATGATCGTCTGCATCTCCGCCTGCGCCTGCGCGAGGGTTACCCCAGCTTTCAATCGGGCGATTACTTCGAGAAAGTGATTGCCGCGGCCGGCGGCTTCCTCCGCCGGAAAAGCGAGCGGCACCCAGAGTTGATCGCGCCACTTGCCGAATGACGGCAAGCGCACTGTCGATCTTACCACGCCCACAACGGTGTAACTTTCACCGTTGAGCGTGATCGCCTGCCCGATCACGCCGGGATTGCCGCCGAACCGACGCTTCCACAGTCCTTCATCCAAGATCGCGACCTTGGTTCCGGGTTGATCTTCCTGCGGCACAAATGTGCGGCCGACGATCGCCGTCACGCCTAACACGTCGAAGAGATTCGCCGAGACACGGCGGCCATCGAGCCGCTCTGGTTCGCCGGCGCCGGTCAGATTGAAACTGCGCTCCGCGAACGCAGCCATTCCTTCGAAGACGGTGCTTTGCTTTTGCCAATCGAGAAAATTTGCCGGCGAAGGCGTGTTTTTGGGAAAGCCGAGGTGCGTGGCGTTTTCCCAAATCATGACCAGTCGCTCCGGATTTTTGAATGGAAGCGGTCGCAGCAGGATCGCGTCGACCACACTGAAAATCGCGCTGTTCGCCCCGATCCCGAGCGCGAGCGCAATGACAGCAATCAAGGTGAACGCCGGATTCTTGCCGAACATTCGCAGCGCGTAACGCATATCCTGGGCGACGTCGGCGACGAAATTGCTCTTTTGGCGCGTGCCTGGCGGAATGAGATTCTGCGGAGCAGGGCGCTCGATTCGTTGCAGCTCGTGGCCTAACAAATCGCTAAGCTGGCTCAGGGTCGTCCGAGTTGCGTCCGCTTCCGACGCGCCGCGACTCACTGCGTGCTCAAATTCCTCCTCCAGATGTTGCGACAACTCCTCGACAATTTCGTGCTCGCGCGTTGGCGCCAGGCCAAGCTTTCTCACTCGCGCTTGGATCTCATTTTTGAAATCAGGCATACTGGACCCCCGCAATGCGGCCGATCGCTTCAACAAACTCGCGCCAGCCTTCCCGCTGCGCGGCCAACACCTTTCTCCCGGCCGGCGTGAGGCGGTAATAGCGACGTCGACGCTGCCCGGCTTTCTCGACCCATCGGCCGCGGATCCAGCCGCGTTTCTCCAGCCGGTACAGCAAGGGATAAAGTGATGCCACATTGAAGCGCAATGCGCCGCGCGAACGCAGCTCGATGAGCTGCCCGATTTCGTAACCGTGCCGTGGCCGGTCGGCGACTAGCGAAAGGATCAACAGCTCGGCACTCCCCTTCTTGAGTTCACGATCGAGCATTGGTGTAGACATATGTTGCGATGCCATATATTGCAATAAGGCGGTCGTGTCAAAGGCCAATTGTTTCAGGGGAGCGCGGGCGCCTCGCCAAAAAACCTTTGCGACGACTCGAAGCCGCCACGTATTACCTCGACGCGCTGCGGGCGTGTCCCGTGAGCCGCGCCGCTCCCCGTTGACCAACTCGCTGCCGACAGCTAATCTCTTTAGATGAGTATGCCTCCCGTGCTCACGGAGGCGGCGCGCACCTCCTCCGAGCGCCGCGTCAGCGCGAGCAAAGATCGACAATCCGACGTGCTGAAAACGCTCGAGCAACACATCTTGCTCGACGGTTTCAAGGTCGTTGTCGATCTCGACAAGAGCCGCGGCTCTTATTTGTACGACGCGGCGACCGGCCGTCGGCTGATCGATCTCTACGGCTTCTTTGGTTCGATGCCCGTCGGGTTCAATCATCCTTATTTCGATCGCGACGATGTGAAACGCGATCTGTTGCGCGCGGCCAAAGTGAAGATCGCGAATTCAGACGTTTATTCCGAAGCGTATGCCCAATTTGTCGACACGTTCGCGCGCGTCGCCGGTTTGCCGCCGCTCGAGCGTTATCTCTTCATCGAAGGCGGCGCGCTCGCGGTCGAGAACTGCCTCAAAGCGTCGATGGATTGGAAGGTGCGCAAAAACATGGCCGCCGGTCATGGTGAACGCGGCACGGAACTTTTGCATTTCCGGCGCGCCTTTCATGGGCGCAGCGGTTACACGATGAGCCTGACCAATACCGACCCGCGCAAGACAGATTTGTTCGCCAAGTTCGATTGGCCGCGCGTCTCCTGTCCCTGCATCGATTTCTCCTTGCCGGCATCGGAACGCGAGGCCGACGTGATCGCGCGCGAGAAAAAATGCGAACAGGAAATTTTAGCCGCGCTCGACCAGCGCAAGATCGACATCTGCGCCGTCATCATCGAGCCAATCCAGGGCGAAGGCGGCGACAACCATTTCCGCGGCGAATGGTTGAAGAAGCTGCGCGAAATTTGCGACGCGCACGACATCCTCCTCATCTTCGACGAAGTCCAGTGCGGCCTCGGCGTGACCGGCCGGATGTGGTGTTGTGAACATTTCGGGGTCGTGCCCGACCTGATGGCGTTTGGCAAAAAGGCGCAGGTCTGCGGCGTGATGGCCGGGCCGCGCATCGATGAAGTGCCGGACAACGCGTTCCGTTTGTCGAGCCGGCTCAATTCCACCTGGGGCGGCAATTTCACCGACATGGTGCGCTCGACGCATTACTTGCGCATTATCGAAGAAGAACATCTCGCCGAGAACGCCGCGAAGGTTGGCGCTTACCTGCTCGATCAGCTGCGCGAGTTGCAGCGCGAGGAGCCGATGATCTCCGCCGCGCGCGGTCGCGGTTTGTTTCTCGCCTTTGATCTGCCCGATCCCAAGACGCGCGAGGAATTTTGGAAAGGCTTTTTCGATCTCGGCGTACTTACGCTGCGCTCCGGTGAAAATTCGATCCGGTTTCGGCCGGCGCTCGATTTGACCGCCGATGTTGTCGATGAAGCAATGGAGTTAATGCGCAAATTTTGCCGGCAACGCCGCAAGTAAAATGCAATCGGTTCTCGAGAAACTCGGCCTCGCCGATGTGAATGACGGCGCGTTCGACGGTTCGTGGCGCGGCGGGGGCGCGAAGATCGACAAGATCTCACCGATTGATGGGCAGCGCGTCGCGAGCGTGCGCACCGCGTCGGCTGACGATTACGACAAGGCGATCACGCGCGCGCAGGAAGCATTTTTAAAATGGCGCGTCACGCCGGGCCCGGTGCGCGGCGACACCGTTCGTCGCCTCGGCAACGCGCTGCGGGAATTCAAACACGAGCTCGGTCAGCTTGTCACGCTCGAGACCGGCAAGATCATCGCGGAAGGCGAAGGCGAAGTGCAGGAGATGATCGACATCTGCGATTTCGCGGTGGGTCAATCGCGGATGCTTTACGGGCTAACGATCCAATCCGAGCGGCCGAATCACCGTTTGATGGAGCAATGGCATCCGCTCGGCATCGTCGCAGTGATCACGGCATTTAATTTTCCGGTCGCGGTGTGGTCGTGGAATGCGGCGCTCGCAGCGATCTGCGGCGACGCCACCGTTTGGAAAGCGTCCGAAAAAACCCCGCTGACCGCGATAGCGGTTACGAAGATTGCCGAGCGCGTTTGTCGCGAAACCGGCGCTGATCCGGCGATTTTCACTCTGCTGATGGGCGACCGTAAAGCGGTTGGCCAAAAACTGACCGATGATCCGCGGATTCCGTTGGTCTCGGCGACGGGATCAACGACGATGGGATTCAGCGTCGCGAAAGCCGTTAATGGCCGGCTCGGGCGCACAATTCTCGAGCTCGGCGGCAACAACGCGTTGATCGTCGGCCAAAGCGCCGATCTGGAGATGGCGACGCAATCGATCTTTTTCGGCGCTGTCGGCACCGCCGGTCAACGTTGCACCTCGACGCGGCGCGTGATCGTGCACGAGTCGATCGCTTCCAAGCTGCGCGATAAACTTTTGGCTGCTTACAAGAGTCTGCCGATCGGCAATCCGCTCGACCGGACAACTGTGATGGGCCCGCTCATCGACAAGCACGCTGTCGATCTTGTCCAGGAATCAATCGAGAAGCTTAAAGTTCAAGGCGGCGAAGTGCTCTACGGCGGTGAGCGATTGGACGGCGATAACTATCAAGGCGGTTGTTACATGAAGCCGTGTCTCGCCATGGCGAAACCGGAATTCGACATCGTGCAGCACGAAACGTTCGGTCCCCTGCTCTACCTTTTGACCTATCGCGATTTCGATGAAGCGATCGCGATCCAGAACGGCGTGCCGCAGGGATTAACATCATCGATCTTCACGAATGACGTGCGCGAAGCAGAAAAGTTCATGAGCGCAGCGGGAAGCGATTGCGGGATCGCGAACGTGAACACCGGGACTAGCGGCGCGGAAATCGGCGGCGCGTTCGGCGGCGAAAAGCAAACCGGCGGCGGCCGGGAGAGCGGCAGCGACTGCTGGAAGAGCTACATGCGCCGGCAAACCAACACGATTAACTTCTCAAGCGAGTTGCCGCTGGCGCAGGGCATCCAGTTCGGCGCGGACGAA
>DATDFJ010000100.1:0-7214 GCA_036522675.1 Chthoniobacterales bacterium | reverse complement strand
GCGTTCGCCACTGCTGGGCGCGAAGAACTCGGGGAAACACTGCGCAGCGCCTTTAAGGTCGCGTCGTCCAGCTCGCCGGTAATTTGCAAGCCGTTTCGGATTTGGTAGCGCCGGATGGCCGCGGTCGTGTCCGCGTTTTTCTCGCCGTTGATCTGGCCGTAATAAAAACCCTGGTCCTTCAGCGCCTGCTGCACTTCGGCGATCACGTCGTCGGCGCGAATTGCTCCTGCCCAAACGAACAGGACGAAGACGGCGATTCCCAGAACCCTCATTGTCGATCTTCGCGTTTTGACGGGAACACTTCTTCTATTATTCGTGGCCTCCCCGCGCCGGCGTCGGCGCGGCGAGCGCCAACTGATGTTGCTTCAAGTCGCGATAGCGAATGACGCCTTCGCTGATCGCGGCGGCGATCTGGTCGCGGTAGTCGCTGCTCGTTAGCCGGGCGATGTCTTCCTTGTTGGTAAGAAATCCGCCTTCGACCAGCACGGCTGGGTGGCGCACATTCGCGATGACAAAAAACTGTTTAGATTTCGTCCCGCGATTGACCGCCTGCGTACGCGCGACCAGCGCTTCCTGGATAAAGCCGGCGAGGCTTTGACTCTCGATATCGGGTCCTTCCGCCTTGGCGGCCGCGGTTTGCAAAAACGGCAGCCAGGAAAGGAGCGGCTCACCCATCGGGATTGGATGTTCGGCGTAATAGGTTTCGATTCCGGTGGACGCACGTTTGTTGTCTTCGTTGAAGTGGATGCTGACCAGGACGCAATTGGGAGTACGGTTCGTGAGCGACGCGCGATCGGCCAGCGAGACGTAAGCGTCGCCTACGCGGGTCATGATCGTCGCCACGCCTTCGGCTTGCAGCAAACGGTCGACGCGTTGGGCGATATCAAGGGTGAGATCTTTTTCCAACACGCCGGCAAACATCGCGCCGGAGTCCTGACCGCCATGGCCCGGATCGAGAACTACGACCGGAAACGGTTGGGCTTTAGCCGGTACTGGTGGCGCCGTTGCGATCGGCGGCCCTGGTTTGGATGTCCATTGCCACCAAACAAAAGATGCGAACATCAGCACCGCTCCCAAAAACGCGATGGCAGTGCGCGCGCCGCGGCGGAGTCGAGATCCTCGTCCGAACATGTTTTCCCACTTAAACCCCGGCGAGATCGCGCGCTTCTTTTTCCGATAACGGCCGATAACGGATCGCGCCCGCGCCTTTGCGCTCGAGCACGGCGGCTTCGATCGAATTGGAGGCGAGCTGTTCTTGTCGATGTTGCGCAAATGCGGTGCGCTCCGGCACTGCGCTTGCATCTTCTTTGCCGAGCGTCAGGTGCCCGATGCTCCACGCGTCCAGCGCGGTGGTCAGCGCCTTGTCCAAGCCCGCCTCAGGCGCGTGCTCGCTCTTGAGAAAAGATTCCATCACCTCGGTCGATTGGCGGGTCCCGCTCAGCACGGCGAAATCCTGACGCCGCTGCGCCGCGGTCGCGCCGTTGGTCGCAATCGCGCCGTCGTATTCCACCCGCAGAAATAGATCGTTTTTCGGTTCGGTTCCGATCTCGGCAAAAAGCAACCGCGCCAAAAACGGTGCGCCATACACCTGTTCAAAAGCGTTCTTCATCACCGGGCTCAGTGAATAATGCGCGAGCCGCCGCAGCGAAACGTCGGCCGCCGAGCGGGTGAACCCCTCCGTGCTGGCCAGTTCGATCACGGCCATGCGCAACCGTTCGATATCACCGGGGTGACCGATCGCGCCCATCGCGACGCGATCGTAAATCTCAAAAATTTTCTGGCGCGCCTGGCCGAGCGTGAGAAAGAGGATGCCATCGCAATAACCAAGCGCGGCGATCGGGCTGCCCGAAGCGAGCTGCGTCTCGATGTATTCGCGCCGGTTGGCGATCGCTTCGACCCAGCGATACGGCTCCTCGATCATGCCACCGTTTCTTTGAAGATGCTGGCGACTTTCTGCTCCGGCAGGGTCGCGATGCCTTCGCGCGAAACAATTTTGATGAGCGGATAAATTTTGCCGCTTCGATCAACGCCGCCCGTGGCCGTGTCCGATTCGGCCGCGGTGTCGAGCGCGCGTAATGCGATGGTCACCGCTTCGTCTTCGCTCAATTTTTGCAGCGCTTTGTCACCCCAACTGTTGGCGTAGTGCAAAATTCCGCGCACCGCGAGCGAGCCCGAGCCGGTCGCGGCATAATCGGTCACTTCGAACTGCGCGCCCATCGCATCGTAAAAGTAAAGCCGGCCGCCGCCTGAGTTCGCGCCAAAATCGTAAGTGGCAAAAATCGGCACGACCATACCCATGCCCTGCATGACAAACCCAAAGTTGTCCCGCAAAAGCTTCGAGAGCGCGCGCACTTTTCCGTCCACACTCATCTCCTGCAATTGGGTGCGGCGAAAATATTGAAAGGAATGCTCGAGCACGCGCGCCATCTCCCACGCCGTCGCCGGCACGCCCGCGATCGCCATGATGGAATGTCGATCTATTTCGAGGACTTTGTCCGCGCGATCGAAGACGACGGTATTGCCCGCCGTCGCCCGCCGGTCGCCGGCCACGAGCACGCCGGATGAAAATTTGAACGCGAGGATCGTGGTCGCTTCCGTCGGCACAAAAGCCTGATGCCCGCCCGCGGAGGCTCGATCCAGCGGCAGCTGGAGCAGACCTTTCCGCCGCAGCAGCGACGGAAAATCCTCGCTCGCGCCAGAAAAATTCTGGTCGAGCGCCATGGGCAGCTTGTCCATTACTCGCCCGTGCGCTGACGGTAGCGCTTCGACTGGTTGGGATCGACCTTGCGCATTTTTTTCAACAGATCTTTCGTGTCCGGCCGCGAAACATCCGGCGAGCGCGGCCCGCCGCCGTCGCCCTGTTTCGGTCCCCACGGAGCCGGCTCGGGTGGTTTCTGGATGCGCTCAGGCATGTCGAAATTTTAAAAGCGAAGCATGGCAAAAGCAAGCTGCGCACCCGTGAACCAATCTCGCCCGCCCTCGGTCATGCGGCTGCTCTTGATGAAGGATTCGACCGCGGGTATGAACAGGAGTTTCTGTTGCGAGCGAAAGAGGCTGATGCCACAATCTGCCGCCATGAAACTATTGGCGATCGGCGCGGCGGCGGCGCTTCTCCAATTCTCGCTGGTCCAATCAAACCGCGCGCAATCGCCGACTCCCCCGTCAGGAAAATCGCCCGAACTAACGCAGCTCGAGGCGCTCGCCAAAAAAATCGACGAACAAAACGCCAAGATCGACGTGCTTTCGCAGCAAGTCCTCAAGCTCCAACAGGAGATGGCCGAGAAACGGCCGGGCGTAATCATCGGCGAACGCGAGCCGGCCACGACGCCAGGTTCCCCGGCCGAAGCCACCGCGCATCCCGCCGGCGAAAACACCCACACCGTCGCGCGCGGCGAAACGCTGACGGCAATCGCCAAGATGTACCACGTCACCGTCGACGAGTTACAGCGCGCCAATCACATCGATAACCCGCTGAAATTGCAGGCCGGACAAACCATTACGATTCCCGGCGCGACCACACCGGCACCTACGCCCGGCGAATAACTCGTCGGATTCGACAAACGCGACGACAGTTTGTCGCGCGAAACAAGTCGAGGGCATCATTCCGGCCACTTCGCGCATGAAAACGCAAAGCCTCAGCAATTGTACGCTCATTGTCGCCTTCGCGATTCTCTTGCTCCCAGCACTGTGCGATTTCACGGTCGCGCAGACCCGGCCAGAATCGGGGGATCCTGGCGGCCACACAAACCGCGGCGTGCAATTCGCCCGCGAGAAACAATACGACAAGGCCATCGACGAATTCACTAAAGCGATTCAAGCCGAACCGCGGGACGAGAAGAATTATCTCAATCGCGCAACGGTCTACCGGCTTGTCGGGAAGCGGGACCAGGCGCGCGCGGACTATTCCAAGGTGCTCGAGCTGCGGCCAAACTCCGCGGACGCTTACGTTGGACGCGGCCAAGCGGAACTAGACCAAAAAGACCTCGACGCCGCGCTCGCGGATTTCGAAAAAGCGCTCACGATCGAACCAAAGGACACAACCGCGCTGCGATTTCGCGCCTATGCTTTTCTTCAGAAAAAGGATTGGAGCCGAGCGATCGAGGATTACAACAAAATCATCGCGCAAATGCCGAACGACCTCCAAGCGCACGAACGGCGCGGCTTCGCCTACAGGAGCGCGGGAAAATACAAGGAAGCGGTTGGTGATTTCACAAAACTCATCGAAGCAAAGCCTGACGACCCGGCAGGCTACCGAAGACGCTCGCTTGCTTACACGCAGTTGAACGAAAAAGATAAAGCTGCCGACGATTTGCGAGCCATCCTCAAGCTCAAACCGGATGACGTCGAAGCCAGGACACGTCTCAAGCTTCTCGAGCAAACACCAACCCCGGCCAACTCGTTCGTGCCTGTGCCCGCGCCGAGCACAAGTATCAGCTCAGCCACGCCGACGCCGACACCGAGGCGATAACCATTCCCGCCTCCAGAAGGAGGCGGGCCGGAACTTATTGTGGAGCTGGTGACGAGAGTTCCTCTTCGATTTTCGTCTCGACAGAGCGCGGCCCCACCGGCTCGAACCTCGCCACGCGCGGTGACGTTTCAAGCAAGCTTTGCTCGCAGAGACGCGCGTATTTTCCGCCCCGCGCGATCAATTCTTCATGGGTGCCGCGCTCGATGATCCGGCCGTGCTCGAGCACCAGAATTTGATCCGCGCGCACAATCGTCGACAGGCGATGCGCGATCACGATCGACGTCCGGTTAGCCATCAAATGTTCGAGCGCTTCCTGGATCAGTCGTTCCGTCGCGGTGTCCACGCTCGCCGTCGCTTCGTCCAGGATCAAGATCGGCGGGTCTTTCAACAGTGCGCGCGCGATCGAGAGCCGTTGCTTTTCGCCGACGCTCAACTTTACGCCGCGTTCTCCAACCACACTTTGTAGTTTCTCCGGCAATCGTTCGATGAACTCGCGGGCGTTCGCTGCATCAACCGCCCGCCAAAGATCGACATCCTTCGCGTCCGGCCGACCCATCAACAGGTTTTCGCGGATCGTTCCATTGAACAGAAAGCTTTCCTGCGTCACGAGGCCGATGTTCTCGCGCAGCGCGCGTATGCTGTATTCCCTGATCTCTTTGCCATCGACGAAAATTTGTCCGCCGTTACCCGGCAATTCATAAAAGCGCGGCAGCAAAGCCGCGAGCGTCGATTTGCCGGCGCCGGTCGTTCCAACCAGGGCGATCGTTTCGCCCGGATGCGCGTGAAATGAAATCCGATCGAGGGCGAGACGGCCGTCCTCGCGATAACTAAAGCTGACATTCTCGTAACGCACATCGCCGAGAATCGTCGATGTCGATCCTGCCGTCAGCCAACCCGGTTCGATCGCTTCATCCATGATTTCGAAAACGCGCTCACCGGCCGCGCGACCAGCCTGAAGCAATTGATTGAGCTGATGCAGCTTGCCGACCGGCTCGTAAAGATAACCCGTCGCCAAGAGGAACGCGCCGAGACTGCCCAGTTCCATCGTGCCCTCAACCACGGAGCGCGTTCCAAAATAGACGGTAACGATCACACCAAGCATCCCGATCAAATACATCGATGGATTGTAAGCGGCCCATACTTTCATCACGACAAGTGTGGCACGCCGCAGTTCGTCGCTGACGCGATTGAATCGTTGGTGCTCTTCTTTTTCGCGCGCGAAACTTCGGATTTGTCGAATACCGGAAAGATTATCGTGCAGAAGCGCGTTCATGGAGGACGAAGCTCGCCGTTGCAGTCGATAACGCCGGTGCGCGGTGAGCGTGTACCAAAGCGCACCGGCCGCGAGAAATGGCACCGGGCTCAGCGCGACCAAAGTCAGCTTGAGACTGACGTAACACATCCACGCCAGAACCACGATGATTGTCAGCAAAGCGACGATTCCCTGTTCGATACCGTCGATCAACACGCGCTCTACCGAAGTCACGTCTTCGAGCAACCGCGTCATCAAATCGCCGGTCGCGCGATTGTCGAACCACTTCAGCGGCAAAAGTTGAATGTGCGAATAAAGATCGCTCCTCAGATCGAAGATGACTTTTTGTTCGAACGTGTTGTTGAGAACAAGACGCAGCGAGTTAAGACCGTTTTGCAAAAGCGCCGCGAGCACGGCGAGCAAAACGAGCGGCAACAATTTTTCGGGGTGATGCTGCTGAATCACTACATCGAGAACCTGTTTCGTCACCACCGGGAAAACGATCACAAGCAAGGTGCCGATGATCGCGCACGCCAGCATCCCGAGCGCGAGCGCCGGATAATGTTTTAAGTAAGCGAAGACGCGCCAGACCGTTTTTATTCCCGGTTCGCGCGCTTTGTCTCCGCTCGGCAGCTGATGGCCGTGAAATCCCCGCATTCCCTAATCTACACGCGGTCGCCAGAATGTTTATGTCGATCTTTGAAAGTGAGCTCGGCGACGCCGGATTTATCGAGCTCGCCCAGGCCTTCGGTGATCATGCGCTCGTATTGTTCCTTGGTCGCGCGGGCGAGCGGCAGATCGAGCCCGAGACTGCGCGCAAGCTCGAGCGCGATCCCGCTGTCCTTGGCCGCGTGCGCGGCCGAAAAGAAACAACTGTGCTCGCGGTTTTGCATGTCTTCGCCATCCGTCTCGAGCACGCGCGAGTGCGCGCCGGTCTGGGAAAACACTTCACGCAACATGGTCACGTCCAGACCGAGCGCGGCGCCAAGCGCGAGGCCCTCGGCCAGTCCCGCCGTGTTGATGTTCATCACCATGTTGACCAGCGCTTTCACTTTCGCCGCTTCACCGGCCTTGCCGACAAACCGCATTTGTCCGGCGAGCTCTTTTAAAATCGGTTCGGCTTTGCGGAACGTTTTCTCGTCGCCGCCACACATCAGATAAAGTTTGCCCTGCCGCGCTTGCGTGATGCTCGACGCCATGCACGCCTCGAGCGACTCCGCTCCGGCTTGTTGCGCGAGCTTCTCAACATCGACATGCACCTGCGGCGAAATCGTCGCGCAGTTGATGAAGATTTTACCGCGCGCGTTCTTCAGCAGGTTATCGCCTTTTGCCGAAAAAATCTCGCGCATGGCATTGTCGTCGGTCACCACGGTGAAAATCACGTCCGCTTCCGCCGTCACTTCCGATAGATCCTGCGCCGCCGCGCAACCGAGTTCAGAAGCGAGATCGGTAGCCGCTTTGCGATTCGAATCGTAAACCGCGGTGACATTGCGC
>DATDFJ010000099.1:0-36110 GCA_036522675.1 Chthoniobacterales bacterium | reverse complement strand
TCGACATCTTTTCAGCCTTACAAGCCGAGCAAAAGCGAAGTGCCGGAGCGGCTTCGCGGAATCGAAGAACGCTGCCGCGAATGTTATGAGGAGCTTTACCGATACCGCTTACACTGAAGAATCTCTCAGGAAAGCAGGAACGCAGGAACCAAGCGAAGATTTAGCTTTAACTCTTTTCCTGTTTTCCTGCTTTCCTTAGACATCTTCTTCCTACGTGCTGCAGAAATTTAATCCCAAGAACCGCGACCTGATCGTCAACATCAAGGGTCGGCTTGTGCACCGCGATGAAGCGGGGGTGAGCCCGTTTGATTCGGCGGTACAAGGGGGCGACGCCGTTTGGGAAGGTTTGCGCCTTTACAACGGTCGCATCTTCAAATTGCACGAGCATCTTGACCGGCTCGAGCGCTCCGCGCGCGCTCTCTCCTTCGTCGATCTTCCGCCGCGGGAAAAAATTATTGAGGAGATCAAGCGCACACTCGCAGCGAACAAGATGCGCGACGGCGTGCACATTCGATTGACGCTCAGCCGAGGAGTCAAAATCACTTCGGGAATGGATCCGCGCCTCAACCAAAGCGGTCCGACCCTGATCATTCTGGCCGAGCACAAACGGCCGGTTTATTCGAAGAGCGGTCTCAAACTGATTACCGCGAGCGTGCGGCGGCCGCCGCCCGAAGTGCTCGACGCGCGGATTCATCACGCCAATCTTTTGAATTCGATTCTCGCCAAGGTCGAAGCGAACAACGCCGGCGCAGACGACGCGCTCATGCTCGACACCCGCGGCTGCGTCGCCGAGACGAACGCAACTCATCTCTTCATCGTGCGGAACTCCGATAAATCGCGAGCAGGAGGCGATCTCGCCACCAGCAAAGTGTTCGCCTGCCCGGAAGGAATCACCCGCGCCACCGTGATTGAGATTTGCGCCGCCGAAAAAATTCGCTGTCTCGAAACCGATTTGTCCCTGGTCGATCTTTACGGCGCCGACGAAATGTTTTGCACCGGCACGATGGGCGAACTGGCTGGGATCGTTAAGCTCGACAGTCGCACAATTGGCGCCGGCAAAGTCGGGCCGATGACGAAACGACTGAGCGAATTGTACGCTCGCCGCACCGCGAGCGAAGGCGTGCTCGTCGTCGACTGAGTTTACTCGTAGCGAAGCGCCACCATCGGATCGACCGACATGGCACGGCGCGCCGGCAAGTAACTGGCGAGCAACGCGGCCAGGCCGAGCAGCGCTACGACAATGACGTAGGTCGCGCCGTCGTTGGCGCTGACTCCGAACAGAAGCGCGTGCATTAGCCGCGTCGCGCCGACGGCGCCGACTAGTCCGGCGACCAATCCGACAGCGACGATGCTCAGGCTTTGGCGCAAGACCATGGTTAACATGTCGATCTTTTGCGCGCCGAGCGCCATGCGAATGCCGATTTCCTTCGTTCGTTGGGCCACGCTGTAGGCGATGACGCCGTAAATGCCGATCGCGGCTAGGATCATGGCCGCGCCGGCGAAACAGCCGAGCAGCATCATGTTGAACCGCGGCTGGGCCAGGGTGGTGGCGAGAAGATTTCCCATCGGTTTCAGTTGCGGAACATAAACGTCGCGGTCGATTTCGTGCACCGCGTTGCGCACGGCGGTATCGAGACCGGTCAGTTTTTCGTTCGTCGTGCGCAGGACGATATCGCTCCACCGATCGGGATCCTGAGCAAAGGGGACGTAAAATTCCGGGACCGGTTCGATGGCCAACGATTCGTGCCGTGTGTTGCCGACCACTCCGACGATCTCGCGCAAGACTTCTTTGCTCTTGTCGTTCCGATCGATTTTGATGTGTTCGCCCAGCGCTTTGCCGCCATTGAAGAATTTTTTCACGAAAGCTTCGTTCACCATGATTACGGGCGGCGCACCTTTGCTGTCACGCGATTGGTCGAAAGCGCGCCCGGCCAGCAGCGGAATGCGCATGGCGCGGAAATAGTCGGCCATTACCGTGAGGTGCGCCGCGTTCGGGTGATTGCCCAGACCGGGATCAGGCCGGCCGAGGATCCAAAATGACGAGGAGCGATCGTTTCCCGTAAAGGCCAGCGGCTCGGCCGCGCCGGCGGACTCGATTCCCGGCAATTTGCTCAATCGCGCCTGGAGTCGTTGGAAAAATTCGAGCTGTTTCACCGGAGCGTCTGCATATTTGGAGCGCGGCAGAGCAAGCGTGAGCGTCACGACGCGCGACGTGTCGAATCCGGGATTGATGTTGCGCAGATTGCTGAAGCTCTTGATGAGCAAGCCCGCGCCGATGAGGAGCAACATCGACAATGCCACCTGCGCAACGACGAGCAGCGCGCGCAGCCGATGCGATTCCGGCCCGGCCGCGCCGCGACTTCCTTCCTGGAGCGATTCGTTCATGTTCGCGCGCGAAACCTGGAGCGCCGGGACGAGAGCAAAGAGCAGCGTGCTGAAAACGGCGATGCCGAGTGTCACGGCAACAACGACCGCATTCACATTGATCTGATCGAGCCGTGGGACATCGCGCGGCCCGAAGGTGCGCAGCAGGTCGATTGCCCACCATGCCAGGAACAAGCCGGCGCACGCGCCGACCAGCGCGAGAATCAAACCTTCGGTGACCAGTTGGCGCACGATGCGGCCACGACTGCCGCCGAGCGCGGTGCGAATGGCGATCTCGCGGCGGCGCTGCGTGGCACGGGCGAGCAGAAGATTGGCCACGTTCGCGCAGGCGATGAGCAGGACAAAGACGACCGCGGCCAACAACGTGAACAATGCCGGACGGACGTCGCCGACGATGTCGGCCCGCAGCGGGACAGCATAATAGGTGCGCGCGGTATCGGTGTCGGGATATTGCCTTTCGAGACGCGCTCCGATCCCCGCCATTTCCGCGCTCGCTTGTTTCACGCTGCTCCCGGGTTTCAAGCGTCCGACGACGCGACTGAAATGCGACCCGCGATTGTTGACCTGATCCGCGACCAGCGGCTGGATCGGCATAAAGTATTCGCAGCGCGCACCGACGGGAAAGCGGAAGCCGGCCGGCATGACACCGATGACAGTATAGGGCCGAAGCGAAAAAAGAATCTGTCGTCCGATTATGTTCGGATCGGAATTGAAATAGCGCTGCCACGTTTCGTAGCTGAGAACGACCACGAATGAATCGATCTTCTCGTCGTCCCGCGTGAAGGTGCGACCGAGCAATGGCGGGACACTGAGCGTGCGAAAGATGTCCGAGGTCGCGGCGACGCCTTCCATCTGGCGCGAATCGTTGCCCGTGCCGAGCACCGTGCTGGCCAGGGTGTAGGCGAACATTGCCGCGACCGTCTGCGATTGATCGCGAAGATCGACATAATCGGGCAGCGAGCTGGTTTCGCGTTCCGACTCGTTGCGGACCTTGCTCCAGACGGCAATCAACTCGTTAGGCCGCGGAAAGGGCAGCGGCCGCAGCATAACGGCATCGATCACGCTGAAGATGGCGCTGTTCGCGCCGATGCCGAGCGCAAGCGTCAAAATAGCGATGAGCGCAAAACCAGGCGCCTTCGCCAACATCCGCAGCGCGTATTTGAAATCGCCGAGCATGTAGTTGTCGTCTATTCGGTCCGCAAGGCCTGCACCGGATCGACCAGTGCGGCGCGGCGCGCCGGCAACAAACAGGCCGCGAGGGCAATCACCGCAAGCAGGATAGTCGCGCCGCCGAGCAATGCCGGATTGTGCGCTGAAACTTGGTAGAGTTGCGACGTGAGCAATCGGCCGAGCGCAAACGCGGCCGCAATTCCGATGATGAGACCGATGATAACCGGTCGCATCCCCTGAGTGATAATTAATCCGAGGACATCGCGCGTCTGGGCGCCGAGCGCCATGCGAACCCCGATTTCGCCCGTGCGCTGTTCGACCGTATAAGCGACGGCGCCGTAAATTCCGATGCTCGCAAGCAAAAGCGCCACGCCCGCAAAAATCCCGAGAAGCCAGGTCATCAAGCGCGCCTGCCCGAGCGCCTGAGCGACCACTGCTTCCATTGTTTGCGGCGCGGCGATCGCGAGGCCCGGATTGACGGTGTTGAGCGCGGACTGCACGAGTTTAGTTACGGCCTCCGATTGCAAATTTGTGCGGACGGTGACATTCACGAACGGAAAACTCTCCTGCGCCCACGGCAGATAGAATTCCATTCCGGGTTCTTGTTTCACCTGAATCGAGCGCACATCGCCAACGATGCCGACGATTTCGTAGGGCACTCCGAGACTGCTAACGAGCAGGGTTTTTCCGATTGGATTTTCGCCCGGATAAACTTTTTTCGCCCCAGCCTGGCTGATCAGACAAACTTTCTGAGAGTCGGCGGTGTCGTGTTCGTTAAACTCGCGGCCGGTCAGCAACGGAATTCCCCACGTCTTGAAATAGCCCGGCGCGATATCGTGGCTCGGTCCATTCGCGCGTTGTTCGATGGGCGGAACGTCGCGATCCCCCCGCGCGTAAAGCGTGCGGTTACCACCGTTCAACGGAACATCGCCGCTGATGGTGGAGCTCTCGAGGCCCGGAACATTTTGCAATGCGTTAAGAAATTGCTCGGCAAAGCGTTGGCGCGACGGGGCGTCAGGATATTGCGCCGCCGGGAGCGTGATCCCACCGGTCCAAAGTTTTTGCGGATGGAAACCGAGGTTTGTCTGACTCAAGCGAATGAAACTCGTGATAAGCAAAGCGGCGCCGGCGAGCAATGTGACGGAGAGCGCGACTTGCGCGCCGACGAGAATTTTTCGGAAGCGTTGTTGGCGCAGACTGCCGGCGGTTCCCCGCCCGCCTTCTTTCAAACTGTCGACCAGATCGGCATGCGATCCTTGAAGCGCGGGATAAAGTCCCATGAGCAGCCCGGTCAAGACCGACAATCCAATTGTGAAAAGAAGGACTGAAAGTGACAAACTCGTCGCCTTGTTCGAGTCAAAGGGCAGGAAGTTAGCGGCCATTCTTGGAACAAGCGGCACGAGTTGCCACGCGACAAAAGCTCCGACCAGACCGGCGATCGCGCTGACCAGGACGCTCTCAAAGACGAACAATTTCACAACGCTCGTGCGCGAAGCGCCAATCGCCATGCGCAAAGCGATTTCGCGGCGGCGACCGCTGAAGCGCACAAGCAAAAGATTCGCGACGTTGCTGCATGCAATCAACAAGACGAAGCAAACGGCGGCGAAAAGGGTGACGAACCCGGCGCGAAAGTTTTCCGTTACATCCTGAGGCAGCGCGCGGATCGTGCTCGTCATGGAGCTGTCGATCTTGTTCGGGAATTGCGTGCGGTAGCTTTGATCGAGCGAGGGCAACGCCGCGCGCGCCTGTTCCAATGTCACGCCGGGTTTCAAGCGCCCGACCACACGAAGAAAACTTGTTCCGCGCATCATGCGCTCGTAACTAAAGCCGGGAATTTGAAATGGCTTCGTCGTCCAGACTTCCGCGTTAAATGGAACTGCTCCGAACCAGCGTGCCGGCATGTTTGGCAGCACCCCAACAATCGTGTGCGCGGTGCCGTCCAACGTGATGCTGCGCCCGATCACGTTCGAATCGCCGCCCATGCGCTTCTTCCAAAAATTCTCCGTCACGAGCGCGACATCTGCGCCTTCCTGCTCTTCGGGCAAAAAGTTTCGGCCAAGGATCGGACGAACGCCGAGAACATCGAAATAGTTTGAAGTTAAGCGGCCGCCGAAAATCTGCGCCGGATCGCCCAGTCCTGTCAGGGTAAAGGCAAAGAAATTTTCACCGGCGAGACTTTCGCAAATTGTCTGGCCATCCCGGAAATGCTCGAAGCGCGGCCCCGAAAGGGGAAGGTCGATTAGATCGCGCGATTTATCTCCGCCGTAAAAGTGAACAAGGCGCGACGGTTCCTTGAACGGAAGGCTGCGCAGAAAAAGATCGTTCACGAGGCTGAAGATGGCGGTGTTCAGTCCAATGCCGAGCGCAAGCGTGAGCACGGCGATGGCGGTGAAAGCCGGGGATTGTCGAAGTTTACGGAACGCGAATCGAATATCGTTCATGGAACTGTGCAGTTGTTGAATTGAAAACTCATTCCGTGCGTAATGCCTGGATCGGATCGACCAGTGTTGCGCGGCGGGCCGGAATCAGGCAGGCGAGCAACGCCGCGCTGGTCAGGAGGATGGCGGTCGCGCCGAGCAACAACGGGTTGTACGGCGAAACCTGGTAAAGCTGCGCGGCCATCAAGCGGCCGGCGGCAAATGTGCCAATCAAGCCAAGTATCAATCCGATAAACACCGGGTTCATTCCCTGCCGGACGACCAAACGAAGCACGTCCGTGGTTTGCGCACCGAGGGCCATGCGCACGCCGATCTCGCCGGTGCGTTGTTCAACCGTATAAGCAACGGCACCGTAGATTCCGATAACGGCAAGCAAGAGGGCGATGCCGGCGAACGCGCCGAGCAGCGCCATCGTCAAGCGTTCCTGGCCGAGGGATTGGGTTACGATTTCGTCGAGCGTGCTTGGTTGCAGAATTGGAATGGTGTTGTCGATCTTCGCCAGAACCGCGCGCACCAGCGTGCTCGTCGCTTCCGGTTTTGTTGTTGTTCGCACAACGACATTCAAAAACGGTGCGCTGCGTTGCGGCCATGGGCGATAAAACTCAACGTCGTTGCTTTTCGCTAACTTGTCGGAGCGCACGTCGCCGACCACCCCGATGACTTCCGTCGCCAACCCCGTTCCGTTGTCCGTGCCGAACAGCATTTGTCGCCCGAGCGGGTTTTCGTTTGGAAATAGTTTCTTCGCCGTGGAGTTGCTCAAGATAACAACAGGCGGCGAATCGAGTTTGTCCCGCTCCGTAAAGTCGCGCCCCGACAAAAGCGGAATGCTAAGCGTGTGGAAATACTGCGGCGAAACGCTGCGGGTCAGACCGAGCGGGCGTTGATTAACGGGCACGGGATTTCCGTCCGCGCGCGCATACGGCGAACGGGAAATATTGCCCTGAAGGGGAACGGCATCGGTTATGCCAACCGATTCGACACCCGGAGCGTTTTGTAAGTCCGAGTGCAAACGCTGCATGAATTGCGAACGCGTCGCCGCATCCGGGTACTTCGCCGGCGGCAATCCGATTCCGCCAGCCCAAATCCGTTCGGTGCGAAATCCGGCATCCTGCCGGCTGAGGCGGAAAAAGCTGGAAACGAGCAGTGCGGCGCCGGCCAGTAACACGACTGATAAGCCCACCTGCGCCGTAACCAGTCCACGACGGAAACGATGCTGCCCGCGACTGCCGCTCGTTCCGCGCCCGCCTTCCTTTAGTCCATCCACCAAATCCGCGCGTGAACTTTGCCATGCGGGGTAAACGCCCATGAGCAGACCAGTCAATAGAGACAACGCGACGGTGAAAAGCAGGACCGGTAACTGCAAAGTCACGCCCGCTTCGAGTGGAATGTTTTGGCCGGCAACGCGGGGCACGATCGACACTGTCCAGAGCGCGAGACAAAGGCCGAGTGCTCCCGCGATCATACTGACGAGGGTGCTTTCGAAAACGAACAAGCGGATGATGCTTTTTCTTTCCGCGCCCAGCGCCATGCGCAATGAGATTTCGCGTTTGCGCCCGGTGAAACGCACGAGCAATAAATTCGCAACGTTGCTGCAAGCAATAAGCAGCACCGCGCTGACCGCGGCGAGTAAAGTCAAAAATGCAGGGCGCAAATTTCCGGTCACATCTTCCGCCGCCGAAACCAGGTAGGGGGACCAGGTGTTATCAGCCGTGGCCGGCCATTTTTCCTTGTAGCTTTGATACACTGTTTGCATGGCGGCGTGCGCCTGGGACATCGAAACGCCCGGTTTCAGCCGGCCAATCACACGCATAAAACTTACACCGCGCAGCAATCGGTCTTTGGTCAGTCCCGGGGGATCGAACGGTTTGTTGGCGAAAATTTCTGAATTCGGACCCCACCACGCGATTGGCGGATTCGGCAACACGCCCACGATTGTGCAGGCGACGCCGTTCAAGGTGATGCTGCGCCCGATCACGGCCGGATCGGAGTTGAGCCGTTTCTGCCAGAAATGCTCGGTCACCAGCACGACGTCGCCGGTGGTATCTTCTTCGGGGAGAAAGGTGCGGCCGAGAATCGGTTTGATGCCGAGCAGATCGAAATAGTTGTGGGTGATATTGGCGCCGATCAATTGGATCGGTTCGCCCATGCCGGTCATGATGAAGCCGTTGCCCCAATCCGCCGCGAGATCAGTGAAAGCGGTTTGTCCGTCACGATAATGTTGAAACTTCGGAACGGAGGAAGACATCCGTTTCAACTCTCGCTCTTTCGATTCGCCGTAGATGCGCATGATGCGCTCGGGCTCAACAAATGGCAGGCGGCGGAGAAATAAATCGTGCATCAGACTAAAAATTGCGGTGTTCATCCCGATGCCGAGCGCAAGCGTGAGCACGGCGATGGCGGTGAACGCCGGGGATTGTCGAAGTTTGCGGAACGCGAATCGAATATCGTTCATGTCGGGTGTTGGTTAACGGTTTGGACCAGAGAATTCATTCGGCGCGGAGCGCTTGAACGGGATTGACGAGCGTGGCGCGGCGCGCCGGCAGCAAACAGGCGAGAAAGGCGACTGCGCTCAGGATCAGAATGACAGCGAACATCGTCGAGAGATCAGTTGCGCCGACGCCGAAAAGAAGGCTCGCGATCACTTTCGCCAGCGCAAAGGCGCCAAGGAGACCAACGCCGACACCAATCATGGTCAACGTCATTCCTTCCCGTACGACCATTCCGAGAACGTCACCGGCCTGCGCGCCAAGAGCCATTCGAATCCCGATCTCGTGAGTCCGTTGCGTCACGGTGTAAGCGATAACGCCGTAGATGCCGATGGCCGCGAGTAGGAGCGCCGCGCCTGCAAAAACACTAAACAGCAGCATGGAGACCCGCCGCGAACCGATCGATTGCGCGACAACGGCATCCATTGTCCGCACGTCAAAAATCGGCAGATCTTTGTCGAGATTTGCAACCTCGCGGCGAAGCGTTGCGGTCATCGCTGCCGGTTCGCGCACCGTCCGAATCGTTAGGGCCAGGAAACCGACGCCGTCCTGGGCGTGAGGCGTATAAATTTGCGCGGCGCCTTTATCTTCCAAGGCAACGGGTTTGACGTCGCCGACGACGCCAACGATCTCGCGCGCGAATTTTTCGTCGCGCCAAATCGTGATTCGTTTCCCGATCGCGGCTGCTTCCGAGCCGAAGTGCTTAATCGCTGCGGTGCGATTGATGATCACGACTTTGGGCGCGTCCTCGTTGTCGTGCTCATTGAATGCGCGTCCGAGCAGAAGCGGAATTTGCAACGCCTCGAAATAACCGGGCGTCACGGCGGAATAGTTTGCATCGACGGCTTCGTCCGTGGTCATCGGTCGGCCTTCAGGAATGAACGCGCGACCGATCACATATTTGCTGGCCGCGAGCGGAAGATTCAGACCTCCTCCCGCCGCTTCCACACCCGGCAGCGTTTGGAGTCGAGTCGTCAAGGCGCGGAAGAATTCGACACGTTGTCGATCTTCCTTGTATTTCGCGCGCGGCAACGAGATTGAAGCGAGCAAGACGCGCTCCTTATTGAATCCCGGTCGCACGCTTTGGAGCTCAAGAAAACTTTTGATGAGCAGACCAGCGCCAAACAAAAGCATGAGTGAAAGCGCGACCTCCCCGATTAGGAGAAGACTTCGCGCCCTGGTCCGGCGATAACTGTCGCCGCCACGACCGCCTTCATTGAGCGAACTGGTGACGTTCAATCTCGATGCCTGCAACGCCGGAGCGAGACCAAACAAAATTCCGGTGAGAACAGAAAGCGCGATTGCGAAACCGAGGACGCGATAATCGAGCGACACTTCACCAAAACGAGGAGAGTCAGGTGGACTAATCGAGATGAGCACTTGAGTTAACCAGACACTCAGGAGCACACCCAGACCTCCTCCGAAGATCGAGAGCACGATGCTTTCAGTCAGCATTTGCCGAAGGATGCGAGCGCCGCTCGCTCCAAGCGCGCTGCGAATTGCCACTTCCTTTTGTCGCGCAGCCGCGCGGGCAAGAAGAAGATTTGCGATGTTTGCGCAGGCAATCAGAAGCACGAGAACGACGGCGCCCAGAAGAACCAGGAGCGACGGTCGAACGGAACGGACCAAACGATCGCGCAACGGTGTGAGCTTTGTATCCCAACCTTTATTTGTCTCTGGAAAAGCCTGGGCGAGCTGTTGACTGAGCGCGGAGAACTGAATCTGCGCCTGTTTGAGATCAACGCCGGACTTGAGCCGACCAAGCGCAAAATACGACCGGTTATCACGTCGCTCTTGGGCCATGTCTATCCCGGCTGGTGTCCAAACTTCGCTATCGAACGGAAAGTCGAAGCCGGCGGGCATCACGCCGATCACGGTCACTGGCTGTGCGTTAATCGTAATTGTTTTGCCGATGATATCCCGGTCGGAGCCGAAGCGACGTTGCCACAAACGCTCACCCAAGATGGCGACCCGGATTTCCTGCGATTGTTCTTCTTCGGCGAGGAATGCGCGACCCAGCATCGGCTGCACACCGATCACATCGAAGAAGTCCCTGGTGACCCCGGCGCGCGGGACGCGCTCCGGTTCGCCGGCGCCGGCGGCAAAGGCGGCGCCGCCGCTCCAGAACAACGCCATCTTTGCGAACGCCTGGCTGTGATTTTGCCAATCCTGGAAATCGAGAACTGAAACGTTGCTGTCCGAAATCCCGTGCTCGCGATTTTCACCGGCAAGGTAAATGATGCGATCCGCTTCCGCGTACGGCAGCGGGCGGAGCAAAACGCCGTTGACCAGACTAAAGATTGCAGTCGTCGCGCCGATCCCAAGCCCGAGCGTCAGAATCGCGGCAGACGAGAACCCGAGCGATTGCCGAAGTTTACGAAATGCGAACCGAATATCGTTCATGTGGGGTATTGATTGATGGTCGGATCTGAGAATTCATTCGGCGCGCAATGCTTGAACCGGATTGACCAAAGTGGCCCGGCGCGCGGGCAGCAGGCAGGCGAGAAACGCCACCGCGCTCAGGATCAAGCTCACCACGATCATCGTGCGCAAATCAGTCGCGCCGATCCCGAAGAGAAGGCTTTGCAGCAAACGAGTGCAGGCGAAAACGCCAAGCAAGCCGAGTACGATGCCCGCACCGACGAAACGCATGCCTTGCAAAATGATAAGGCGCAGAACGTCGTAACGTTGCGCGCCAAGCGCGAGACGAATTCCGATTTCCTGCGTTCGCTGCGTCACCGAGTAACTCATCACACCGAAAATTCCGGCGGCGGCGAGAAGGAGCGCGATCAATGCGAACAAACCGACCAACATCGCGTTCAAGCGCGGCTGCGCGACCGATTGGGACATGTAGTCGGTGAGCGTCCGCGTCCGATACACGGGCACGTCCTTGTCAATTTCGGCCACGGTTCGGCGCAACGTATTTGTCAGCGATTGCGGATCGATCTGTGTCCGGACAAAGATCGACATCGAACCGATCCCGAACTGCTGGTGCGGGAGGTAGATTTGCGGTTTAGGCGCAAGCCGCAGGCTGATCAAATGCATGTCCGCTACCACGCCGACGATTTCGCGGACCGGCGCCTTACCCGGATCGACCGATCCGTTCGGCGTGATGCGTTTGCCAATGGGATTTTCGCCCGGGAAATACTGCCTCGCGAAACTCTCGGACACAATCGCGACCGGCGGCGCGTTTTTGTCGTCGCGTTCGGTGAACGCGCGACCAAGAACGATCGGCGTGCGCAAAGTCTGAAAATATTCAGGAGTCACAACGTTGACTTGGGCGACCGGTTGCTGGCCTTCCGGGAGTGGGCGCTCTTGCACGTCGAAGTTGAAAGCAATGTCACTTCCGCTCAGCGGTATCCACCAGGCCGCGGCGGCGGATTGCACACCGGGAAGAACCGAAACTCGCTCAAGCAGTTTCTTGTAAAAGTTCGCCGAGTCCTGCGGTTTCGGATAACTCGCGTTCGGCAGCGCGATCCGCGCGGTGATAACCCTGGTGTGGTCGAATCCGGCGGGAACTCTTTGTAAACGGAGAAAACTTTCGACCAACAATCCGGCGCTGGCGAGAAGGACCAGCGCGAGCACCATCTCGATGACAACGAGGCTCGCGCGTGTCCGCCCACCGGCGGCGCCTTCGCTCGAACCGCGAGAAGCCTCGTTCATCGAGGTCGCAAGATTCGGATGCGATGCGCGCCACGCCGGTAACAGACCGGCAAAAATTCCAACGCCGAGACTGAGCAAAGTAGTAAAGCCAAGCACGCGCGGATCGGGAGTGATCTCGTCCATTCGCGGGATGCCAGGCAGAAAGCCTTTCATCGAATCAACGCCCCAGATTGCGAGCACCAACCCGGCAAAGCCGCCGAAAGCTCCCAGCAATGTACTCTCGACGAGCAGTTGTTTAATGATCTGCCAACGTCCGGCGCCAAGCGCGGCGCGAATACTGATCTCGCGATTGCGCGAAAGCGAACGCGCGAGGAGGAGGTTCGCGACGTTCACGCACGCGACCAGCAGGACGCAGCCGGCCATCGCGCACAACATGAGCAACGCAGAATGGGTGTTGCCGACCATGGCGCTGAGTTCCGGCAGGACTTTCGCGCCCGTGTTTGTCTTTTGCGGATACTGTTGATGCCAGGCGGCTGTGATCGTGTCGATGTTCGCCTGCGCCTGTCGAATCGAGACGCCGGGTTTCAAGCGCGCGACGCACTGGAAAAAATCGTTGTCGCGCTGCTCGGTCATCGGTTGCGATCCATCGTCGGTCGAGCGCAAGATCGACATCGTGATCCAAAGTTCCGGTGGATTCGAAAACCGCAGGGGATAAGTAAAGCGCGGCGGCATCACGCCGATCACTTGGAACTGCTTGCCGTCCAGCGTGATGTTGCGGCCAATAATTCCGCGATCGCCGCCAAATTGTCTCTGCCACAACGGATGGCTGAGAATGACGACGCGATTCCCCGGTTCGTCCTCTTTCGGCAAAAATGCGCGGCCGAGTATCGGTTGAACTCCGAGCAGCGGGAACAAATCGGCTGAGACCGATTCGCCCTGGACGTGCGTCGCCTGCTTTCCGTCGCTCAACGTGCTGACGCTTTGGTTCGTATAAATGGCGACGCGTTCGAAAACCTTGGTTTGATCGCGCCAATCGACATAATCGAGATACGAGATCGACTCGATTTCTGTGCCGGGGTCGGCCTTCTCGCGCGTATCAAATTCACCGAGCGCGACAAGATTCTGTGGCTCGTGAAATGGCAGCGGCCGGAGCAACACGGCATTGAGCACGCTGAAGACAGCCGTGTTCGCGCCAATGCCGAGCGCGAAAGTCAATACAACAATCGCAGTGAAGAGCGGTTGCTTGGCAAGAACGCGGAGAGCGTAGCGAAAATTCTGCATAACTATTCGGAACGCAGAGCGATCACCGGATTGATTTTCAAAGCACGCCGCGCTGGAAAATAGCAGGCGGCGAGAGCGGCCATTGCGAGCAGCGAGGTGACGCCGGAGAAAACGAACGGATCGCTCGGATTAACCCCGTAAAGCAGAGATCCAGCGAGCCGCGTCGTCCCGAACGCGGCAAACAGTCCAAACCCGAGACCAATGGCTGCTAAGAACATCCCCTGACGCAGCACCAATTGAACGACCTGCCTCGTTTGTGCGCCGAGCGCCATCCGGATTCCCAGTTCACGAGTGCGCTGACTGACAGAATAAGCCATCACTCCATACACGCCCATTGAAGCAAGAATGAATGCGAGCGCGCCGAGGCTTCCGAGCAACATTGCACCCATCCATGACGGCCAAAGCGCGACCGCCATATGCTGCTGGATTGTTTTCTCATAGGTGATCGGGATGTGAACATCAACGGCGCGGACAATCCGGCGGATTTCGCTGAGCATCACCCCGGCAGCGCCGTTGGTGTGAACAAAAAGAGTAATCCCGGTGTCGGTGATTTCCTTTAGCGGCCGGTAAACCATCGGGGTCGGGACTTCTCCGAGCGTCGCCGCCTTCGAATTTCGCGCGATTCCGATGACTTCGATCGGCTCCTTGTTGATCATGAATCGGAAGCGGCGGCCCAGCGCATCTTCGTTAGGCCAAAATTCCTGGGCCATCGTTTCGTCAATGATCGCAACCGGTGCGGCATTCTTTTCCGCGTCGTGGTCGGTAAAGTTACGGCCACGGAGAAGCTGGATGCCCAGCGTCTGGAAATACCCGGGCGTAATTGGACTGTAATTGGCAAAGCGGCGATTATGCTCATCGCCTGGATCGCGGCCATCGATGACGATGGTTCGTCCTTCACCACCAAAGAGTGGAACCCAGTTGTTGACGTCCGCTCCGGCCACCCTCGAGTCGTGACTGATTTGATCGACAATCGCGCGCACGACTTGAATGGCACGGTCGCTGTCGTAGCCGGCCAGCACCGGATTAATCGTGACGATATCGAGATTGTTCGTGCGAAAACCGGGATCGATCGCCTGGGCCTTGTAGAACGATTTCAGAAACAAGCCGGAACCGATTAGGAGAAGCAAGGAAATGGCAATTTGTGCGACTACGAGCAAACTGCGCAGATTGAAGCGCGTGACTGCGCCCCCGACAGTCGAAGCTCGTTCACGCAATCCTTCGGTGAGGTTCCAGCGCGCAATTTGCAAGGCTGGAGCCAATCCGAATACGATTCCGCTAGAGATGGCGACGACCAACGAGATCGCGAGCACCCGCCAGTCAGGTTGTGGATCGAGTGCAATTGGAAAGGGAGTTGGTGGAAGCAACGCCACCAGAACATCGCCCAGGCCATAGGCAAGAATAACGCCACCGATGCCGCCAATGACGCCGAGCAAAATACTTTCGGTGAGCAATTGTCGCACGATCCGTTTTCGCCCGGCGCCGAGTGCCAAACGAACCGCCATCTCGCGCCGGCGAGCAGTCGATCGCGCGAGGAGCAGGTTGCCAACGTTGGCGCAGGCGATCAGGAGAATGCTCGACGACGCCGCCAATAAAAGAAGAGATACATTGCGGGCAAGATCTTCATTTGTCGGACCGCCAAGTCCCTGCGCTTTGGCTGCCTCGAGTGACATCAGCGCGATCGAGCGCTCTTTGTTTACCTCCGGATAAGCTTGCTCGAGCTGTTTGGCGATCGTGCGCATTTGCGCTTGCGCTTCGGACATTGTCATCCCGGGCTTTAGCCGTGCGATAACGCTCATCAATAGCGCGCGCCGTGTCTCGAACCAAAAATCACCGCCCGGGCGCGCCCATTGATGCATCGAGACGGGCAGGTAAACATCCGGATCGAAGCCAACATCAACGCTAGTGAAAGCCGGCGGTGTAACGCCAATCACAGTGAAGGAATGTCCGTTGAAGGTTACCTGGCTGCCGACAATTGCTGGGTCAGCTCCCAGTTTTCTCCAGAACCGGTGACCAAGAACAACCACCGGGTGGCCGTTAGGCGTCGAATCTTCCTCCGGCAAAAATGTTCGTCCGAGAACCGGTTTGACCTCGAGCAGATCGAAAAAGTTTCCGGTTACGAGCAAACCGCCCACATTCAATGTCTCAGTGCCGTGCGTCATCCCCATTCCGGCAAAGGTGTATGCGGCCATGGAGCTGAAGGCTGTGTTCTGCTTCGCGAAATCCTGGAAGTTTAGCCAGGAGGTCGATTGATTGCCCTTGATGTGAGTGTCGGTCGTAAAGACCTTCACTACGTCTTTGGCATGGCCGACCGGTAACGGCCGAAGCACAAGCGCGTTGATGATTCCGAAAACGGTTGTGTTCGCGCCAATTCCGAGAACGAGCGCGAAAAACGCAACGATTGAAAACGCCGGATACTTAAAGAGCATCCGAATCGCAAAACGCAGATCGCTAATCATAGGTTACTCGGAACGCAGAGCGATGATTGGATCGACCCGTGACGCGCGGCGGGCCGGAATCCAGGAGGCAAGGAACGTCGCAATAAAGAGAACGATTCCGACGGCGAGATAAATTCTCGGATCGATCCCTTTGGCTTCAAAAAGCATGCTTTGCAGCGCGCGGGACAGAGCTAACGCCGCGACGACACCGATCGCTGATCCGATGACGAGCAATTGCAGACCATGCGAAAAAACGAGGGCGCGGATTTGAGCCGGGCGCGCGCCAAGCGCAAGCCGGATACCGATTTCACGGACGCGTTTGAGTGTGGTGTAGGCGAGCAATCCGTAAAGACCGATCGTGGCCAGCACCAGCGCGAGCCCGGCAAAAATTGAAAACAGAAAACTCAGCAAACGTTGGCTGCCCCAACTTTCCTGGACACGATCGATCATCGGACGCGTGTCGAAAATCGGGACGGACGAATCGATCGATGTGACGGCGTCGCGAATCGTCCGCTCGAGCAGCGCGGGCGCCATTGTCGATCTTACGAACAAAGTGAGACTGTTTCGCTGGGCCTGGGCTAACGAAGAATAAATTACCGGCAGCGGCGCCATCTCATCGACAGCGTGAAAACGCATCCGCGCAACCACGCCGACGATCTCGCGCATGGCATAACCTTCTTCGTCGTTGCCGACGTCAACGCCCATGCGCTTTCCGATTGGATCTTCCCCGGGAAAATATTGTTCGGCCATCCCCTGGTCGATGATGATGACCGGCGGCGAGTCTTTCGTGTCGCGCTCGTTGAATGTGCGGCCGCGCAGAAGCGGCGCCTTGAGAGTTTGAAAATAATCGCCGCCGACCACTTCAAGGTCGGAGTTCAACATGTCCGATGGCTGCGGCCGTGGCTTCTCTTCGCGCCAAAAACCCGTTTGCCATCCGCCCATGAGCGGACCATTCGAACTGAGGGCCGTCTGTTGCACTCCGGGCAACACGCGCACTTTATCGAGCAATGCCTTGGCGAAGATGTCGATCTTGGCGCGGTCGTCATATTTCTTCCACGGCAATTCGAAACGGGCCGTGAAAAGCGCGCGCGGCTCGTAACCCAGTGAGAGCGATTGTAAGCGGGAAAAACTTTTTAAAACCAGGCCGGCCGCGACCAACAAGGTAAGCGTGAGCGCAATTTCGCTTATGACCAGCCAGTCCCGAGCTCGTTTTGCCGATGGCGGGTCGCCACTCCCGGCCGATCCTTGTTTCAAGGCGAGCTGAACATCGGCGTGCGAAGCCTGCCACGCCGGCCACAGCCCGAAAAGCACGGTCGTGACTGATGCGATTAGAAATGTGAAGCCGAGAACGCGGACATCAAAGGAGACTTCCTGGAACCGCGAAATGTTTCCCGGGCTGAGCGCGATCAATCCGTTGCGAACCCAAATCGCAAACAAGAAGCCAACCACTCCGCCAAGAAGCGCGACGAGGAAGCTTTCGATCAAAAGCTTTTTGATAATTTGCCACCGGGTCGCGCCGACGGCGGCGTGAACTGCGAACTCCCGTGCCCGCGCGGCGCCTCGGGCGGCGAACAAGTTGGCGAGATTGGCGCAGGCAATTAACAGAACAAGACCAACGGCTCCGAGCAGCAATCCGAGATTCGTCCGATATTTGCCGACGAGATTATCGAGCAACGGCGTCACCACCGCCGTTTCTCCGCGGTTTGTGTCCGGATACGCTTTCTCCAAACGCGCGGCGATCCCTTTCATCTCCGTTCGCGCTTGCTCGACCGTCACCGCGCCCTTGAGTTTTCCCCAAACGTAAATCATCGGATGGATCGCGCGATTCATCCAAACCGGGTTGTTGCTGCGCCGCATCATCGACAACCAGACGTCGCTGTCCTGCGGCGAGGTCATCTCCGGCGGCATCACGCCGATCACGGTGAAATTAGAATCGTGCAGCGTTATCGAGCGACCGATGACGCTCCGATCGCGATTAAACGCGCGTGCCCATAAACGATCGCTGATCACCGCGACCGGCGGGGCGCCGACTTTGTCTTCGTCTTCACTGAAAGTGCGGCCGATCTCCGCGTTCATTCCGACAATGTTGAAAAAGTTTCGCGTCACCGACGCACACGAGACGCGTTCCGGATCGCGACCCGAAATGCCACTCAAGTTGCGCGATTCCTTGTGAGTGCAGGCGAGATGTTCGAAGGCGGTGTTCTCCTTTTGCCAATCGAAATAATCGGGAAGCGCAACCGAGGAATCCTGCCCGGGACCGGCCGATTCGTTCAGGACCATGATTCGGTCCGCGTCGGGATACGGCAGCGGCCGGAGCAAGACGGCGTTGACGATGCTGAAGATGGCCGTGTTCGCTCCGATCCCCAGCGCGAGCGTGAGAACCGCGACGGTCGAAAACGCCGGATTCTTGATCAGTTGTCGAAATGCAAAACGGATTTGGTTCATCGTGTTCGATTATTCGGTTCGTAAGGCGACAATTGGATCGACACGCGTCGCGCGCCGGGCTGGCACGCAGCAGGCGATGAGCGCGACGGTGAGGAGCGAGAAGACGGCAGTGGCGACAGCGGCGGGGTCGAGCGCGCGGACATTATAGAGAATGGAGACGAGCACCCGGCCGACGCCGACTGCGCCGATCAACCCGACAATGATGCCGATCGCCATCAACGACATGCCATGTCCGAGCACGAGACGAAAGATGCTCGTGCGTTCTGCGCCGAGGGCCATGCGAATGCCGAGCTCGCGCGTGCGTTGCGTCACGGTCAGCGCCATAACGCCGTAGAGCCCGACGCTCGCGAGCACGAGCGCGAGCAACGCGAACGCGCCGAGCAATACCATGGTCAAACGGCGCGTGGCAAGGCTGGCCGCGACCGCCTGGTCCATGGTCGTGACCTGGCCAATCGGTTGATCGGCATCGAGCGCCTGCACTTCGCGCCGTACCGCGCTGACAATCGAGCCGATGTCGCGCAGGCTCGTGCGCACGTGCAGATTGTTCCAAGTCTGCGGGTCCTGCGAGGCGAGCAGATACTCCTCGACCATCTGGAGTTTTTCCGTGTTGTCTTCGCCCGGCGCGTCGTTTCGCGTCCGCGGTACGATGCCGATGATTGTCATCGGAGGCTGCGTTTTATCGGAGGTCTGATTGTCGTCGAGATGCTGGCCGATCGGGTCTGTTCCCGGGAAATATTTCTGTGCGAAGGATTCATCGATGATGATCGAACGCGAATGTCCTTTCTCGCCCGGCTGATCTCCCGGACCGAAGCCGCGGCCCCGCAGGATTGGCATTCCAAGAACGCGAAAGTATTCCGGCGAAACCGGACTGACTTCAGCAATTGGCTGTTCGCCCGGCGGCGCGGCTGGCGTTCCCGTGATATGGAACCAGCTGTCCCATTCGTTGTCGTCAAAAGGACTGTTCGCGCTGATCGCGGCGGCTTCGACACCCGGTATATTGTGAACGCGCTCGAGTAATTCGGTCCAAAAGGCGTCTTTCTGCTCGTCTTTCTTGTACTTCGCTTCCGAAAGCGCGATCGGAAAGTTGATAACGCCGTGCGGATTAAAGCCGAGCGGCGCATTTTGCGCGTGCCAGAAACTTTTCAGGGTGAGGCCGGCGCCGGCGAGCAAGACAATCGCGAGCGCCACTTGGGTGACGACCAAACCGGAACGTACTCGCTGTCGTCCTACGCCGTCGCTCGATCCGCGTCCGCCGACTTCGTGCAACGCGAGTGAGAGCGAAGCTGTGTGCGAGACGCGCCAAGCCGGCCAGATGCCAACGAGAATTCCAGCGAACAGCGCCGCGGCTGTCGTAAAGGCGAGCACGTTGATGTCGATCTTAACGTCGTGGAAGCGCGACACGTCTGCCGGCGTCAGGGCAAGGATCGCGTCGAGGCTCCAAATGGTCAGCAACACGCCGGCGACCGCGCCGATGATAGCGAGCAGCGTGCTTTCGATCAGGAGCTGGCGCGCGATTCTCCAGCGGCTGGCGCCAAGCGCGACCCGCACCGCCATCTCTCGCGCCCGAGCAAGCGCACGCGCGAATTGTAGATTAGCCACATTAGCACACGCGATCAGCAACACGCATCCAACGGCCGCGAGCAAAAGATTCAGACTCGCGCGATAATCGCCCACCGTTTCTTGCAGGAGCGTAGCCATGTGCACGCGCCGACCCGTGTTTGTTGCCGGATATTTTTTCTCGAGGTCGGCGGCGATTGCATCGAGATCGCTTTTCGCCTGCGCCATCGTCACGCCTGGCTTCAATCGGCCGAGCGCGAGGAACCCCTGATGGTTGTCGCGATTGTCCATTCCCGGCTGTTTCACAATTTCGCCGAGGGGAATGAGAACATCCGGCTTGCGCCCCAGCTGCAGTTCCTTCGGAAAAACACCGACGATCTCGCGTTCCAAACCGTTGACCAGGATGCGCTGACCGAGAACGTCGGGAGAACCGCCAAAATTTTTACGCCACAAATTTTCGCTGATCAGCGCGACAGCCGGCGCCCCATCGAGATCTTCAGCGGTGGTGAGATCGCGCCCGATGCGCGGTTTCAAGCCGAGCATCGAAAGCAGCCCGGCGCTGCCGCGAATGCCGCGGATGCGCTCCGGCGCGTCGACGCCGCTGCCGATGGAGAAGTTACAACTCTCGCGTCTGGCCAGCGCCAGGTCGGTGAAACTGCGTTGCCCGGCATGCCAGTCGAGCCAGTTCATATAACCGACCGAACCGCGATCGAATTTGGTGGAGCGCTCGCGCACGACGATCAGCTTGTCCGAATCGGGATAGGGCAACGGCCGGAGCAGGACCGCGTTGACTACGCTGAAGATGGCGGTGTTGGCGCCGATCCCGAGCGCGAGCGCAAAGATCGCGATGATCGTGAAGCTCGGATTTTTGACCAGCTGGCGAAAAGCGAATCGCAGATCTTCCAGCATAAAATTTACCTGGTCTGAAGATTGGCAACTTCCTCAGCGATCGGCTTGATCGTGATGTTGCCGGCGGAGGTTCCGAGAAGGACTGATTTCCCGCCGCCGTTCAAAGTGCCGTGCAGATGTTCGCGCGGGTACTCCTGGTGAACGTCGCTGGTTTGAATCGGCAGGCGAGTTACGACTTCGCCAACGCTTGTGTTTGCTTCGATCGCGAATGCCGCGCTCGCAGGAACGGACAGATCGATGTTGCCCGCGCTCGTTTCTAATTTTACGTCGGCGACAACGGGAATCGCCGCGCGGATTGAGCCACCCGAGGTTTTCCCAACGAGCTTGCCGGAGATTTTTTCCAAAGCGAGATCGCCGCCGCTCGTTCTGACTTCGGTGTCGCCCGAAAAATCGCGCACTTCGATGTGACCGCCGGAGGTATGCGCGTTGAGACTGCCCTTACCTTGCCTGACTTTGATGTGGCCGCCGCTTGTTTCAATATCGATCAGCCCGCGGCAATCTTCCGCTTCAACGAAGCCGCCGCTGGTCTCGCCCTCGAGCGTGCCCTCCAGTCGAGCGAAGGCCATGCTGCCGCCGCTGGTATGCGCGTTCAGGTTACCGGTGATATCGCTGACGCTGATCGCTCCGCCATCCGTCCGCAGCGCCATCTCAAACTTTTTCGGAATCCGGACGCCGTATTTAGCGTCAGTCTGCCGACAACCAACGTTCCACTCGTTCGGCTTTGTTCCGCGCGAACGAACGGTGACCACGTTTCCTTCCTTCGTCAGTGTGATCGGGACATTCGCGAGATATTCTTTCTCCTTCGCTTCATCACCGAAATCGATCTTGCGGTGTGCTTCGAGAACAACTTTGTCGTCGCCGCCGGCCGTCACATTGACCGATCCAAAGTCGACATCGACAACGAGCTTCTCGCCGGGAGCGGAGTTGATTTCGCGGGTAACGTTTTCTTCCGAAGCCGCCGAAGCAGTGAGAGCAAGGGCGAACAGGACCAACAGCTTGGCAAAACTCTTAATCATAATTGTTGTGCTTGGTTAAGATCGACATCGGGGAATCATTCGTAGCGAAGGGCGACCATCGGATCGACCCGCGTGGCGCGGCGCGCAGGAACGAAGCATGCCGCCGCGGCAACCAACGTGAGGAGTCCGGCGACGGCGAAATAAATCGACGGGTCGAGCGTGTTGACTTTGAACAAGATGTTTTTCAGAGCGGCGGCGAGGACGACGCCGAACAAGAGCGCGATTCCGCCGGCGCCGAGCAGCAGCCCGATAGCCAGTTGCCACGCGCCCTGCTGCATAACCATGCGGAAAATGCGGGCGGCGTCGGCGCCGAGTGCCATTCGAATACCGAATTCCTGTGTCCGCTGGTTGACCGAAAAACTCATCACGCCGTAAAGACCAACGGCCGAAAGAACAAACCCGATGACGCCGAAAATCGTGAACAGCGTTGCGATGAGGCGGTTGCCGCTAAGAATTTCGTGATGGAACCGCGCCGGTGTGCCCGGGAAATAGACCGGCAAATTCGAATCAAGCTCGGCGACGGCTTTGCTCAAGGCCGGCCCGAGGGTGTCGGCACGCTGACCGGCGCGTGGGCGCACGATGATGGTGCAAAACTGCGGGGCCGGTGAAGCGCCCAGTAGCGGCATGAAAAAGCCGGCCGACTCGGTTTGTTGATCGAACGGCCCTTGCATCAACGTATCCGGCACGACGCCGACAATGGTTCGCCACGGCGGCGGCTGACCGGGATTGAAAATGCGCACTTGATGACCAATCGCGCTTTGGTTGCCCCAATGTTTGCGGGCGAAGCTTGCGTTCACGATCGCGACCGGCTGTTTTGCATCCGAATCGTCGATCGTGAAATCGCGTCCCTCGCGGATCTTCAGGCCGAGCGTCGTGAAATAGCCATCCGAGACCGACTCGAAATTGCCGCGCGGCCGATCCCGATCGGTCAGATAATTCTGACCATCCACTTCGTACTGACCGCTGCCGGCGAAAGTCATCTGAAACCGGTCGCTCATGGCAGCGGAATCGAACTTCGAATTGCTCCGCAGCGCACGAACGGCGCGTTTGAAAAATTCCCGTCGTGAATCTTCCGTCGGATACGCGCCTTCCATCAAAGCCATCCGCGCCGAGTAAAGCGCGTTCTCGTCGTAGCCATAATCCAGCTTCGTCTGGTTCTTGATCGATTTGATTTGCAACGTCGCCGCGATCAAGAGCGCGGCGGTCAAGGCGATTTGGCCGACAACGAGAATGCGCGTGATGGCATTGACCAGCCGACTACTGTTGCCGCGTCCGCCTTCCTTCATGATTTCAGCGGCGTTCGCCCGCGCGGTGAGAAACGCCGGCAATAAGCCGGAAACAACAGTTGCGATGAGGGTGATGATCAACGTGAAGGCGAGCACGCGACCGTCGATGGTGAATTGCCACCAGTAAGGCGGCGGAAACGGCGCCGCCTTGACGGCGCGCGCGAGCAAATCCACCGCCCAATAAGCGAGCAGCACGCCCGCAATCGCTCCGAGCGCGGCAACGACCAGACTCTCGGTCAGCATATGCTGGACAATTCGCCAACGCGTCGCACCGAGCGCTCCGCGAATCGCCACCTCTTTGGCACGCAACGCGGCGCGGCCGAATTGCATGTTCATTACATTCACGCACGCGATCAGGAGCACGAGAATCACCGCGGCGAGCATTGCCCAGACGGTCTGTCGAAACTGCACCCCAATGAAGAAGTGCAGAAGCGGCTGCACGGTCGCCGAGGTGAAGTTCTGGTTCGTTTTCGGATTGTCCTCCGCCAAATGTCGCGCGAGCGCGATGAATTCCGCGTTCGCCTGGTCGACCGTAACACCGGGTTTGAGCCGCCCCATCACGGCCGGCGCGGCATTGCTCGCTCCAATCCGGAGCTGTCCGCGCGGCGCCGGCGGGAACTCACTATATAAAGGAGTCCAGAGTTCTTCGGCGGTCGGGAATTTAAAATTCGGCGGCATCACCCCGATGATCGTGGCCGCCTTGCCGTTTACCCGCACGCTCTGCCCGATGATGTTCGGGTCGGCGTTGAAATCGCGACGCCAGATCTCGTCGCCGAGAATCAGCGTCTTCTCAGCGCCAGGTTTGTTGTCTTCCGCGGTAAAGTCGCGGCCCAGCGCGGGCGCGACGCCGACGATCTTGAACAAGTCTTCTGTGACATACCCGCCCGTGTAGCGCTGCGGCGTGTTTTTGTAGGTCACGTTGATTGTCGATCCACTGAGGTAACCGGCCATCATCGCGAACGATTTCTGACCGGCTTTCAAATCCTCGTAGTCCTGCGCGGTGGGAATCTGGCCGTTGCCGAAGTTGTTAAACTGATCGCTCGCCTTCGGATCGATCAAGCCGACCGACATGAGTTGTTCCGGATGAGGGAAGGAGAACCCGCGCAAAACGATTGCGTTGACCACCGTGAATTGCGTCGTCGCGGCGCCAATGCCGAGCGCCAGCACCAGCACGGCCAGGAAAAGGAAGGCCTTGTCTTTCAACAAAACGCGAAGACTGACGCGGACGTCTTGAGTGAATGAATCGAGGATCATGAGTTTGTTTTCGTTTCGCCGACGACCCAGCCGTCGCGCAGTTGGATAACGCGGTTGCCGTAGCCGGCGTTTTTCTCCGAGTGCGTGACCTGGATGATGGTCGTGCCCTCGGCGTTCAGTTTTTGGAAGAGCTGCATAATTTCTTCGCCCTGGCTGGAGTGCAGGTTGCCGGTCGGCTCGTCGGCAAGGATCAGTTTCGGACTGGCGATGATCGCGCGCGCGACGGCGACGAGCTGTTGCTGGCCGCCGGAAAGCTGGCGCGGATACAAATCTTTTTTCCCGACGATCTGAAACCGGTCGAGCGTGTCGGCGACAATCGCGGCGCGCTCGCTTCGGCTGACTTTGCGATAAGATAACGGGATTTCGAGATTCTCATAAACCGTCAGGTCGTCGAGCAGGTGATACTGCTGAAAAACGAACCCGATGTTCTCGTTGCGGAGCGTGGCGCGTTCCTTTGCTTTCAGATGGTGAACGGCCGTCTCGTTGAAAAAGTATTCGCCCGTCCACCCGTGGTCGTGCATGCCGAGGATGTGGAGCAGGGTCGATTTGCCGGCGCCGGAGGGGCCCATCACCGAAACGAATTCGCCTTCGGCCAGATCGACGGTGACATCGCGCAGCACGTAGAAAAACTTGCCGTGACCCAGCGGATAAGAGCGTTCGAGATTGTGGAGCTTGATCATGGAGTTCAGGCGTTATGGCCGAGCGCAATCATTGGGTCGGCGCGCGTCGCGCGGAGCGCCGGGATGTAACTGGCGAGCAACGCGACACCGGCGAGGATGGTTGTGACGAACAGGAAGATCGACATATCGAACGGGCTCACGGCATAGAGCAAAGTCCGCAGGGCCGAGTTGCTCAACAATGCGAGCGGCAAGCCAATGGCCGCGCCGATGAGAAGCAGCTTCGTCGCGTGTCCGATCACCATTTTCAAAACGTGAGAACGCTGCGCGCCCAGCGCCATGCGCACGCCGATCTCATGCGTCCGCTGCACAACGAGGAACGAGATCACGCCATACATCCCAACGGACGCGAGCAGCAGCGCGATCCCGGAAAATGCGCTGAGCAGAGCGACTGAAAGTCGCCGCGGCGCGATCGAATCGGCCGCTACTTGCTCGAGAGTCCGCACATTCGAAAGCGGGATGTCCGGATCGACGTTGCGCAGTTCGTCCCGAACCGCGTGAGTCAGTGTGCGCGCGTCTTGCGCGCTGCGCACCGTCAGCACCATCTCGCGGTCCGGTCCTTGCGTGTGCGGCAGGGAGTACTCCGGCTGCGCGGGCGTATCGAGACCGCGATGTCTGATGTCGGCTACCACTCCAACGATCGTCGCCCACTTCGGATTCTGATCGTCGCGGGAGATCCGTTTCCCGACCGCCTGGCCGTCGCGGAAATATTTTTTGACGAAGGCCTGGTTCACGATCACCACCAGTGGCGAATCGGCCGTGTCCGCATCGGTGAAAAATCGCC
This sequence comes from Chthoniobacterales bacterium, assembly GCA_036522675.1. Lineage (GTDB taxonomy): Bacteria > Verrucomicrobiota > Verrucomicrobiia > Chthoniobacterales > UBA10450 > AV17. The sequence goes on along the minus strand of DATDFJ010000099.1, from coordinate 10,384 downwards.
CCTTCAGCAACGGTGTCTCCAGCACGCGAAAATAATCCGGCGTGACATCGCGAATCTCCTCGTCGGGAGAGGCGGCCGTCATCTTCGGGTCTTGCCCTTCAATAATGAATGAGCTGTCGGTATTGGAGCCGCTCAACGGCAGCACGACCGTGAAGGCGGCATGCTGCACGCCGGGAATGTTTTTGATCCGTCGCTCCGCTTCCTTGTAAAAATTAATGACCGGCGCGCCGCGGGGATATTTTTCCACCGGCAATGAAATCTCGGCGGTCAGGACATTGTGCGGATTGAATCCAGGCGAGACATTTTGCAGCCGGACAAAACTTTTCACGAGCAGGCCCGCGCCGATGAGCAGAACGAGGGCGAGCACGGTTTCGGCGACGATGAGGCCGTTGCGCAGCCGGTTGCGATGAGTCCCGCTCGTCGCGCCGCGTCCGCCTTCTTTCAATGCTTCGGTCAGCTCCGGCTTTGCGCTAACCAGCGCCGGGACGAGACCGAAAAGGATTCCGGTCGCGACCGAAACGCCGAAGGTCATCGCGAGGACAGTGAGGTCGAGATTAACCTCGCGAAGGCGCGGGACGGTTTGCGCGCCGACCACGCGCAATAGATCGAGCGCCCAGATGGCGAGCAGTATCCCTGCGGTTCCGCCTAAGATCGACAATAACACGCTTTCGGTCAGCAATTGCTGCAGCATTCGTCTTACGCTCGCGCCCAAGGCCACGCGGATTGCCATCTCGCGCTCGCGCGACGCCGCGCGGGCGAGCAGCATGGTGGTGAGGTTTGCGCACGCGATCAGCAAAACGAGCGTGACCGCGCCGAGCAAAATCCAAAGGCCGGTGCGCATCGGACCGACGACCTGGTCTTGGAGCGGGTAAAGCTTGGCCCCGAATTCGGTGAGTGCAGGCGGATAATTCTTCGGGTTGGTCTGCCTGAAAGTTGCCGTGACCGTGTCGATCTGAGCCTGCGCGCGCCCGACCGAGACCCCGGACCGCAGCCGACCGATCACGCCATAGCTGCGCGAATAGCGCGCTTCCAATTCATCTTTGGTAAATGCAATCGGCTTCCAAATATCGGGGCGCGTGGCGAACCGTGATCCCTGGACGTTGAAGAGCGGCAGCGGAAAATCGAATTGCTGCGGCATGATGCCCACCACCGTGTGCGGCCGGCCGTTGAGCAAAATTTTGTTCCCAACAATTGTCGGATTGGAATTAAAACGGCGGTGCCACAATCGCGCGCTGATCACGACGACATCGTCACGACCTTCCGCGCCTTCGTCTTTTGTGAAGATGCGACCCTTGATTGGCTCGATGCCGAGCAGTGGGAAAACACTCGGCGACACGACCGCGCCGGCGACGCGTTCTGGAAGGTCGCCCGTCGTCAGGTTATAGGCGGCGTAATTAAAGGCGCCGATCTTTTCGAAGGTCGTCAGCTGTTTTTCGTAGTCGAGATATTCCGGCGCCGACACCGGAATGCGCTCCAGGCCTTGAGTAGGAAATCGCTCCCACAGCAACACGAGATTCTCCGGCGCCTTGTAGGGAAGCGGCCGAATCAACAGCGCGTTGACCAGGCTGAGCACAGCCGTGTTTGCGCCGATCGCCAACGCCAGTGTCGCAATCGCAATCGCGGTGAAGCCGGGAGTCTTCGCCAACCCCCGCAGCGCCACTTTGATTTCGCTCAGCATAATCGCTGAAGATGTCGATCTTACATTTGTTAGGCCGCGATCCGACTGTCCTCGACCACGCGTCCGTCGAACAGGTGCACCGTGCGATCGGCGTGTTTCGCGAAGCGCTCGTCGTGCGTGACCATGCAGATTGTCGCGCCGCCGTCGTGCAGCTCCTTGAGCAGGTTCATGACCGCTTCGCCATTGCGCGAATCGAGATTTCCGGTCGGTTCATCCGCGAGCAGAATGGCCGGCTTGCCTGCCAGCGCGCGCGCCACCGCGACGCGTTGCTGCTGGCCGCCGGACAGCTGGCTCGGCAGATGTTTGGCGCGATGCGCCATGCCGACGCGATCGAGCGCCTGTGTCACCAGCTCCTTGCGCTCGCCGGAGTTCAAGCCGCGATACGTCAACGGCAGCTCGACGTTTTCATAAACCGTCAGGTCGCCGATCAGGTTGAAGCTTTGGAAGATAAAACCGATCTCGCGATTCCGGATGCGCGCGCGATCGGCGAACGAAAGGTTCGCCACTTCATGTCCCTTCAGCGAGTAACTGCCTTCCGATGGGGTGTCGAGCAGGCCCAGGATCGACAATAACGTCGATTTGCCGCAGCCCGACGGCCCCGCGATCGAAATATATTCGCCGTTGCGGATGTCGAGATGAATTCCGGAGAGTGCGTGCGTCTCGACTTCATCGGTCAGAAAAACTTTCGTGACCGCGTTAAGCCGGATCAAGGGCGTGGAGCCGTTGCCGGAGGTTTGCGATGTAGTTTGAGGGTTGACTGTGGTGGTTGGCATAGTGTGTTTTTAGTTAAGGCGAATGCGATCGTGGGAATCCCACGCGCTCGTATCGGAAAGAATGACCTGGTCGCCGGGGTTGAGGCCGCTGAGGATCTCGATCGTGTTGACGGAGCTTTTGCCGAGCTTGACCGGCGTGCGCAACGCTTCGCTGCTGCCGGGCACGAGCTTGAACATGCTGACGGTGTTGTTCTCCTGGCCAAAGGCCGGCCGGCCGACGAACACGACGTTATCGAGTCGCTCGAGCTCGATCGTACCGTCGACGCTCAGATCGGGCCGCGCGCCTTTCGGCAGCGGCTCGTCAAATGCAACATCGACAGTCACGGTGCCCTGTTCGACTGCGGGATCGACGCGCGTGACGTGCCCTTTCACGACGCCGTTGCGCGTGTCGATTGTCGCCTCCTGCTTGGGCTGAATGTCTTTTGCCTGTGTCTCGGCGATTTTGATCTGCGCTTTGAGCTTCGAGGGATCAGCCACCCGCGCGAGGTTGTCGCCGATTTTGACGCGCTGGCCGATTTGCACCGGCAGCTGCTGCAAAACTCCGGACATTCCGGCTTTGACGTGCAGCGCTTCGACCTGGTCCATCTTTAATTTCGCGAGCTGGTTCGCCTGGTCGACGGCCGCCTGCTGGGAGGCGAGCTGCGGCTCGATCGAATCGCGTGCGAACGCGAGACGCTTTTGCTCGATCTCGTCCGTCTTTTGCAGCTCCTCTTCCTTGATTCTCGAAGTCTTGTAAACGAGCTCGGCCACGAGACCGTTTTTCGCGAGCTGATCGTTCGTCTCGCGTTCCATCTTCGCCTGCTGGTAAGCCGAGTGGGCTGCGGTCGTTTTCGATTCCTGGTCAAGCAATTCGCGCTGCAAAGTCGCCCGCGCCGTCGCGAACGCCGCCTCGGCAGCTTTTGCTTTTGAGACCGCTTCCCCGGCGCTTTGTTCCAGTTCCGGACTGCTCAACTCCAGAATAACGTCGCCGGGCTCAACTTTTGTTCCCGGCCAGATCAAAATTTTGTCGACGCGGCCTTCGGTGTTCGCCGCTATCCAGCGAATGTCTTCCGGCGTGAGCGTGCCGAGGCCGCGGACCTGGCGCACCATTGGTCCGCGTTTCACCGTGTCGATCCAAACACTGGAGCGATCGACACTCGGGGCGGCCGGTTTCAGACGCGACAAGGCAAAAGTCGCCAGCAACAGGCCGAGTGCGCCGCCGGCAATAATCAAAATACGGCGCTTGCGTTTGCGGGCGGCGACGCCTTCGCGCGGCTTGTCCATCGACGAAAGGTCCGGCGTGAACCCGCTCGGCCTGACGATAGTGTTGTCTTTTTTCAGTGGGGTCACGGGTTGATTAGAACAATGGCAGCGCGCGCACGAGGTCGAGCACCGCGATTGCGCCGCTCACGATCGGCACCACAGCCGTGGCGATCAGCGTTCCGAACATCGCCGCGTTGCTCAGGAAATCGTAGTTCGCTTCCGCTTCGAAATAATCGCGGCTGATATCGCGCAACGATTTCGTCGGTTTAACGCAGCAGCCCACCGGGCCGTCCAGCGTCATACTCTGGTAGTGATAATCGACGAGCGGAAATGGCCGCGCGTTTCGGTTGGTAATGGGAGATGGTTTCATGTTTCTTCCTTTCTTCTCCTCCAGTGAGAGGCACTCAACCCGCTCACCAGATTCAAAATTCTTTAGTCGGCTCGCCCTATTGCAACGTGCGTGCCACGCGCCAAAACAAAGTTGTAAGTTGCTGATGCTCAGCGACTAAAAGTTATCGAGCTTTTCTGCGCATCGCGGAGCGTGCTCCGCTCGTGGGACAACCCCGTCCCGCTTTCGGGACGGCTGCGCCACAAAAAAAGCGCTGTCATCCTGAGCGAAGCGAAGGACCGCTCGTGCGCTCGTCGATCACACAAAGCACATAGTGCGTGTTCAGCTGCGATTGTGAGGTCCCTCATCGTCTGCGCGATTCGGGATGACCGTGAACTTATTTTCGGTACCCGCACACCGCTTCCGGGCCGAGCAACTTTCGCTTCGCGATGGTATCGCTGTATGCCAGTTTTGCCTCTTCCGCTAACTGCGCGATCGCGACGGCAGTGAACGATTTATTGATTGAGCCGAGATTGAACTTCGTCGTCTTTGTGTTCCGCCGGTTCATTTCTTTGCCGGCCAGGCCGTAGGCGCCTTCGAAAACCGGCGTGCCGTTCTGCGCCACCAGTGCGACGCCGGAGAACGCATCATCACTTGCCTGTTTTTCGACGGCGGCCGAAATTCGCTGTGCCAGATCGGATTCGGCAGCCAACGCGCCGCCGCAGCCTAATAAGAGAAAAGCAAAGATTAGCTTCATATTCATGCTAACGCCGCATACCCGCCCATTTTTCTAGGACTTCGGCAAACGCAACACCGCTTCCGCGCCAGTCCGCTCTTTGCGATTCGTTAGGCTGAGCGTTCCACCATGCGCTTCGGCGATTTGCCGGCTCAGTGTTAATCCAATTCCCGAGCCGCCAGGTTTCGTCGTGAAAAACGGCACGAACAAATTTGTCGGGTTCATGATTCCTGGTCCTTCATCGCGGATCACGACTTCAGCGCAGTCGCCCGCGTCGCGCCACTGAACAGCCACGGCGCCGTTCGTTTCGAGCGCGGCATCAACCGCGTTGTGCACGAGATTGATCAGCACCTGTTCGATCTGCGCCGCGTCCGCGTGGATTTCGATTTTCGGTCCGGGAACAATTTGCAGCTTGAGCCGCGGCTCGAGACTGACTACGCGCTGAACGAGCTCGCCAAGATCGACAACGTGCTTTTGCGGCGGCGGTAGTTTCGCCAGGCGCGTGTAAGCTTGCATGAAGCGGCTGAGCGAATCGGCGCGCGCCTCGATCGATTTCAACCCGCTCTCCGCGTCCTGCTTCCAGTCGCGCGGCAGCGGTTCGCGGCGCAGTAGCGTTTCCAAACTGCCGGCGAGCGATTTGATCGGGGCGAGCGAATTGTTCATCTCATGGCCGAGCACGCGCACGAGGCGTTGCCAGGCGCGCCGCTCTTCCTCGCGCAACGTGCGGCTCAGGTCCGTCAGGACGAGCAGCTCGTGCGGCAAACCGTGTTCGCGAAAACTGCTGCGCCGAATTCCCCAGCGGCCGGCGCCACCGGGGAAACTCAAGGTCAACGGCTCGTCTTCGTCCGCCGCCAGACATTGGGCCAGGCCCAAATCTGCCGCCGTTCGGCCTAACAACTTGTCCATGGGATGTCCCAGCAGGTTTTCGCCGGCGCGGTTGACCAGACGCAGCCGCCGGTCGGGATCGAACGTGAACACGGCCACGTCGATCTCGGCCATGATCGTGCGCAAGAGCGCGGTCGCCTCGAACGCGCCGAGGCGTTGTACCCGCAGCGTTTCGCCCAGGGTATTGACCTCGAGGAGCACTTCGCCGAGCGCGTCGTCGGCGCGCGCGCCGCGCGCGCGAATCGAATAGTCGCCCTCACGCAGCGCGGCGAGCAGGTTGCTCATCGTTTGCAGCGGATGCACGACGTGATCGCGCGCCGCCGAAATAAATCCGGCCGCGCAAACCAGGATCGCGATGGTAAGCGTCCATTGCACTTTTGCGCTGAAATCGCCGAACCATAAGATCGACAACGCGATGATCGCCGCCGGCGCAGCCGCGCCCAAAATCAGCCATGTCAATTTGCCCTGGTGCGAAAATCGATACCGATATTTCGGCCCGCGTGTCATGCGCGTCTGTTCGGGGGAGCGCCCGCGCCTCGCGTGCTGCGATCCGCGCCCTCGCGCATCGCTTCTTCTTTTTCGCGTTCACCTGTAGAGGTTCGCGGCGAGGGCGCCGCAAACAACACGCGAGGCGCGGGCGCTCCCCAATCACAAGCCATATTGCTGTAAGCGCCGGTAAAACGCGCTCCGGCTCAGGCCCAGCGCTTCGGCCGCTTTGCGGGCGTTGCCGTTGTTCCGGGCGAGCGCTTTTTTGATCAAAAACGATTCGACTTCTTCGAGGCTCATATCCTCCAGGCTTTTCGATTCGCCTGCGCCACTTGTTAGGCCAAGATCGGCCGCTTTGATTTGCGGGCCGCGCGACATTAGCACCGCGCGCTCGATCACATGGTCCAGCTCGCGCACGTTGCCCGGGTAGGAATGCTGCATCAATCGATCGCGGGCGGTTTCATCGAACCCGGCCAGTTGTTTTCGATAGCGCTGGCCGTGTTGCTTCAAAAAATTTTTCGCGAGCGGCATGATGTCCTCGCGCCGATCGCGCAATGGCGGCAGCGCGATCTCGATCGTGTTCAAACGAAAAAGAAGATCCTGACGAAAGCGTCCGGCCGCGACTTCATCGGCAAGGTTCGCGTTCGTCGCTGAGATGATGCGCACGTTTGCGCGCAATGTTTTCGACGAACCGACGCGCTCAAACTCGCCGGTCTCAATCACGCGCAACAGTTTCGCCTGTTGGTTGAGCGGAATGTTCGCGATCTCGTCCATGAAGAGGGTGCTTTCGTCGGCCAGCTCGAAGCGACCGGCGCGGTCGGTCTTCGCGTCGGTGAATGCGCCTTTGACATGACCGAACAGTTCGCTCTCGAACAACGTTTCCGACAGCCCGCCCATGTTCACCGTGATCATACTGTGCGGCGCGCGCGGCGAGAGCGCGTGCAACGCTTGCGCGATCAAACTTTTGCCGGTGCCGTTCTCGCCGGTGATGAGCACGTTCGCGTCCGACGGCGCGACGCGCGAGATCATCTCGATGACCGGCCGCATCGAGGGCGCTTCGGCAATCAGGTTCGGCACGGTGCCGCCTAACAATTTGTTCGCCGCTTCCAGCTTCCGGCCTTTGCGCAACGCGCCCGCCAGCTCGATCTGCGTGCGCACAATCGTGAGCAACCGCTCGTTGTCCCACGGTTTGGTGATGAAATCGCGCGCCCCGCGTTTCATCGCTTCGACCGCAAGATCGACAGTCGCCCACGCCGTCATCACCACAATCGGCAAGGTGCTGTCGATCTCCTGGATTTTCGGGATGACCTCGAGGCCTTCCTGGCCCGAGGTGGTGTCGCGCGTGTAGTTCAAGTCCATCATGAGCAGCGCGTAGTCGCGTTGCTGCAGCGCGTTGAAAATGCCGCTGATCGACGTGACCGATTCGGTCTGATGCCCTTCGCCCTTGAGCAGGATGCGCAGCGCCTCCAGCACATCGCGCTGGTCGTCCGCAATCAAAATCCGGCTCACCGGCTAACTCTCAACCGCGATTGGCGTGCGCTGTCAAACCTGTAGCAGGAATCTGCGACGGTCGCGTGATGGGAAAGGCCGCTTCTGCAGCCGTTCTTTTCCTAGTAATTTCTGACCATGCGCGTGATCGCATGCAGCGCGGCGATGACCGGCCAGGCGGTGATGCCACCGATCAAAACGAAGCAGAAAAGCTCGACCAGATAGCTGGCGGAGAGCGCTGGACTGAAGACATCACTGCTCAGTTTGTGAAAAGCCGGGGACTTTGTCGCCGGCGCAACCGCGGCCGAGGTCGATTTGTCTTCGAGGGTCGGTTGAAAGTTGTAATCGCTTAAAGGAAAAGCCGCCGTCTGCTGGTCGCTGATTCGAAGTGTTGGTTTCATAAAATTTTGTCTGGCTAAAGTGGTTCCCGAATACGGTTCGGGTGACCGGCGCAAAAAAACCCGCGCGTGGCGAGATTGACCACTGGGGTGCCCCTGGCATTCGGGGTCTCCAACTTGGCGAGATCAGCGCGATTGAGCGTGCCGATCAATTCATCTCTGTTTATTTACAGCCGTTTGCGTACCTGTCCAGCACGCCGCGCCCGCTATAGCTGTAAGTTACTGGCCGCGTGACAGAAGCGGTTATGAATATTTTCCCCGCGTTCATTGAACCAGGCCGTTCCGACGGCGATTTGCGGCGCTCAAAAGAACGCGAGCTCCGGACGGAGCCTTGGATAAATGCCGAGATAAATCAGAAGAACATCGACAGCGCCTAACTCCAATTTGCGGGTGTTGGCAGCCAACATTATTCGTAGCGCAACGCTTCGAGCGGTTGAATGGCGGAAGCTCTGCGCGCCGGCCAGAAACAGGCGGCGATCGCGACGATTAATAGTACTGCGGCCGCGCCAAAGTAAATTGCAGGATCGGTCGCGGAGACGCCGAACAACACGCTCGAAAGAAATCGCGTGAGCGCGAATGCGCCGGCGACACCCAACAGAGTGCCAACGACAGCCAACAGGAAACCTTCGCGCAAAATTAATTTAAGCACGTCCTTCGGCTGTGCACCGATCGCCATTCGAATGCCGATTTCGGTTGTGCGCTGGTTTACGCCGTAGCTCGTCACGCCGTACAAACCGACCGCGCTTAAAGCGAGCGCAACCAATGCAAATGTGCTGATCAATCCGAGATTGAACCGGCGCGTCGCAGTGCGATGACGCAACAACTCTTCGAGTGTGATTTGGTTTCCAAGCGGCAGATCGTTGTCGACCTTGCGCAGCTCGGATTTGATCGCGGGAAGATACGAATTCGGGTCGCCCGCGGTTTTCACCGCGAAATCCATTGCGCGCAGATAATGAAAATCGAGATTGTCCATCGTCTGCGGCACTTGCAGCCACGGCTTGTAAACTTCGCCCCGTGCGTGTTCCTCCAGACCGTAGTGTGTGACATGCCGCACCACGCCCACGACCTCACGCCATGGCTCTTTGTTGCCTTGGAAGCGCAGCCGTTGTCCAAGCGCGGCGTTGAAGTCGCCGCCGAAATTTTCCCGCACAAATTCATCGTCCACCACGACCACCGGCGGCGCGTCGTCCGTGTCGCGCTCGCTCAACGTGCGTCCCGCGAGAAGTGGAATGCGGAGGGTTTGGCAGAGATCTTCGTCGATATAAAACGAGAGCGCGGCCGGCCATTGCAGTTGGTTCGTCGGCTCCGGCTGACCCTCGATCCAATAACTCTCTTCGTTGATCCGGCCGAACGGAATTCCGCTCGTGATTCCGACGCGAATTACTCCCGGCAACTCCTTGATGCGCCGTCGCAATTCCTTGACTGCGCGCATCGACGTTTCCGGCTTGTCGTATTTCCAATCGGGCAAACGCAGACGAAACGTTTGCACGTGCGACGGATCGAAACCGGGATCGACGTGCATCAGTTTCCAAAAACTTTTCACGAGAAGTGAAGCGCCAATCAAGAGCATCAGCGCAAGGGTGAGCTCGCTGACGATTAAAGTTTTTCGCACGCGTGCCAAACCGCCGCCAGTGCTGCGCGGACCCGATTTCAATGCCGGCTCGACATTCACATGCGCGGCCTTCCACGCCGGCAACAAACCAAAGAGCACGGTCGCGACGAAAATTGTCCCCATCGAAAAAAGCAGCACCGGCACATCGACGCCAATTTCATCGATGCGCGCGATCACGCCCGCGCCGATCGCCTTGAACGCTGTAACCGCCCCGAACGCGAGCAGCACGCCAAGCGCACCGCCGATCGACGCGATGAGGAGCGATTCGCTCAACAACAAGCGAACGATCTGCCAGCGCGAGCCGCCCACCGCCAGACGCACCGCGATCTCGCGTTCGCGTGTGGACGCGCGCGCGAGCGTGAGGTTGGCGACGTTTGCGCACGCGATCAGCAGAACGAGAATCGCGCCGGCCGAAGTGACGAGTAACGCTCTGCTTTCTTCGCCCACGAAATCGCGCAGCAGCGAATGAACTTCCACAGTCATACCGAAATTCGTCGCCGGATATTGCGCGGCCAGCTGCGCGGCGATCGTGTTCATCGCGATCTCGGCCTGGCGTTCGCTCACACCCGGTCGCAGTCGCGCGATCACAGCACACGGATGCGAAGCACGATCATGGATGAAGCTTCCGTCGCCATACGTTCCGATCGCGGGCAGAAACAGATCGTTGTTCCCATTGCTCCGACCGTAGAAATCGAAGTTCGCCGGAAGAACGCCAACGACCGTCCAGCTCGCGCCGTTGAAATTGATCGCGCGCCCAA
>DATDFJ010000098.1:0-3539 GCA_036522675.1 Chthoniobacterales bacterium | reverse complement strand
TGATATCCGCCGTCGACGTAAATCACCTGCCCGGTGATCGCGGCGGCCGCGTCACTCGCCAAAAATACGCCGGCCGCGCCGAGCTCGGCCGGATCGCAGCTCCGTTTTAGTGGCGCGCGTTCCTGATAATGTTTTAACATTTGCGTGAAGCCGCTGATCCCGCGCGCGGCGAGCGTTTGCACCGGCCCGGCTGAGATGCAGTTCACCCGGATCTTTTTCGGACCCAGATCATAAGCGAGATAGCGCGTGCTCGCTTCGAGGCTGGCCTTGGCCACGCCCATCACGTTGTAATGCGGCACGACTTTCTCCGAGCCGTAATAGGTCATCGAGACAATGCTCCCGCCCTCGACCATCAGCGGCGCGGCCTCGCGTGCGAGTGCGACGAGCGAGTAGGCGCTTACGTCGTGCGCGACGCGGAATGCCTCGCGCGTCGTGCCCACGAAATCCCCTTCGAGCGCTTCCTTCGGCGCGAACGCGATCGAGTGCAGCAGCAGATCGACCGTCGGCGTTTGCTCCTTCAGTTGCTCGAAAAATCGCTTGATCTCTTCGTCACTGGAAACGTCGCACGGAAACAGCGGCGCGTTCTGGCCAAACTCAGCCGTCAGTTCCTCGACGTTCTCCCTCAGCCGTTCGCCTTGGTAATTGAAAATGAGCCGTGCCCCCGCCGTCGCCCATGCTTTCGCAATTGCCCAGGCGATGCTGCGTTTGTTCGCCACGCCGAAAACGAGGCCGATTTTTCCCGCCAGGACTTGTTCTTGCATGACCGCGATAATACGCAGGATGAGCCAGTGCGAAAGCTGCAGCAGTCGTCCGGTGGACGACTTCGCATCGTACAGCGACGCGGCTACAAATACGGGGCGGCATCGCAGTTCGGTTTTACGACCTGATACGCTTGCCTAAGAACCGCGAAGCATTTATGAGAGGCGTCTTTTTATGAGTATTCGGACTTTCTGCGCGCTTTTGCTTACAACCGCCGCCCTTCTCGCCCAGGAAGAATCGCCGCCACCTTCATCGGTCGCCGAAGCGGCATCTCCAGCGGCGGCGCCACCGACAGCGACGACTCCCGTGTTGTCAGCCTCAGTGACACCGCCCGCATCGCCAGGCCCGCCACAACTGACCGATGTCCTGTTCAAGAATCTCAAAGCCCGTTCGATTGGGCCGGCGGTGATGGGCGGGCGAGTTTCCGATATCGCGATCGATCCGCGCAACCCGTTCGTGTTTTACGTCGGCCTCGGACACGGCGGCGTGTTCAAATCGAACGATGCCGGCATTACCTTCGATCCCATCTTCGATAAACAGCCGGCGCTTTCAATTGGCGCGATTGCGATTGCACCTTCCGATTCCGACGTGATCTGGGTCGGCACCGGTGAAGCGAACGATCGCAATTCGTCTGACTGGGGAAACGGCGTTTATCACACAACTGACGGAGGCGAGCATTGGACGAACGTCGGGTTAAACCAGAGCCGCTGCATCGCGCGCATCGTTGTCGATCCAAAAAGCGCCGAGACTGCCTACGTCGCGGCTATGGGACACCTTTGGGCGGACGGTGGCGAGCGCGGTCTCTACAAAACGAGCGATGGCGGTAAGAACTGGAAATTGATTCTGCAGGCGCCGGCGCCGCACAACGCGCGCACCGGTTGCGGCGACGTGATTCTCGATCCAGGCAATCCGCAGATTGTTTACGCCGCGCTTTACGCGCGGCAACGCACGCCGTGGAGTTTCGCTTCGGGCCCGCAAGTCACGGGCGGCGAAGACGTGGGCGGAATCTTCAAAAGCACCAATGGCGGCGGAACCTGGAAAAAATTGAGCGGCGGCTTGCCGACGCAAACCGGACGAATCGGGCTCGCGGTGAGCGCGAGCAATCCAAAAATCGTAATGGCGGTCGTGCAAAGCTACGACGGCGGCACGGCAAACATCACCGATCTCCGCAGCAAGAGTGGCGGCGTGTTCCGGTCGGAGGATGGAGGCGAACATTGGACCCGGATGAGCGCGATGGATCCGCGCCCGTTTTATTTCAGCCAGATTCGCGTCGATCCGGCGAACGATCAACGCGTCTATTTGTTAGGCTTCGCGCTGCTTGTCTCAGATGACGGTGGTAGGAATTTCCGGGAAGATCTTTCCGAAAAAGTTCACCCCGATTGTCACGCGTTTGCGATCCAGCCGGGAAGTGTGCCGCCACCGAAGCCGCCGAAACCAGAGGACAAAAACAAACCTCCGAAGCCGCTGGTTTGTCAGCGGCTGCTGCTCGGCACAGACGGCGGCTTGTATCAAAGTTTCGCCGGTGGAAAGAACTGGGACCACCTGAACAAATTTCCAGCCGGAGAATTTTACCGGATTAGCCTGGACGATTCGAAGCCCTACTTCCGAATCGCCGGCGGATTGCAGGATAACGAGAACTGGGTCGGCCCGAGCGCCGTGCAAAGCAAGGAAGCGATCCGTAATTCCGATTGGACCGCGCTTGCGGGCGGCGATGGGTTTTATGTCCTGTTCGATCCGACCGATCCCGACACGTTTTACGCGGAAAGTCAGCAGGGCGAAGTGCACCGAATCAATTTGCGCAATGGCGAGCTGCGCCGTTTGCGCCCCGAACCAGCTGAAGGGGCACCGCGTTATCGCTTCCATTGGAACTCGCCCATGGTGATGAGCCGCCACAAAGCCGGCGTCATTTATCTTGGCGGCAACTGCGTCTTCAAACTGACCGAGCGCATGGAAAAATATGCCGTGATCAGCCCCGATCTGACGCACAACGATCCGGCAAAAACCAATACGACCGGCAGCGGCGCGGAAAATTACGGCGTGGTCTTTGCGCTCGCCGAGTCGCCGAAGAAACCCGGCTTGCTTTGGGCCGGCACGGATGACGGCCGGCTCTGGATTACCGAGAATGATGGCGCCAAGTGGACCGAGCTCACCAACAATCTGACGGAACCCGCGCGCGGCCAATGGGTCGTGTGCATCGAGCCATCACATGTCGATCCGAACGTTGCTTACCTCGCGACCAATGCTTATCGCGCCGGCGACGATCGGCCGATGATCTTGCGGACGAGCGATCTCGGCAAAACCTGGCAACCGGCCATGGGTGATTTGCCGGCGAATGACCCAGTCGAAGTCGTGCGCGAAGATCCCGTGAATCCAAAACTGCTGTACGCCGGCACGCATTTCGGTCTGTTCGCGTCATTCGATCAAGCCGGCCACTGGCTGCGCATCGGGGACATACCGAGCGTGCGCGTCGATGATATTCAAATTCATCCGCGCACGGCCGATCTCGTCATCGCGACGCACGGCCGGAGCATTGCCGTGCTCGATGATTCAATGCCGTTTCGTGAATTCACTCCGGAGATCGCGGCGAAACCGGCGCACCTGTTCACTGTGCGCAATGTTACCGGCGCGTATCTGCAACCCGGCTTTGTCGATTCAAACGGCAAAGGAATTTATCGCGGCAAAAATCCGGACGAAGGCGCGCTCTTCACCGTCTGGGTCAAAGAATTCGCCGGCGACGAAATCAAGATCGCGGTGACGAAAGCAAACGGCGCGCCGGTGGC
>DATDFJ010000097.1:0-11624 GCA_036522675.1 Chthoniobacterales bacterium | reverse complement strand
TCCACCAGACTAACGAACGGGCAGCCGAAATTCGGTTTGGCTTTTCCGCTTCGATCGACAATCACGCCGACCGCGCTGACAGCTCCGCCATGTACGCGCACTATGTCGATCGTTGCTTGAACGCTTCCGCCGAGCGTGACGACGTCTTCAACGACGATGAATCTTTTGCCATTGTCGATCTTGAATCCGCGGCGGAGCGAGAGTTTCCCGTTCTCTTTCTCGACAAAGATGTGGCGTTTCCCCAGAGCGCGCCCGACTTCCTGGCCAACAATGATGCCGCCGAGGGCAGGGGAGATCACGACATCGCACTCAAAGCCGCGCAATTTATCCGCGAGCATCTTGCAAACGCGCTCGGCGATATCGGTGTACTGCAAAAGAATTGCGCACTGAAAATACTGGCGGCTGTGCAAACCGGAGCGCAAAACGAAATGGCCCTCGAGCAGCGCGCCGGTTTTGCGGAAGAGCGCGAGCAAATCTTCGCTCATACTACAGGACTAGCCCGAGGTGTCGGCGACGGTTTGGTCGCCGTCGCCAGCACTGGCGATCACTTCTATCTCGACGCGAGCGCCTTTGGGAAGCGCGGCGACCTGCACGGTTGATCGTGCCGGTGGCGCTTGCTTGAAGTAGCTGCCGTAAATTTCGTTCACCCTCTGGAAATCTCCGAGATCGATCAAAAAAATCGTCGTCTTCACGACGTGCTCGAAGCTGAGTCCTTCCGCGCGCAAGATCGCCGCGATGTTGTCGAGGACGCGGCGCGTTTGAACATCGATCCCGCCGGACACGATCTGACCGGTCTTCGGGTCGAGCGGGATTTGGCCGGCGCAGTAAACGACCGCTCCAGCGCGCACCGCCTGCGAATACGGCCCGATCGCGGCGGGAGCTTCGCTCGTCGAGATAATTTTCTTCATGGCGTGAATTAGACCCGAAACTCGGGTGAACAGTAAGAGATTTCTCGACTTCGCTCGAAATGACAAGAAGCCGTTCGGGATGACAGGCGAAGAATCTCAGCGATATTACGAGCTCAGATGGTTACGTGGATTTTAAAGAAGATTCTCGGGTCGAAAAACCAGCGCGAGCTGCGCCGGCTGGCGCCGATCGTGCGCCGGACTAACGAGTTCGACGAACAATTCAAGAATCTCTCCGACGACGCCTTGCGCGGAAAAACCGCAGCTTGGAAGGAAGAGCTCTCGAAAATTTCCGACCCGGAAGAGCAATGGCGGAGGTTGAATGAGATTTTGCCGGAAGCCTTTGCGGTGGTGAAGAATGCCGCGCGGCGGCTGAAAGATCGACATCATGCTTTCAGCGTCTGCGATCAGCCGATGACGTGGGACATGGTGCACTTCGACGTGCAGCTTCTTGGCGGCGTGGTCCTGCATCGTGGCCGCATCGCGGAAATGGCCACGGGCGAAGGCAAAACTTTGGTTGCGACGTTGCCGCTCTATTTGAACGCGCTCACGGGACGCGGCGCGCACCTGGTGACGGTGAACGATTACCTCGCCCGGCGCGACGCCGAATGGATGGGCCAGCTCTACGCATTTGTCGGACTCAGCGTCGGCTGCATTCAGCACGACCAGGAGCCGGACGAACGTCGCAAACAATACGCGTGCGACATCACTTACGGCACGAACAGCGAGTTTGGGTTCGATTACCTGCGCGACAACGGCATGGCCACCACGCGCGAGCAACAGGTCCAGCGCGGGTATCACTACGCCATTGTCGATGAAGTGGACTCGATCCTGATCGACGAAGCGCGCACCCCGCTAATCATCAGCGGGCCGACCACGATCTCGACCCACCAATACGACAAATGGAAACCGCTCATCGAACAGTTGGTGCGCAAACAGAACATGCTTTGCAACCGACTCGCGAGTGAAGCCGCCGCAAAATTCGAGGAGGGCGACGTCGAGACCGGCGGGCGGCTCATGTTCAAAGTGAAACTCGGCCAGCCGCGCAATAAACAGCTCCTCCGAATGATGGAAGACCCGGACAAACGCCGCGCGATCGATAAGTCCGAGCTATCGTTTTATCAGGACACGCGCAGGGAAGAGCTCTTCCAGCTCAAGGAGGAACTCTTTTTCACGATCGATGAAAAATCGAATGAATCCGATCTCTCCGAGCAGGGCCGCGTTTTCCTGAATCCGGACGATCCGAATGCCTTCGTGCTGCCGGATTTGATCAACGAATTCACCGAGATCGACCTCGATCCGACGTTATCCGACGAAGAGAAGGACAAGCGAAAAACCGAGCGCCAGCAGCATTGTGATGCGCAGGCGGAACGCATCCACAACATTTCGAATTTGCTCCGCGCCTACTGCGTTTTCGAGAAGGATGTCCAGTACGTCGTCGAAGAGAACAAGGTCGTGATTGTCGATGAATTCACCGGCCGCAAGATGCCGGGGCGGCGCTGGAGCGATGGTTTGCACCAGGCGGTCGAAGCCAAGGAAGGAGTGCAAATCGATCGCGAGACGCAGACGCTGGCCACCATCACGATCCAGAATTATTTCCGGCTCTATCAAAAGCTCGCCGGCATGACCGGCACCGCCGAGACCGAAGCGGCCGAGTTCCACGACATTTACAAGCTCGACGTCAATGTGGTCCCAACCAACCGGCCGGTGGCGCGCAAAGACGCCAACGATCGCATCTACAAAACGCGCCGGGAGAAATACAACTCGGTCATCAACGAAATCAGAGATTGTCACACTCGGCAGCAACCCGTCCTCGTCGGCACAGTAAGCGTCGAAGCGTCCGAGCTGCTCAGCCGCATGCTCAAGCGCGAAAAAATCCCGCACAACGTGTTGAACGCGAAGTTTCACATGCAGGAAGCTGAGATCGTCGCCCGCGCCGGTCAGCCCGGGACCGTTACGATTTCAACCAACATGGCCGGCCGCGGCACTGATATTAAGCTCGGGACGGGCGTGCCGGAGCTGGGTGGTTTGCACGTCATCGGCACCGAGCGCCACGAAGCTCGCCGGATAGATCGACAATTACGCGGTCGTTGTGCGCGCCAGGGCGATCCTGGCAGCTCGCGGTTCTATGTCAGCTTCGAAGACGATCTCATGCGCAACTTCGGAGCGGCCGATCGCATGACCAAAATCATGGAGCGTTTCGGGCTCGAGGAAGGCCAGGAGCTCGAGCATCGCTGGTTGAACAAATCGGTCGAGACGGCGCAGAAACGCGTCGAGCAGCGCAATTACATGATCCGCAAACGGACGCTCGACTTCGACGATGTGATGAACATGCAGCGCGAAGTCGTTTACACCTGGCGCAATGAAGTGATCGATTCGGAGGAACCGCGTACCCATATTTACGAAGTCATCGATGAAGCCGTGCCGGCGAAGGTGAAAGAGTTTCTCGACATCGATGAGCCAAACTACTCCGGGCTCGTTCATTGGGTGAACACGACGTTCCCGCTCGGCGTGACGAAAGACAACGCGCAGTTCGAAACGCGCACCGTTGAAGAAAACGCGCAGTTCCTGATCGGCAGAATCAAGCAGGCTTACGAACGCAAATCGAGCCACGAAGAACCGACCGCGGTGAAAAGCCTGGAGCGTTACATCATCTTAAACGCGATCGACCGGCTCTGGCAGGAGCACCTTTACGCCATGGACGCGCTCCGCGAAGGCGTTTATCTCCGCGGTTACGCACAGAAGGATCCGCTCATCGAGTACAAGACGGAAGCCTACGACATGTTCGTCGAGCTGATGTCGAACATTAAAAACGAAGTGCTGCACAATCTCTTCCGCAGCACTTCAAACCTCCAGGCGTTCGAAAACTTCCTCGCCACACTCCCGCAATTTCTCCTCCGCGAACACGCGCCCACCGCCGGCGCCGATGCGCCTGCCGCACGCGCTCGTCAGCCCCAGCCTGCGATGGCCATGGCCGGAGGCGGCGAGGACGGGGACGGCGACGGTGAAGTCGCAATCGATCTACCGGTCCGTCGCTCGCTTCCCAAAGTCGGCCGCAACGAGCCGTGCCCCTGCGGCAGCGGCAAAAAATACAAAAACTGCTGCGGCCGGGTGGCGTAACCTTTTGTCGGTAGGGCCAGACTCTGTCGAGCCGACGATTTGAATCCACGGCTCCGCAGAGTGTTCCCTACCGAGCAAGAAGGTCAGCCGCCGCCGGGCGCGAGCGAGCTTTCTCGGCTCTCAACCGTCATCTCTCAACGCCCAGCTATTTTGAATGCAACAGCCAACGCTTGGCCCGAATTAACAGAAAACATTCGGCGCATTCTGCGGCCCGCGTCCTGCTAATTGAATCTCTGGAATGATGCAGATCCTGGTTGTCGAGGACGAAAAAGCCGTCGCGCACATGATTGCCATGGTGCTCGGAGGTCCGGCATCCAAGGTGGTTAGGGCAAAGAACGGCTGGGACGCACTCATTAAGATTGGCGCTACAGTCCGACCTTTTGACGTTGTTATCACTGACCACCGTATGCCGGGCAAGACCGGTCTCCAATTGGTGCGTCAGCTACGGGCACAAAACTTTGGCGGCAAGATCCTCGTTCTCTCGGCTCACCTCTCGGACGAAGATATTCGCGCCTACGAAGAGTTGCGCGTGGACATGATGATGTCCAAACCGTTTGACTTTGACGAGCTGCAACAAGCAATGGCCGTCCTTAACAAGAAGGCCTCAGTCCTCGCTCACGCGTAGGATTTGGGTGCACTTCTGCGCGCACTCACCAGCGGTGTTCGTGCGATTGACGATCAGCGCTTTTGCCGATGCGCGACGGAGGCGGTTGCGGGGGACAGGATGCGGGCGGTGTTAACGAGCGCGACGTGGCTGAACGCCTGGGGGAAATTGCCGAGCTGACGTTTGGCGACGGGATCGTACTCTTCCGAGAGTAAGCCAAGATCATTGCGCAATTTGAGCAGCCGCGCGAAGAGTTCGCGCGCTTCCTTCTTACGGCCGGTGAGGTGCAGGCAATTAGCCAGCCAAAATGAGCACGGGAGAAATACGCCTTCGCGACCGGGCAGACCATCGACATTTTCCTCCTGCGGCCGATAGCGCAGGACGAAGCCGTCGTGCATCAGCTCACGCTCGATCGCGTCGATCGTGCCGCGCACGCGCTCATCGCTCGGCGAAAGAAAGCCGACCTGCGGCATCATAAGCAGACTCGCGTCCAGCGCATCGGAACCGTAAAACTGAGTAAAGGCTCTTTTGTCGCGGTTATACCCGCGCTGGCAAACCTCGGCGTGGATCTGGTCGCGGATTTTTTTCCAGCGGCCGGTGTTTTTTTCGGCGGCGCAATTGCATTCCTCGACCAGTTTGATCGCGCGATCGAACGCCACCCAGGCCATCATCTTAGAATGGGTGAAATGTTTGCGCCCGCCGCGCACCTCCCAAATTCCTTCGTCGGGTTTCTCCCAGTTCGACTCGAGAAAATGCATCAACTGGACTTGCAGTCGCCAATCGCTCTCCCGATTGCCGATGCCGGCGTTGTGGGCGTGAAACATGGCGTCGAGCACTTCGCCATAGACATCGAGCTGGAACTGCGCGCTGGCAGCGTTGCCCACCCGCACCGGTTTTGAATTCTCGTAACCGTCGAGCCAGGGCAGCTCAAACTCCAGGAGCCGCCGTTCGCCGCGCACGCCGTACATGATTTGCATCTGCGCGGCGCTGCCGGCGATGGCGCGCAATAGCCACTCCCGCCAGGCCTTTGCTTCATCGATGTATCCGGCTTCCATCAGCGCGAGCAGCGTGAAAGTGGCGTCGCGCAACCAGCAGTATCGATAATCCCAATTGCGCACACCGCCGATTTCTTCGGGCAATGAAGTGGTGGCGGCGGCGACAAGCCCGCCGGTCGGCTCGTAGGTCAGGCCTTTGAGCGTGACCAACGAACGCACGACCGCGTCGTTCCACGGTGTCTCGCGATGACAACGCTGCGACCAATCGTTCCAGAATTTTTCGGTGTCGCGCAAGGCGTGCTCCGCGTTGACCTCGCGCGGCGCCTCCTTGTGCGATGCGAACCAGGTCAGGACGAACGGAATGCGTTCGCCGCGCTTGACCGTAAACTCGGCGACGGTGGTCAAATCTTTGCCGCGCGTTTGTACCGGTGTGCGGAAACTGAGCGCGTCCGGTCCGGCGAGCGCTTCGAGTCCGCCGGCGGCCTTGCGCACCCACGGGACGACCTGCCCGTAATCGAAACGGATAATCAGTTGCATGCGCATGCGCACTTCGCCGCGCAGACCCTCGACGATGCGGATCAGGTCGGGGTTCTCGCCGCGCGGCGGCATGAAATCGATCAATCGCACGGCGCCGCTCTTTGCCTCGATTTCCGTTTCGAGGATCAACGTGTCACCGCGGTATCGCCGACTGCTTTTGTCGATCTTACCCTCGGGGTAAAAGAGCCAGCGGCCATTGTTTTGATCCCCGAGCAGCGATGCAAAGCAGGCCGGCGAATCGAAGCGCGGAAAGCACAGCCAATCGACACAGCCGTCGCGGCTAACGAGCGCGCCGGTCTGCGTATCGCTCAGAAACGCATAATCTTCGATGCGCATATGCGGCGTCTGCGGAGTCGTGCTCATGATCGTAATCGACTTTACGACTCCGCGAGCCGCTCGATGCCGTCGCGCGTGAGTCGAAACACCGTCCACTCGTCCATTGGTTTGGCGCCCAGTTTGCGATAGAAGTCAATCGCCGGCTCGTTCCAGTCGAGTACTGCCCATTCCATCCGGCCGCAGCCGCGGTCGCGCGCGATTTTGGCGAGCTCGACGAGCAGCGCCCGGCCGAAACCTTTACCCCGCTGCTCTGGCCTAACGAACAAATCCTCGAGGTAGAGCCCCGGCCGGCCGAGCCAGGTGGAAAAGTTATAAAAGTAAACGGCGAAGCCCACCGGCTCCTCGCGCTCGAAAGCGAGCAGCACTTCGGCGGCCGGTTTTTTTCCGAAGAGAACATCGACAAGTTGTTCCGCGGTCGCGGTGACTTGATTCGGCGCGCGTTCGTAAGTGGCCAGTTCCCGAATCAAATTCAGGATCGTGCCGACATCGGCCGCGGTCGCGCGGCGGATCATGAATCCCGGCAGATCTGATTTTCCAGCAGGCGCGCTCATTCCTTCGGCTTTAATTCGAAGATGGCGAACTGAGCAGTTTTCTCCGAGAGCCTTGCGGTCTGGGCAAGGTACTGCGCGAAGCTCGGGAAACGATCGAGGAACCAAAATGTCGTCGATACAAACACGACATGCGTCGCGCCCGCTGCGCGCAAGTGCGCAACATCGTCAATGAGCTGTTCCGCACCGGCCGGGTCGCCATTGTAGATGGCGTCCTTTTCCGGGAGATGCCAGCCCCGCCGCTCGGCGTAATAGAAGAGGGTTGGGTCACCATGATCGGCCGCGATGATCAGCGCATTTTGCGGACTCGTGTGCTTCAATTCCAGACCCGCAGCGCGCAGATGACTCGCCCACGGGCGATAGAATGGGAGGAGATAATAGAACGCAGCGCCGGAAAACAAAAACACGAGCACCACCGATAAAACAGCTTTCGCGCGCCGGCTCCCAAGTTTTTCAGCCGCAAAGGCGCACGCGGCGCCGGCGAAGACAGCGCTGATCGGGACAAGAGGTAATTGATACCACGGATGCCGATTGCCTTTGCCGGCAACAATGATGAAAAGAAGCATCGCGCCGAGCCACCACTGGAAAATACGGCCCCCTGTCGCGCCGTAGCCTTTATGCCAGTCCGGCTCGGACCGGAGGCGGCTCGATCTTGTCACCAACACACCGGCGAAGACGAGGCTCACCAACACAGGTGTGAGGCTCGAGGTGATCGTGAATACAGCAATGCGTTCGTAGGCGCTGGCGCTGACAATTCGAACGCCGCCACTGCCGAAGAAATGGTGCGGATAAAATTTTTGCGCAATCGTGGACGCGTGGCCATACCAAATGATTACAGGCACGAGCGCGATGACAGCAAAGAGCGCGAGCTGTAGCCGGCATCGGCGATGCCGGCCGGGATCATCGATCCCAGCTACAACCATGTAAGCGAGCGGCACCCCGATGATTGCGTTCGGGGCTTTGATTAAGATCGACAATGAGATTGCGCACGCGGCTGCGAACAAAAACCCAACTCTTTCGTTGTCGATCCAGCATTTGAAAAAATAGAGACCGACGAGCGAGAAGCTGAGCGAGGGCGCATCGGGCATGAACTCGCGCCCGGCAAAAAGACTGAGCGGCGCAAAGCCGTAAAAGAACAGCGCCCACACCGCTGCCGTCGCGCCGAAAAGCTCGCGCACGAGCAAAAAGAAAAAAGGGAGCGAAATCGCGAATAAGATTAACGTCTCGAAGCGTCCAATGGCCTCGTGAACGCCGACCAGCTTATAGACAAGCGCGGCGACAAACGGCTGCAGCGGGAATTCGGTGCCAACATAACCGGGTTCACTGCCGGCCCAGTCGATTTGCGGATGGGCGAAATGAAAACCGTTCTCGAAATAATTGCGGGCGATCGCGGCGACATCGCTTTGTCGCCAGCTCCACGTGTCGATATACGGCTCGTCGATCCAGATCACCCGAGCGGCGACAGACAAGATCGACAAGGCGATTGCCAGTTGCGTCGAGCGCGCCATAGATCGCCTCTTGACAAAGCGCAGCGGCAAAGTCAATCGAGTAGCGGAGCCGAATGACACGGGGTGCATCCTGGGTGCGGTTGATTGTTGCGTTGCTGGTTGGCGTCGCGGCCGTTGCCGTGCGCGCCCAGAACGAGCCGATCCTCGTCCCGGACGTCGTCGATTACCCGAAGTTGCTGCCCATCCTGCCCGAGGCGCCGGCCGGTTGGACGGCGGACAAGCCGGAAGGCTCGACCAGCGATGTGGGCGGATTCAAAATCACCAACGTCCACCGCGATTATCATAAAGGGGAGGGGAACGACGCGCCGCTCGTCTCGATCAGCATTCTCGATTCAGCCGCCAATCCCGATTACGTCACCGCTACGACCACGACTTGGAAAACCAGCAGCGAAAGTCTCGAGGGCTACAGCAAATCGGTCACGATCGACGGCAATCCGGGATTCGAAGCCTACGAACGCGAGCAAAAACACGCCTCCCTCTGGGTCATGATCGCCAACCGCTACTTCGTGCAAATCGAAGTGCAAAACCTCGACCCAAAAGAATTGCAGGAGTGGATCAAGCGCGTCGATCTGAAGAAACTCGCCGCGATCAAATCCTGATTGGATGAGCCGTTGTAGCCGCCGCCGTCTCTGGCGACAGGGGATTTCCGTCAGCCCTGCGCTTTTGCTTGTTCGGATTTGCCGCCTTGCTTGCCCTGCTGCTCGTAAAATTCTCTCGAATTGACGTAGAGAAAATGCCGTGTCGTGTCGTAGACCGCCACAAACGCGCCATCTTCCGAACGCCACCGTTTCCAACCGGGTTTGTCGAAGCGATCGACGTTCCACTGCGCATCGGCGCCGTGCTTTTTCAGCAGCGCCTCCATTTCCTGCGGCCCAATGTCCGACTGATCATTTTTTGAAATCACTTCCATTGCGCTTGTTCCGTTTACGAATTTCACGCCGACAACAAATCCGGGCAGGGCGAATCCGCGCACTGGACCGAAACTTTCCGTCGGGATGTCGCCGATCGATTGACCATAGCGCACATTAATTTGCTCTTCGGTTTCACCGATACGGGCCCACGCGGGAACGCACAGGCCAAGAACAAGAATAGTTGCCGCGATTGATTGTTTAAATATCGACAACTGCATACCCCGCGCCACTCGCACTTCACATTTCTCTCGTCACTTGATCACATCCACTTCTCAC
Organism: Chthoniobacterales bacterium; assembly: GCA_036522675.1. Taxonomy (GTDB): domain Bacteria; phylum Verrucomicrobiota; class Verrucomicrobiia; order Chthoniobacterales; family UBA10450; genus AV17. The sequence continues at coordinate 1,884 of DATDFJ010000097.1, read as the reverse complement.
TTCTCACGTCTCACTTCTTCCCCTCCGCTTCGCCCGTCATCGGCACAAAGCGCACTAACTCGACGGCGCTTTGTTGGAGCTGGCCGTTGCGTTTTTCAAGCAGATACAACTGCTGCACTCCGGCGGGTCCGACGGGGATGATCATGCGACCGCCTTCTTTGAGTTGCTCAGTCAGCGGTTGCGGGATGTGATCGGGCGCGCAGGTGACGATGATCGCATCGAAAGGCGCGAACTCGGGCCAGCCTTTGTAGCCGTCGCCCGCTTTCACGTGCACGTTCTTGTAGCCGAGCCGCTGCAATGTCGCCTCGGCGCTCTTTACCAATGATTCGACGATTTCGATCGAGTAAACTTCCGCGACGAGCTCGCCGAGAACGGCCGCCTGATAACCTGATCCGGTGCCGATCTCCAGGACGCGATTTTTGGACGAAGGCCGCAGTTGTTCGGTCATGAACGCGACGATGAGCGGCTGCGAAATTGTTTGCCCGTAGCCGATCGGCAACGGTTGATCGGTGTAACTGGCGGCGCGCACTTCCGGTGGAACAAATTCTTCGCGCGGCACCTTCGCCATCGCCGCGACCACGCGTTCATCGTGAATGCCGCGCGGCATGAGTTGCTCCTGCACCATGCGCTGGCGCTGCGCTGCAAACTCGTCAGTCGACGCGCCGATCGGCGGAGACTGTTGTCCGCAAGCGCTCGTCGCCAACGCGACGAATATCAGAAGCCGCCAACTACGCTGCACGGCTCAAGTTATCACACCGTCGAAGCGGGGCATGCCTAGTGTTTCGCGCCGCGATATGCGGCTTCAACAAACGCCAGATCGCGCCGGCCAATCTCACCGGTCATGAGACACTGGCCCAGATTGCCGCTGGCAAAGCCGCGCAAAAAATCCTTCCACATCGCTTCGTATCCCCGCCAGTCGCGAAACGGGAAAAACAACGGGCGAATGAATCCGCCTTTGACGAGACCAAATCGGCCGGCGTTGTACGAATAAACTGAGGCGTCGGAACCGTGCACGGAGAAAAAACTCAACGGTAGCGCGCCTCGCACGCCCCACGAATAGGTGAGGATGCCGACGGCGCCGTTTTCGAACTGGCACGTGACGACCATTGAATCTTCCTGCGACTTTCGCTGGTTTGTCGCGGGAGGTTCGTAGGCTGTGATTGACCGGGGGAAGCTCTGACCAAGCGTGACGAGAACATTTACCCAATGAATGCCGGCATCGATCAAAATGCCGCCGCCCATGCATTCACGATTGGCGCGCCACTCGCCTTCTTTGAACGGATGCTGGCGCAGCAGATTGATGCGAATCAGTTTGATCACGCCGAGCTCGCCTGAGCGCACGATGCGCTCAAGCGCCATCACGTTTGGGCGGTAACGATGGTTCTCGGCGACGAGCGCGTCCCGTCCGGTCCGTTTTGCCGTCGCGAGAATTTCATCTGCTTGGGCCGTCGTGCACGCGATCGGTTTCTCGATCACGACGTGTTTGCCGCCTTCGAGCGCTGCGATCGCCAGGTCGCGATGGGTCTTGTTCGGCGTGCAGAGCAAGATCACGTCGATCGCGTCGTTGGAAAAAGCCGCATCGTATGGCGATAACGCCCATTCGCCGGAGAAGCGCGCGCGATATTCCTCAGCTTTAGCGCGATCGCGGCTGGCGAATGAAATCCGCGTTGGCTGATCCGGAATAAATCCGGCAAGCCTTCGCAGCGTCGCGCCGTGGGTGCGCGCGATTTTGCCGCAGCCAACGATGCAAAAGTGCATGGCTACGCTGCGCTCAATGTCGATCTTGCGACTGACCTCTCGTCGAGCGGCAAGGACACAGTGCGACCGTCCCGATTGGACGTCAGAATCGCGAGCACGGCCTCGAGCGAATTGCGCCCGGCCTCG
>DATDFJ010000096.1:0-10362 GCA_036522675.1 Chthoniobacterales bacterium | reverse complement strand
GGCGAGGAGCGCCATGCTTGTTCGATCGCGCTCGTTAGCAACGCCCCGCCCAAACCGCGACCGATAAATTCCGGCGACAAACCGAAGTAGGCGATCTCGACTCCACCTTCGTCGTCACGACGTAATTCATAATAACCGGCGAGCTTGTCATCGTAATACGCGGCAAATGTTTGAACTTCTTTTGCCCAATCCTCCCAGTCCTCGTCGCTCAGCGGCCGTTTGTCGATCCAACGCCATTTCTCGCCGACACGCAAATACATGTCGCGATTGAATCGCCAGTCGCTGTCTGCTTGTTCCCGAACTTTGAATCGATCGTCTGCGCTTTTTGCCCGCAACTGATCCGCCGACCGCATTTCGAGATAAGTCGTGACCAGCGATTCCGTTTTCAGCATTTCAGGTTTTCAGTGTTTCAGATTTTGATTTCAGGAAATCCCGCCTGTTTGAGTTGCTGATTCAACGCCGGAAGATCGACATCGACGAGTTTGCGCCACGTTTCCGTCATCGGTCCGACTCTAGTCTGAACGTCCGCGACCGCGGCTTTGACGGCGGCGGTCGGCGCGGCGTCGGCGGCTTGGATGTCATCGAACAACTGCTCTGTCGCCTGCAGAACAAACAACGATGGCGACGCACCCGGGCGTTGATGCGGCGGGCCGAATTTCAGGAGCGTTTGATTGAATGCTTCGAGATTTGCGCTGACATCGGACCGCTCGGCTGCGCGCGCTTTAAGTTTGGTGAGTTGATCGGCGATGTCGTCGAATTTCCTGCCGATCGGCGCGAGTGTCAGACGCAGTTGATATAACTGCCACGAGAGATCGAACTGCTCCTGCAATTGAGCGGGCGCTGCTTTCACGCGCGGGTCTATCTCGACGCTGATTGGTTGCGCGAAAGTTTTGCCGTCGACGGTGAGCGCGACAGTGTAATTACCAGGCGCGACCCACGGCGACGTCGGTTTCGGCGCCGTGTTGCGATAGACTGCGGCCATCGGGTACTCCGGCTCGACATCCGGGACGGGCGTGTAATGCATGTCCCAGAGAAAACGATGCATGCCCGCTTTGGTCGAAACCGATTGCAACGGCCGAATCCAATACTCCGGAATCCGCAGCTTCTCCGGATCGTATTTCTGGGGGACATCGCTACTCGAATATTTTCGAACGGTGGCTCCTTTGCTGTCTTTAATCTCAATCGTCACCGGCCCGCCCGTGTCTTTCACGAGCGCGTAATCGATCATCGCTCCGTCCGGCGGATTTTCACCGGCTGGTTCGTCCGGCGGCAATGGCGTGTCGGTGTTCAAGCTCGCGCGGAGGCGCAAGGCGGTCTGCGGTTTGAAAAGCAGATTGCCTTTCCGCCGTGGGCCTGGCGAAGCCGGATCGATCTTAGCGCGTTCCAGTTGTCGCAGCGGAGTGATGTTGTCGAGGATCCAGAACCCGCGAGCGTGCGTCGCCACCACGAGATCGTCGTCCTTAACAATAATGTCGCGCATCGATGTCGCCGGCATGTTCAACCGCAAAGATTCCCAGTTCACGCCGTCGCCAAACGACATGTAGACTCCTTTCTCGGCTGCGGCGAAAAGCAAATCTTTGCGCAGCGGATCTTCGCGCACGGCGTTTACAATTTGGCCAGCGGGAATTCCGTTTACGATTTCGCTCCATGTCTTGCCGCCGTCGTGCGTTTTGAAAATATGCGGGCGCAAATCGTCGATGCGCAGCGTGTTTACTGCGGCGTAGGCGGTGTTCGCGTCGAAATGTCCGGCGTCGATCAGGGAAATCTTCTGCCAGGCGGCAACGTTCGGCGGCGTGACGTTGTTCCAGGTTTTGCCGCCGTCGGTCGTGAGATGAATCAAACCGTCGTCAGTCCCAACCCAAATGTGGTTCGGCTCGAGCGGTGATGGCGCGACGGTGTAAATGACGCCGCGCCGATGGGCCTGTTTCGTCGCCTCGTCCCTGTATTTTCCAATGCAGGCCGGGAGATCGTAGTCCTCCCGCGATAAATCCGGACTGATTTTCTGCCAGTGATCGCCGCGGTCGCGTGTTTGCCAAAGCGTGTTACCGGCGAACAACATCAAATGCTGATCGAGCGGAGAAAAAATTATCGGCTCCGTGCGCAACATTCGGAAGTCTTCCGTTTGCACCGGCACGGGCAGAATGTTTTGCGCCTGACCAGTGCGCCGATCGAAGCGCGTCAGTTTACCGCCAATGATAACGTCCGCGTCGAGAGGGTCGGCGACGACGTAACCGTATTCCTCGGCCGCGACCGTCTGCCAATCGCGAAAGGTGATCTCGCCCGCATCGCCGCGGCTTTTGATTCCGACCGAACCGCTCTCTTGCTGTCCGCTGTAAAGCCGATACGGAAACGCGTTGTCGGCGCTGACGTGATACAACTGCGCGGTCGATTGGTTATACCACGAACTCCACGTATCGCCGCCGTTCACGGTGACGATCGCACCCTGATCGGAGCCTAACAAAATAATGTCGGGATTGTTTGGATTGATCCAAACGTTTTGATAATCGTCCCCTCCCGGCGCGCCCCGCCAGCCCTCCCACGTTTTACCACCGTCAGTCGATTTCCAACAGACGACGCTGGCAGAATAAACGATTTGCGGGTTTTTCGGATCAAAGCGCACCACCGGCAGATCGCCGCCGCCGATGCCGAGCCCCGGTCGCGGATCGTCCGTTGTGCCGCGCCAATTCTCACCCCCATCATCGGAACGATAGAGCTTCGCGATCGTTTTGGTGCGAACTGCGGCGAACAGTGTCGAAGGTTTGCTCGGCGCAATCGCGATGTTCGCCTGCACGACGTTGGGCGGCAAACCTGCCGTTAACTGTTTCCAGTTTTTGCCGGCGTCAGTCGATTTGAAAACGCCGCCGCCGTCGCCATTGAAGACGCCGTTTTCCCATGGCGCTTCGCGCGACTCCCACAACGCGGCGTACACGATGGCCGAATTGGTCTGATCGATCTGCACGTCGCTGGCGCCGACGTTTTCATTGCGGTAGAGAACTTTGTCGAATGTTTTCCCGCCATCGAGCGACCGGTAAACGCCGCGTTCTTCGTTAGGCCCATAAGGATGACCGGCGACGGCGACGAAGAGTCGGTCCGGGTTTTTTGGATCGACACTTACTTGCGCGATTTGCTGACCGTCGCGCAATCCAACATGCGCCCACGACTTACCGGCATCAGTTGATTTGTAAATGCCGTCGCCGACGGACAGGTCGGGGCGATGCAATCCTTCCCCGCTGCCGACGTAAACAATGTTTGGATCGGAAGCTGCGACTGCGATCGCACCAATCGAGGCCGTTGGCTGGTCATCAAAAATCGGCTGCCACCTTCTGCCGTAGTCTGTCGATTTGAAAACCCCGCCGTTCACCGGCGCCATATAAAAGAGGTTCGGCTGCGATGGCACACCGCAGATCGCGCGGGTGCGGCCGCCGCGATACGGCCCGATATTCCGCCAGCGCAAAAGAAAATCGAAATCGCCGGCGACCGACTGACCAGCCCCGAAGAGCAGCAGAAATCCGAGCGCGATCAACCGCTGCGAACCACATGTTTTTTTAGTCTCGTCACCCCGCCTGCCAAGCCGTAGCCTTCGCGAAGGCTGGTCACTCGTCACTTTGAAATGCTTCCTTGTTCACGACGTAGGGCATCTTCCCTGGATCGCCGCTGTGATTTCCTTCCAGCACATCGATCAGCCCCTGCACGCAGCGTCCAGCCATTCCTTTGTCGGGATCGGGTGAGAGCCGCGTAATCTGCGCGCCGCTCGCAAAATGGTGAAAGACCCGGCACCGATCGGCGATTTCTGGATCGAGCAGCGGCGAATCGGCCGGCAGCGGCTCCTTCTCGAAAACGTCGAGCGCGGCGCCGGCGATGACGCTTTCCTTTAATGCCTGCGCGAGCGCTCTCTCGTCCACGACCGGACCGCGCGAGGTATTTATTAAGTAGGCAGTGGGTTTCATCAGTTTGAGCGTGTGCTCATTGATGAGGTGATAAGTTGGCTGATCGCTTTCGCCTTCGCGCAACAAGGGCACGTGAATGGTTACGTAATCGCCGCCGCGCAGCGCCTTCTCAAGATCGACATATTTGATCCAGGTCTTCTCCTTTTGAATACCGCGCGCGTGGCGCAGGTCCATCTGCTCCTGGATCGCGGCGATGAATTTGTCGTTGTGATACGCCGGGTCATAACAAAGGATGTTCATGTCGAAGCCGGAACATTTTTTGATCATGGCCAGGCCGATCCGACCGGTCCCGATCACGCTGATCGTTTTCCCGGTCACTTCATCGCCGAGAAATGGCAGAAATGGATGCCAGGAAGGCCATTTCTGTTCGCGCACCAGGCGCTCGCTCTGAAACATCTTTCGCGCCAGCATGCCCATCATGAAAAACGCAAACTCGGCAGTCGCTTCAGTGAGCACGTCGGCCGTATTCGTGAATGGGATTTTGTATTTGTTGGCGTGGGCGCGATTGATGTTGTCGAAGCCGACTGCGATCTGAGCGACGACTTTCAGCGTGCCCTTCCCTGCTTCAAAAACTTCCGCGTCGATCGGATCGCGCAATGTCGTGACCAGCCCGTCAATGCCGCTCTTGACTTTTTCGATGATCAGCGTCTTCGGCGGCGCGTCCGGTCCTTGATAAACCTCCAAATCGTAGCCGCGTTCGCGCAATCGGTTCTCCGCCGGATCGCCGATGCGCGAAGTGGCAAACACACGGAAACGCTTCTGCTCAGGCATAGCTAAATCAAATCAGGGAAGCAGGAAAGTAGACAGGATTTGCCCGATTTCTACGAGACCCGATCAGAAAGAATAATCCTGAAAATCCTGTGAATCCTGTCCTACAAGTTTTTCTCTGTCCACGCAGCGACCCGCGCGAGTGCTCTTTCGATGTTCTCGATCGAGTTGGCGACACTGAAACGCAAGTAGCCTTCACCGAAAGCGCCAAACGCAGCGCCGGACAGCGCGGCGACGCCCGCATCATCGAGTAATGCGTCGGCTAATTTCTTCGATGGCCAGCCAGTTTTGGTGATGTTTGGAAAAACGTAAAACGCGCCTTTTGGCAAGCGGCACGAGAAACCTTTGATCTTGTTCAGGCCGGCCACCATCACGTCGCGGCGCTTCTTAAACTCGGCGCACATCTTCTCGACCGAACCCTGCGGACCGCGCAACGCCTCGATGCCAGCGATCTGGCTGAAGCTCGCGGTGCACGAACTCGAGTTCGTCATCAATCGCGCGATGTGGCTCGCCAAATCAGGGCGCATCACGCCGTAGCCCATACGCCAACCGGTCATGGCGTAAGTTTTGGAGAAGCCATCGAGCAAAATCGTGCGCTCCTTCATGCCATCCATCGACATGATGGAATGATGTTCGCCCTCGAAGATGAGCCGGCTGTAGATCTCATCGCTTAACACCATGATGTTCCGATCACCAATCGCACCGGTGATGCGCTCGATGTCGATCTTAGTGAGCATGCCGCCGGTGGGGTTCTGCGGGGAATTAATGATGATGAGCTTGGTGCGATCATTGATCAGCCCGGCGAGCTCATCGACGTCGAGTCGAAAATCCATTTCTTCCCGCAACCGAATCGGCACCGCCTTCGCGCCGACGTAATCGATCATCGACTCGTAAATCGGGAACCCCGGATTCGGGTAAATGACCTCGTCACCTTCTTCGCAGAGCGCGAGGACCGAGAAAAAAATGATCGGCTTGCCGCCGGGCACGACCACAACCTCCTCGGGTGAAACGTTTACCCGCCGCGTCTCGCTGAGGTATTGCGCAATAACTTCGCGCAGTTCCATCAAGCCAGCCGAGGGCCCGTAATGCGTGAAGCCTTTGTGCAACGCGTCCACCGCCGCGTCGATAATGTTGCGCGGTGTGTCGAAGTCCGGTTCGCCGATCTCCAAATGCACAATGTCGCGCCCCTGCGCCTCGAGCGCTTTCGCTTTGACCAGCACTTCAAACGCGGTCTCAGTGCCCAAGCGCGCCATGCGGCCGGCGAGGCGAAGTTCGTGCTCCTTGTGCATGAGCGCGAGTATAACGCGATCGCGCGATTTGTCGTTGCTACGAAACCGGATTCTTTCCGTGCGACGCGGTCACACTCGCAGCCGGAACTTAGATCTCCAGCTCCCAGGCGCCACGATTGCGTGTCCCGATGCGCAAGAGTCTGCGCCGCTCGTGAAGGATCATGTCGCCTACAATGGCATGCGGTAATCCGTTGCTAAAATCGGTCCACTTCCTGCCGGCGTTGCGGCTTTGGTAAACGCCGTGATCGGTCGCAGCGAAAATTCGCCGTGAATGCTTCGGGTCTATGACAATCGCGTTCACGGGAATGTCCGGCAGGTTGCCAGTGCGATCGCTCCAGGTCTTACCGGCATTGGACGATCGGAAGACATGGCTTCCGTGAAACGCCGAGCTACTCGTCCAGATAACACGTTTCGAACTTCCAAGTACGACGATGTCGCTGATGAAGTCGTCGCGCGGACTATTCAGCTGCGTGACGCGGGCGTTTTTCCAGCTTCGGCCGGTGCGATCGATCCGAACGAGTCGTCCGCTTACTGTTCCGAGAAATATCGTGTTCGTGCTCACGATGCTTACGGCCGAAGCTTGCTCGCCGGCTGCTGCGTCAAAATCGATTTCGTCCCACTTGTCGCCGCGATCGGTCGAAACGAAAAGCGTCACGCCGGCCTTCGCCACGATCTTCCCTACGACATCCATCGGTGGGTAAAAAAGCGCGTCATAGTCGTCTGGCGCAGGCGGCGAAACATCCCTCCACTCGAACGCATCCGGACCGGTTGCCGGCGCGCGTTCGATGGACATCCCGTAGTACGAATGGTAGCAGAGGTTGTTCGCATCGTCGGCACCGCAGTCGCCCCCGTCGCCCTCGGCAATCTGCTGCCATGTTCCGTCGACTGGATCGCCCAGCGTCCCGTTGTCCTGCGTCCCCCCAATGAGCCAGCGATCTTCGCTTTCGCGGTGAATAATGAACTCGAATTCGGAAATACTCAGGCCAGGATTTAGCGACTCCCAACTGGTGCCGCCGTCGGGCGAGCGAAACAGGCCGCCATCATTGCAGGCGTAAAGCACGTTCGGGTCGGATGGATCGAAGGCGAGATGGTGTTGATCGGGATGGATCGAATCGCCACTGGACCGCGATGATATGTTGCGCCAGGTCCAACTGGACGCAGACGCGCGCGTGCCTTTGTAAAGTTCGACTGCGCCCCAATACAGAACGTTGGGATTCACCGGAGAAACGGCGAGACACCAATCATACCATGCCTGATCGATGTCCGAGTCCGGATCCAATGAGGGCGGGCGTTCCGCCGCAAATGAGCCGCCGCTGGAGGAGCGCCGCCAGAGCATTCCCTGTCCGTTGAGAACCGCCGCCACGTAGACGACGGCCGGATTCGATGGCGCGTGGCAAACTTCCATGCGTGTAAAACGCGAACTCGCGCTCGTCCCTGCCAGCGCCACACGTGACCAAGTCGTCCCGCCATTGGTCGAGCGAACCAGACCCAAGAGCGTAGCGGCAAAGATTTCATCCGGATCATTTGGATTAATTGAGATGTCCCAGGTGGGCGCCGACTGGACGGTGCGCCAGCTCGCGCCACCATTTGTGCTTTCAAGTAGTGTTTCTCTCGTCCCGACCCAGAGGTGGAGTGGATCGGCCGGATCAACTGCGATGTCGTAAACTCCGGTGTTCGACAGCTCATCGGCAGCGACAAATTCCCAGGTCTGGCCGCCGTCGGAGGATCGCAGCAGACCGACGCCGAGCACACTCTCGTTATCGCCTTCGCCCGTTCCCGCGTAGGCGATGTTGGGCGAAGAGGGTGCGGCACAAATCGCACCCATCGAAAGTGTGGGTTGCTCGTCGGTCAACGGCCGCCAGCTGTCGCCTTGGTCGCGGGTTTCCCAAAGTCCTCCGCCGCCGGAACCCAAGACCAGATGCTTTGCGTCCGTCGGTGAAATCAAAATGCTCGAGCAACGGCCGGAGACAGGCGGCTTGTTATTACCTCCGGTTCCATAAGTTTGCCCTTTCGGGATACAGCTTGGGCCGAGCGCGCGCCAGACCGGAACCTGCACGGTCGCGGCGAACTTCGTCGCTATCAAACGATTCTTCGCTCGATCGGCCTTGGCATAAAGAGCAGCCGTTCCCGAACGGCGGCGCGCCTGGGGCTTTCTCGAAATGCGGAGTTCGCTGATCGGTTGGGAAGTGACAAAGCCGCGAACCAACTCTGTTTTCGACAAACCGCGTTGCGTTTCAAAATATTGGATTCGCTTGAGCGCTTTCCCGCCCGGAAAGCGCAGCCTTCTTTGTCGCGAGCGTCTCCGACGAGCACGCTTACTCCTACCGCGAACAGGAATTCTCATCAATGGGCTCTATTTTTTCCGGCGTTTCTCACCGGCGGGTTGCGTGCTGGAAAATTTGTCCGTTGCCGAGCGCGAAGTGCCGGGCACCGGGAGTTTATCGAGACCGCGCGCTATCCGGTCCTGTTGAACTCGCTGAAAAGCGCGACCACCCGGAGGCGTTTCCTCGGAACGCCTTTTTTTATCAGATGGTTTTTCCATCGGCACTCCTCCAGGTGGAGGCGAATCCAATCCGTTTATCGCAAACACCACCGGCCTGTCAATGCAACCTTCACCGGTCGACTTTCAAAAAAGGCTACCGGCTGGACACGGGCAGCAATCTGGCGCGGCGTCGCCCATGAATAATTCGCGATGTGCGCAAAACCGGAAACAGAAGGATGTAGACGAGCGAGCTCCAGTCTCTCACCCTGGGAATACAAGCGAGGCCCGCGGCGATGAGGCCGAATGAGCTGAGCGTTAGTAATCGCAAAATAAGGTAGCGAGTATCGAAGCGCTCAAGCTCAGTCAATTCGAGCGCGTCGCGCAAACGATAGGCGTGCACGTAAAGCGCCGCGGAGGCAGCATAAACCGCGGCAAAGCCGAGGCCGTAGATCACGAGCAAAGTGGAAAGCTGCGAGCCGCTCATCGACACCGGTGGCCCGGCGCCTAAAAGCAGACCAGTGATGCTGAGATTGAAAAGAAACTTCAGCGGATAGACGTAAAACAGGACAAGGAAAAGCAGCACACAGGTAAGGAAGCGCGCCGCTCCGTCGTCGAGGCCATAACGGCGGCAGAATTTGTACTGTCCGTTCCAGATCAGGGCCAGCAAGAGAAAACAAATCGCGAACGCGGGAAAGCCGCGCATCGTGGTCAACAGATCGTCGAACGATTTCGGGACGTCGAGCGAAACCACCAGCAACGTGAGCGCGAACCCGAACACGGCATCGCTAAAGGACTCGAGCCGGGTCACGTCGCGACCGCGCAATCGAAATCCGGGCAAATCACGCGCCTCGTCCGATCGCATCATGGGATGCTTTTAACTCGTCGCTGGTCACGTGTCACTTGTCACTTAAACTGGAGCCATGGCCTCGGTCGCGTTTTTGCGCGGCATCAACGTCCGCGACACGAATCTCTGCAAACCCGCGCAGCTCTCGTTAATTGTTGTCTTCGTGACCTTCGTGCTCTTCGTGGTGTAAAATTCCATTATGTCGCTCGTTGGAACAGTGGAAAGCCTTTGGCGTTATCCCGTCAAAAGCATGCGCGGCGAGGAGATGGATGAACTGTTCGCCGGTTACGCCGGAGTTTATGGCGACCGGCTGTTTGCCTTTGCAAGCTCGTTGAATCGAAAAGGTTTTCCGTTTTTTACCGGCCGAGACCAACGCCGGATGATTCTGTATCGGGCACGATTTCGTAATCCGGAAAAAGCCGGCCGCCCGATCAATTTGGAGGAAGCCGAGAAAGCTGGCGGCGCGAATCCAATCTCGGCCAGCACAGCTGATTTGATGATCGACATCGAAACTCCGGACGGAAAGATTTTCGGAATCGATGATCCGGAACTGATCGAGCACCTTCGGGCACACATCGATCGCAACCATGAGCTCATCCTCCTCCGCTCGGACAAAGCGCTGACCGATTGCCGCCCATTGTCGATCTTTGCCATCCAAACGGCCGCGAAACTCGGCGAAGAAACCGGCACAACCGTCGATAAACGGCGGTTCCGCGCCAACGTCTATATGGATTTGAATTCCTCCGCTGGATTTGTCGAAGACGAATTCGTTGGGAAATCTTTGCGAATCGGACCGAAAGTTGTCGTCCATGTTGTTGATCGCGATCCGCGCTGCATGATGATCACGCTCGATCCGAACACGGCGGAAAAATCGCCGGCCATCTTGAAGGTTGTCGCGCAAGCCCACAACGGCATGGCCGGCGTTTACGGCGCGGTGCTCACTGAAGGAATGATTCGCAAGGGCGACGCCGTCGAGTTGCTCTAGCGATCGGTTCCTCGGCGCGGCCGCTCGGTTCGGGGCCGGCGGTGGAG
>DATDFJ010000095.1:0-13867 GCA_036522675.1 Chthoniobacterales bacterium | reverse complement strand
GAGAAGTTGCAGCTGCGGATAGATCTGGGCGTGCTGCAAATGGAAGTGACCGGCCGGCCTGATGGCACGCGGCCGCACGGTTGCGAATCGTTGCTCAGTTATCATCAACAGCGGGCGGCCCGCGCGGTGCAACGCGGCGAGACCTACGAGCTCAACGCTGAAGAATGCACCGAACTTCAGCAGGAAGGCATCCAGTACTACCATCGCTATCTGAGTTTGTTTCAGATCAACGAGTTCGCAGGCGTGGTGCGCGACACGCAGCGCAATCTGGATCTATTCGACTTTGTCACCGCGCACAGCGGGCGCGAGGAGCTGGCCTGGAGCTTGCAGCAGTTCCGCCCCTACGTGCTGATGATGAATACGCGTGCCAAAGCATCGATCCTTCTTGCGGCCGGCAAATTCACTGAAGCGATGCGCGAGATCGAGCGTGGCCGCGACGCTATCATCGAATTCTTTCAGCGGTCGAATTTCCCCGAACTGGCGGCTAAAAGCTCGGAAGTCGCGTTCCTCGAGGAATGGCTGCAGGAAGTCCGCGCCAAACGTCCGCTCTCCAAATTGGAAATGATGCAGCGGGAGATGGAGAAGGCGATCGCGAGCGAGCTCTACGAGCGCGCCGCTGAGCTGCGCGACGCCATTCGACTGCTCGAAACGCAGACCTCCGGCCGATAGGGCCGGCTCCCGCCAAACCAGCGCCTGTCTGCCCGCGCGCTGATGCCTCATCGCCCCCTGAGGGAGAGGAAACGGCGCTTGACTCAAAAACGCCGGATGCCTCGCGCTAGAGGCATGTTTCTAGCTTTTAACAGCCGGTCGTGCTGGAACACAATCTGTCGGAAGAAGAACATAGTCAGATCCTCCAGACCATCGAGATGTTTGAGGCCATTACTCAAACACAGCCCGATGATTATCAGTCCCTGGAGATCCTGAAGGAAGCTTACCAGAAGGTCGGCCGGGAGGAGGAGTTTCTGCGTGTTTCGCGCCGATTAGCTGAAGCCTATTTCAATTCCGGTTCGCACACCAACGCCATGCAGGAGTGTGAAGCCATTCTGGGCAAAGAACCGAACGCGCCGGATATCCTGGCGATGCTCGGCGAAATCGAAAGCCGGCTGCAAGCTTCTGGCCAGGCGATCGTGAGCGCGGCTTCAAAGAACGGCGCCTCCGAGGAGGGCGACGGCTCGTTGATCGACATCGGCAGCCGGGCGGGCAAAGTCGGTAAACTAGCCAACCTCCACGAGCGGGGCGACGACCATTTGGCGAAGTTTTTGATCGTCCAACAACTGTTCGCCGAAGAAGAAGTAAACGCTGCGCTTGAGATGGTCACGCGATTGAACAAGGACTTGAGCGGCCAGGCACTCGCCTCGTCGCTGCTCGACGCCCTTTGCAAGGATGACGAAGCGCGACTGGAGACGGTGCTCTCGGCGTTGATCGACCGCACGAAATTCGCCTATGTCCCGCTTGAGTACTACGACGTCGACCGACAGATCGCGCCGATGTTGCCGGATTACCTCACAGTCGGGCGGCTGTTCGTCCCCTTTGATCTGGTGAGCCGTACCGTGATGGTAGCGTGTTGCAATCCGTTCGATTCCACCGGTCGCGAAGCGTTGCAGCAATCAGTCGATTACATGGTCGCGTGGTATCTGGCGCGGCCGTTGGCAATCGTTAAAAACCTTCAGTCGATTTATCGACTCGATACCCGCGGATAAGCGTTCTGCAGAGATGAGAAGTAAATCTTTCGCCGAACGCATCGCCGACGTTTTGATTGAGGACGGGCTCCTGCTGCCGAACCAGCTCGAGGAAGCGGTCACCATTCAGAAAACCGAGGGCGGTCGTCTCCTCAAGATCCTGACTGATCGCCAGTTCGTCACCGAGCAGGACATGGCCTTCAGCATGGGCCGTTGTCTCAACACGCCGCCGATCAATCTGACCAGGCTGCGTGTGCCGGATGACGTCATGTCGCTGGTGCCGCGTGAGATGGCCAAGACCAATAAGCTCGTGCCCATCGCGCGCTTGAACGGAAAACTTTTTGTCGCGATGGCGGACCCGACAAACGTCCTCGCGATTGACGATTTGAAACGCCGCGTTCAGCTCGAGATCGTCCCGATGATCGCGACTGAGCAAGCGGTCAACGACGCGCTCAGCGGCATCCACACCTCGAGCGCGAACATGAGCCAGGTGCTCAAGAAGGTGGCTGAGGAAGCAGTGCAGACCGGCGACGTGGAAGTGCACGCCGCCAAACATGAAGAGATCGATCTCGACCGTCTCGCCGCTGACAGCGAGGACGCGCCGGTCATCAAAATCGTAAACCTGATCCTCGTGCAGGCGATGAAGGAGAAGGCGTCCGACATTCACATCGAACCGTTCCAAAATTCGCTCAAGCTGCGTTATCGCATCGACGGCGAATTGGTTCTGGCCGAGTCGCCCCCGAAAGCGCTCCAGCTCGCGATCACCTCGCGCATCAAGATCCTCGCCGGCCTGAACATCGCCGAACGCCGCCTGCCGCAAGACGGCCGGTTCCGCATCAAAGTCATGGGCAAGGAAGTCGATCTGCGTATCTCGATTTTGCCCACCGCGCATGGCGAGAAAATTGTCATCCGTATTCTCGACAAAGCTTCGCTTACCGGCGGCATCGAGCAGATGGGCATCGACCAGGATACGCTCAAGAAATTCAGGAAAGCGATTGACGCGCCGCACGGCATGATCCTCGTAACCGGCCCGACGGGTTCCGGAAAGACGACCACGCTTTACTCGGTTCTGCACGAGCTAAACAATCCGGTTTACAACATCGTTACAGTCGAAGACCCGATCGAGTACGAGCTGATGGGCATCAATCAGGTGGCTGTGCGCGCCGATATCGGGCTCGATTTCTCCTCGGCTCTGCGCTCCATCCTGCGCCAGGACCCCGACATCGTGATGGTCGGCGAAATACGCGACAACGAAACGGCCGATATCGCCGTTAAAGCCGCGCTCACTGGTCACCAAGTCCTCAGCACGCTGCATACAAACGACGCCGCCGGCGCCATCACGCGGCTCGACGACATGGGCATCGAACCATTCCTCATTTCGAGCTCCATCCTGATGACCTGCGCGCAACGACTGGTTCGCCGAATCTGCACGAATTGCCGTGAGGAATTTGTGCCCGAACCGGAACTCCTCGAGCGACTCGCAATGGAGGAGTCCAAGGGAACCGTGTTTTACCACGGCACAGGGTGCGATCGCTGCAAAGGCCGCGGCTATCTTGGCCGGGTCGCGATTCTCGAAGCGCTGCCGGTGAGCGAAGCGATTCGCCGCTTAATCATCAAGCGCGCTTCGGCTGCGGTCATTAAGAACCACGCGGTCAACGAGGGGATGAAAACGCTGCGCGTCGTCGGAGTCGAGAAGGCGATCGAAGGCATCACGACGCTGGAGGAAGTTTGGCGCGTCACCTCCGAGGACCACTAGTCAATGCAAGTCCCTTTCCTCGATCTTTATCTGAAGCTGCGCGATAAAGCGCGCGCTCTCTGCGGCCGGGAAGTTGAAGCCGAGTCGCCGCCGCCAACATCGACAATCGCTATCGTCAAACCGGAGAGCGAGCGGCTCAGCAAAACCGTTTTGCCAAACATGACGCGCAAGGTGGCGACGGACTCTGTTAGTCCCGCTGCCGCGGCGAAACCATCGCCGCAAATTTCATTGCCAGAGGCTTCGCGTCCGCGCGCTGCGGTGTGGGCGCCGCCTTCCTGGTCGCCAAAATCCGCGACCACGATTCCTTTTGGCGGCGAGGCGAAGGCCGAGCGTTCCATCTCGATTCGTTTGCGCGAGATCGTCGATAAACTGCCGGTCGCCTCGATCAAGTCGCCGGACACCTTCGACTGCGATCGGAACATTCTCCTCCGCGCCTCGGAAATTGAAAAAGGAATGGCCGAAGGCAAGCCGACCATTTCGCTCGCCAGTATTTATCACCAAGCACCGGAGATTTTTGTGCAGCGCCCACCGGCCGACGATGTCACCGAGGTGCCGCTGCCATTCCAAACAGTGCTCGCTCAATTCATGACGTTACAGGTGCGGCCGGATCAGGTCTGCGACGAGGTGGTTCCACAGGTCGAAACGCCGATCCTCCAAGTCACGCTCGAAGATACCGAGCGCTTTGGCACGACCATCGAGCCGCTGCAAACCTCGCCGCTACCTCCGGTGCGCGTCGAGACTGCGACGGCCAAAAGCATCGCGGCCGCGCAACCGGAAGCAAGCGTGACCGAGACAATGAAGCCGCGCGCACCGCGCACCGCCATCTCGCTGCTCGATCCGCCTGCCGCGAAAAGGGAATCGCCGCCACCAAAGGTTCCGCCAGTTCCGCCGCGGCGGCCACCAATTCCAATCGATCTTCCACCGAACGGGACGGGTGTGCCCGCCTCTGAGATAGTTCCAGCCTTAAGCGGGCCGCCCGTTCCAACGGTTCCACCGCCACCCATACCGGTGGTGCAGCCGCGCATTCCTTTCCGCGTCACTGCGCCGTCTGAAGATATTCGTCCCAAATTTATCCGCATTCCGGGGAGTGAGCCGCGGGCAGATGGTGGCATCGGGAGTAAGCCGGGCGGCAAAGAAGACCCGAAGATCGGCTTGTCGCTCACGATGGTATTGCATGAGCTGCCGGCATTTCAATTGAATGGGAGTCCCGCGGCTGTGCCGGAGGACGCACGCGTGGAACTGCCGCTTTCGCTGATTGAACCGCAGCTCGCCAGTGGTCGTGTCGTCGTGTCGCCGACCGTCCTGCAAAAGGCGATACCCGAGGGTTACCGCAACCTTCTCAAAGTTGATCCCGTCGAAACGCCAGTGACGTTGCCGCTGCAAGAGGTTCTGAAAAATCTTCCCGGTGGTGTGCTGCGAATGCGCGGCGATCAGCAGGAAGTCGAGGTTGGCGAAAAAATCGAGACGCCGTTCTCGATCAAAGCGGAGGAGGACGCGAAACGTTTTCAAGCTGGCGACGCAGGCGCCGCCGCGCCGTCTCTGCCAGCTCCGGAGCAAGATACCGTAGCTTTTCAAGCTGCCGTCGAAACAGCTGCGGCGCCTTCTAAACAAAGCGCCGAGCCGATATCAGGCACGCAAAAGAGCGAGCCCCAAGCGACAGAAAAATCCGACGCGAAAGTCGCGCTTGCCCGCATCAACGCGCTTCCGGGCGTCGCCGCGTGCGCGATCATGTTTGCCGACGGCTTGGCCTTGGCGGGGAAACTGCCGGCCGAGCTCTGTGTCGAAGGTCTTTGCGCGATGCTGCCGTCGGTCCTGCAAAAGATCGACAATCACCTGTTCGAAACCAAACTCGGCCCGCTCAATGCTTTGACGCTCTACACCATAAAAGCACCGCTCACTTTCCTGCGACGCGGCGATATTTGCCTCGCGTTGTTGCACGCCGAAACCGACCTGCCTGCCGCCACACGGGATCAACTGGTTTCCATCACCGACGAGCTCTCCCAGATCTACTCAGAACAGCAGCCTACCCATGTCGATCATTAATTACGCCAGCCGCGAGATTCAGTTCAAAATCGTCTACTACGGTCCGGCCCTCTGCGGCAAGACCACCAACCTGCAATACATTCATCAGCGCATTAATGCGCAGAACCGGGGCGACCTCATCTCGCTTGCTACGGCATCGGACCGCACGCTCTTTTTCGATTTCCTCCCGCTCAACGCCGTCGTGATCAAAGGCTTCGTCACGAAATTCCAGCTCTACACCGTGCCCGGCCAGGTCATTTACAATGCGACGCGCCAGCTCGTTCTGCGCAGTGTCGATGGCGTCATCTTCGTCGCCGATTCGCAGTGGGAAAAACTGGAGGAGAACGTCGAGAGCTTTAAGAACCTGGCCGACAATCTCGCCCAACAGAACATCTCGGTGGATGACGTCCCGCTCGTGCTCGAATACAACAAGCGTGACCTGGCAAACATCGCGCCGATTAATTACATGGAGTACGTCCTGAACAACCGTAAGCGACGGCTCCAGAGTTTTGAGGTCATCTCCAGCACCGGGCAAAACGTCTTTGCCGCACTCAATGCAGTGTCGCAAATCCTGCTCCACAAATTCAGTAAGCAAAAAGACATCCCGCAGGGCCCGCCTCCGCCGGTCGCCATACCCGTCGAGCCGCCGGTCTCGCAGACCCAGAGCACGCCCGTATGAACGCCATCCCGGTCTTGACCATCGAAGATGTCGCCACGCTCGACGCCGTCCTCGAGGATTTTCTCAAAAAATCCGAGGCCGAGCTGACGGTGGTAATCGATCGCGGCGGCAACGTCATTTCGCAATCGGGCGACATGAGCGCGATGGACGTGACCGTGATCGCCGCGCTCGCCGCCGGTTCGTTCGCCGCCACACGCGAGCTGGCCCGCCGTATCGGCGAGCTTGAATTCAACGCGCTCTATCATCAGGGCAATGGCAGCCACATGTTCATGAACTCCGTCGACGACGACACGATCATGATCACCGTGTTCGGCACGTGCACCAATGTCGGCCTCGTGCGTTTTTATTCCGCCAGCGCCGCCCAGCGCATCGCCACGATCTTAACAACGCTCCGCCGCGCCAGCCACACCGTCGCCTTTCAGGCCTCAGGCGCTCCCGTCTTCGCCGATCGCTGAGATCGACGGCTATCCTTCGAATGCTGTCGCCACGAGCGTGGCATTGTGGCCACCGAAGCCGAAGGAGTTGTTCAGCGCGACGCGCACTTTCTTTTCACGCGCGGCATTGGGCGTGTAATCGAGGTCGCATTCCGGATCGGGGTTTTCGAGATTGGTGGTTGGCGGAATAACGGAATCGCGGATGGCGAGCGCACAGGCGGCCATCTCGACGGCGCCGGCGCCGCCTAACAAGTGACCAGTCATCGATTTGGTGGCGCTGATCGGGACCTGATAAGCGCGTTCTCCGAACACGGTTTTGATTGCGTGGGTTTCGCTGATGTCGCCTAGGCCGGTGGACGTGGCGTGCGCGTTAATGTAGTCGACGTCCGACGCGTTGATACGCGCGTGCTCGAGCGCGAGCTGCATCGCGCGCGCCGCGCCCTGGCCTTCCGGCGGCGGCGCGGTCATGTGATAGGCATCAGCGGACAATCCATACCCGCTGATCTCGCAATAGATTTTTGCGCCCCGCTTTTTCGCGTGCTCCAGTTCTTCCACCACTACAACGCCCGCGCCTTCGCTTATCACGAACCCATCCCGGTCGCGGTCGAAGGGGCGGGACGCGCGCTCCGGCTCGTCGTTGCGCAGGCTGAGCGCTTTCATCGCGGCAAATCCAGCCAAACCGATCGGGACAATCGCCGCCTCGGAACCGCCGGCCAGAAAAACGTCGGCGTCACCGAACTTAATTGTGCGCCACGATTCGCCGATCGCATTGTTCGAGGTCGCACAGGCGGTGACGATGCAGAGGTTCGGTCCCTGCAAGCCGTACTCCATTGAGATCAAGCCGCTAGCCATGTTGCTGATCAGCATTGGAATGGTGAACGGCGAATTCCGCGACGGTCCTTTCGTAAGCAGAATGCGATATTGGTCCTCTAGCGTTTTCAATCCGCCGATCCCACTGCTGACAATGACGCCGAAGCGATCGCGCCGGACTTTGTCCAGATCGATGCCACCGTCGTCCAGTGCCATTCGCGCCGCGGCCATCGCGAGCTGAGCAAACCGATCGGTGCGGCGCAGGTCCTTTGGATTTTTGAAATAGCGCTTCGGTTCGAACCCGCGCACTTCACCCGCGATTTTGCAGTCGTGCTCTTTCGTGTCGAACGCTTCAACGAGACGAATCCCGCTGATGCCGTTTTTCAGGTTCGACCAGAAAGTCTCGACGTCATTACCGATCGGCGTGACTGCGCCCAGTCCGGTTATGACGACTTTGCGATCATTCATGGAGAAAGTGACCAGTGACGGGTGACGAGTGTCGAGCGAGAAAACGAGCGCAGAGAATTAACTCGTCACTCGTCACTTGTCACTTTACCTCGCACCCATGCCGACGCTCTGGACGGTCTGAAAAAGTTTGCCTTCCGTGCGGATGGAGGGCGCGATGATGATCTCGGTTTGCTGGAACTCGGCAATGTCGCGCGCGCCGACGTTGCCCATGCACGTGGTGATCGCGCCGACGAGATTCTGGCTGCCATCGTCGACATCGGCCGGGCCGAACAAAATTTGCCGGAGCGAGCCGGTCACACCGACTTTGATCCGGGTGCCGCGCGGCAGATTAACATGCGGTGTGGCCATTCCCCAATGGTAGCCGCGCCCCGGCGCTTCCTCAGTCTTTGCGAAGGCGCTGCCCACCATCACGGCATCCGCTCCGCAGGCGAGGGCTTTGCAGACATCGCCGCCGTTGCTCATTCCGCCGTCGGTGATGATCGGCACATAGCGCGCGGTCTTTTTGAAGTAAGCGTCGCGCGCCGCCGCGCAATCCACCGTCGCCGTGACCTGCGGTACGCCGAGACCGAGCACGCCGCGCGATGTGCACGCCGCTCCGGGCCCCACGCCGATCAAGACCGCGGCCGGTCCGCATTCCATGATCTCGAGAGTGACATCGTAGCCGACGGTGTTTCCGACAATCACCGGAATGCGCATGTCGGTGCAAAATTTTGCCAGGTCGAGCGATTTGTACTCGGAGGAAATGTGGCGCACGGTCGACACTGTGCTTTGCACCACGAAAACATCCGCGCCCGCTTCTTCGGCCAGTTTGCCGAATGCGGCCGCGCGTTGCGGAATGCAACTGACGGCGGCGAGCGCGCCGCCATCCTTGATCTGGCGAACACGCGCCGCAATCAAATCCTCCTGCACCGGCTCCTGGTAAATCTTTTGCAGCAGCCCCGTGATTTCGGACTTATCTGCATCGACAATCTTCTCGAGGACCTCGTGTGGATTTTTGTAGCGGGTCTGCACGCCTTCGAGATTGAGCACGGCCAAGCCACCAAGTTTGCTCATGGCAACGGCGAAGCACACATCGACGACGCCGTCCATCGCGCTCGCCAGGATCGGGATTTTCAGCTCGATCGGTTCCGCGTTTTCGCGCGGCAAACGAAAACCGATATCGACTTCGTTTGGATTGATCGTCACCCGGCCGGGAACGAGCGCGATCTCGTCAAAGCCGTAGGTCACCCGCGCCTTGCGATTGCGGCCGATCCACATTCCCATTTTTTTAAATACGCTCCATTCTAAATCGTTCGTTCAAGCTTCCGCAGCGCGGACACCGCGGCAGCAGAGCGTCGGTGCGATCTTCAAATTCCAACGCGCACATCACACAACGCAGTCGGTGCCGTAAAGCTCGCCGCTCGCGTCGGCCACGCTTCCATTCTCCCACTATCCAGAAGAGAAAAACCGCCGCAAGAAAAAGCAGCAGATAAATCGTGACCAGCGCGGTGAGCGTGACCCGAATCACGGCGCGGCCGTCTTTGGCGGAGCTGGTTTCGGCGGCAGCACGTCGTTCCCGAATTCGATCGTCGCCATGCCCCAGACGAGTGACTGCGAGCTTGCTCCGCCGATTATCGACTCGGCGGCCGTAGCCTCTTTGGCGGAGGCTCTTGCGGGGAAACGGCAGAGCATCAGGTAATGGCGCGCCTGTTCGTCCAAAGCAGGATCGGCTGATGAATTGATTGCGAAAGAGTAGCGCACTTCGCCGCGCTCGCTGAGCGCGATGCGAAACCGGATCGCCTCCGGCGCGTCGTTCATCGATGCCGTAAAGGCAGGCGACGGCACAGTCGGCGGGCCGAAACCGGCAAGCTCGCTCGAGAACAACACAGCCGTCGGCGTGACCGCGAGCACCGGCGCCGGTTCGCGTGACGTTGGGACGGGCCCCGGTGGCTGGGAACTTGGCGTGCGAAGATCGACGATTGCGGCGGGAACCGGCTTGAGTGCGGGAGCGCTCGCGAGATATGAGGGCACATGATTGGTTTTTGGTAACGCGCGCAGCCGTGCCTCAGCCGGCCGTTGCGTGGCAAAGACCAGCGCCGGATCGTCGGCGCCAATCCAGCGCAGTAACGTTCGGCCTTCTTCGGAAGTGTTCGAAATTAGACTGACATGCGCCGGTGGCGGCAGCAGCGCGACCGTTGGCGGATAGACGATTTGAAAAAGATAAAAGCAAAACGCATGCACCAACAGCGACAGAAGTAAAAACGCGATAATGGCCCGTCTTCGCTGCCGCGGCGGTTCCCAGCTAAACAGCAACGGTCCAGGCGCAGCCTCAGCCGGGGAGGCGTTCATTCGGTCGGACTGGTGGCGAGCGCCACCGACGTGATGCCATGTTCCAAAGCGGCGTTTGCCACCTGCACAACCATCTCGTACGGCGTGAACCGGTCTGCGCGAATAATGAGCGAGTTGCTCCGGGTTCGGGCCGTATCGAGCAGCGGACCAAGTTGCTCGAGTGTGACCTTTTGTTCGCGGAAGTAAATCGCCGGCGCGGCGCCGCCGGTGATGCTGATGATTTGCTGATTAATCTGCGGGCCAAGCGTAAAGCGAGAGAACGGCATGGAAACCGCGATGCCCGGCTGCAAAACAAAATTCGAGCTGAGCAGAAGAAAGAACACGAGCAGGAAAAGAATATCGAGCAGCGGAATAATCAGCAGCCAGCCGAAGTTGTATTCCTTCGTGCGGCTCAGTTTCATCTCGCGTGAGCGATTGTCGAGCTAACGGTCGACGCGCAATTCCGATTCGGCGCGTTGTGCCGGTTGCTGAAAACTGATGATGCCCTCGACCGGGCGACTCTCGCTCAACATGTGCACGATCTCGATCCCGGCGCGCTCGATCTCGTGCAGCATCGTGTTCACCCGTGAAGAAAGGTAGCTGTAGGCTACGAAAGTTGGAGTGGCTACGACCAGACCGGCCGCGGTCGTGAGCAGGCTTTTGTAAATGCCGCCGGAAAGTTCGCTCACCGTCGCGTAGCCGCCGTGTGAAGAAATCGTGCCGAACGCGTCGATCATTCCGGCCACCGTCCCGAGCAGCCCGAGCAACGGCGCGAGGAACGCAAGCGTCGCCAGCACACCGAGGAAGCGTTCCAGCTTCGGTACCTCGAGCTGGCCGGCCTCCTGCACGATTTCGCGCAGTTCCGAGCGTGGGGCATCGTGCCGAATAATCGCCGCATGAATAACGCGTGCGACCGGGCCGGGTGTGCCGGCCGATTCATGTAACGCCTCGGCAAAATTGCGGCGCTGAATGAGATTGGAAAATCCCTTCAAAAATTCGCCCACGTGAATGGCCGCGCGATGAAAATAAAAAAGCCGCTCCGCGAAGACGGCGATCGCAACAATGCTGCAGGCCAAAATCGGCCACATCAGTAATCCGCCCTTCTGGATGTACTCGATCACCTGGGTTGTCTAAGCCTATTCGGGCAGGGTCGCAAGCACCCGCCCATTGGCTATCTCTTCTTGCGCGGCGTGGCCGACAGGATGGGATAGGCCGCCGCCGGTGTAACGCGATTGAGCAGTTTCCCGTTCGCGTCGAACACCGAATAACCGGTTTCTTTGCCCGCT
This sequence comes from Chthoniobacterales bacterium, assembly GCA_036522675.1. Lineage (GTDB taxonomy): Bacteria > Verrucomicrobiota > Verrucomicrobiia > Chthoniobacterales > UBA10450 > AV17. Next base: position 2,426 of record DATDFJ010000095.1, on the reverse strand, counting down.
TCGTTGTAGCTGTACACAATCTTGTGCAGCACGGCGTCGTTTTCATCGAGTTGCAGTTCTTCCTTCAACCGCCCGGCATCGTCGTACCGGTAGCGGCTTTTGAATTTCAATTTGCCCCCCGCGCCAAAAATTGACGCGCTCGAAAAACGGCCGTTGTCATCGAGCTTGTAGTCGATCTTCTCGCGCAACTTGCCGTCTTCGTCGGTCGTCGTGGCGGTCGCCGTGTGCTGTGCGTCGTCGAATTTATAGAGCGTGCGTGATCCATCGGGATTAATCGCCACTCTGACGCGCACAGCGCCGCTCTCGTTTTGATCGTTCGTTTGGCCAAACCCGAGCGGCAACGCGAGCAGCAGCGCGAAGGCGATTATCGATCTAAGCAGGCGCTGCATGCGGCGGAGCGGCAGAGCTTAACGTTGAAAATGGGCGGTGCAAATTTGGGGAAAGAATTTTTATTGACGCTTGGCACGCGAAGTGGTTTAAGGTGGGTCAAAGTGGGTTAGAATGGATCAAAGCTCCACCGGCCGATGCCTGCGCCTTCTCCAACCAAAGTCTTCTACGCCGGCCAATTTCGCCACTTCGTTGACGAAAAAAATCGCGTCACCATTCCGGCTCGCTGGCGCCGCGCGCAAACCGAGGAAGTCATTCTGCTTCCCGATGCCGCGCACCAGTTTCTTCTCGTTATGTCTCCGGAGGAGTTCGCGCGCATGAGCTCGGCCGCCGAAACAGACCCGAACGTAGCGCCGCGCGATCGTCGCATTTTCCTGCGCCAATTGCATTCACGCGCGCAGCACGCCGCCGTCGATCGTCAGGGCCGTCTCGTTTTGTCGGAGGAGCTTTGCAAAAAGATCGGGCTCAAAGGCGAGGTCGCACTCGTCGGCGGTCGGGGGCGTTTTGAGATTTGGAATTTGTCGCGCTGGAAAAAGGCGCATGAGGAAGAAACGGCGACCTACCAGCACGTCGCCAATGTGATCGGGTTGTAAGCAGGATCGACATGAAGGCATTATTGTTTGAGCGGCCAGTCTGGTTCGCGACGGGGCCGGCGGTGGAGGAGGAGCCGCACGAAATGGAAGATTTCACTTATCATCGGCCGGTCCTCGCGACTGAAGTGATCGATCTGCTCGCGCCGCGACCGGGATCGCTCATTGTCGATGCAACCTGTGGCGGGGGCGGACACACCGAAGCCGTGCTCGCCATGGGCGCCGATGTCCTTGCGCTCGACCAAGACCCGGACGCGATCGAAGAGGCGGCGAACCAGCTGGCGAGCTTTCGCGGCCGCGTCACGCTGCGGCGAATCAATTTTCGATATGCCGACAAAGTGCTCGATGAACTTGGTATCGGGAGAATTGGCGGCGCGCTGCTCGATCTCGGTGTCTCGTCGCGCCAGCTCGAGAACGCCGAACGCGGCTTCAGCATGATGCGCAACGGGCCGCTCGACATGCGCATGGATCCGCGCACCCGCTTCACCGCGGCCGACATCGTGAACCATTACAGTGAAGAGGACCTGACGCGCTTGTTCCGTGATCTTGGTGAAGAACCCGCGGCGCGCCGCATTGCGAGTTTGATCGTCAAAATGCGGAAGTCGGCGCCGTTTCGCGAGACGCTCGCGCTGGCGCGCGCGATCGAGCGCGTGGTGGGCCGTCATGGTCGCCGCCATCCTGCCACGCAGGTATTCCAGGCGCTGCGCATGACTGTCAACGATGAGCTCAGCGCCCTCACTGATGGTCTGCGCGTCTTGACGGAGCGACTCGAAACCGGCGCGCGCATCGCGGTCATCTCGTTTCATTCGCTCGAAGACCGGATCGCCAAAAATTTCTTTCGTGATCGCAGTCGCGAATGGATCGACCGCCCGGAATGGCCGGAACCGCGGCGTAATCCCGAGCACGATCTGCAATTGATCACAGCCAAAGCGGTCACGCCGGGGGAGGAGGAGCAACGCGCTAATCCGCGCTCCCGCAGCGCGAAGTTACGCGTGGCGGAGAAAATTAAATGAGCCGATCGCGCCGAAAAAATTGGAACGCAGTCAATGCTGCGTCGCTCGCGCGCTGGCTCGTGCTGACCGTGTTTCTGGCACTGACCGGATTGAGTTACGTCTATTTGACCTTGCAGCTTTATCATCTGGGCGAGCGCAAAAAAGCGCTCGAGAACGAGCTGGCCAGTCTGCGCACCCAAAGCGACGTCGTCGCCGGGCAAATCGCCGCTTTGACCTCACGCGTGGCGTTGGAGCGCCGCGTCAAGGAAGGCTATTTGCAGTTGGTCCCGATTCCCGAGCGCAACATCGTGCGGCTGACTCTCCCCGAACACCGCCCGGATGATGAGCGTATCCAACCGGTGAAAAACGAGCAGGCCGGCAAATGAAATGGACCAGTCGCCTTCGGTGCGTCATTGTCGGCCTTGCTTTTATCGCGCTCTTTAGCGCGTTTTCGTTC
>DATDFJ010000094.1:0-3278 GCA_036522675.1 Chthoniobacterales bacterium | reverse complement strand
GGTCGGCAAAGTGACGCTACCAGTTCCGTGCAGCGGCGTGAAAACAATCCGCAGCGATTTGGTCGCACCAACGACCTTCGGATCGAGGACGATCGTTTCGAGCCGCTGCATATAGGCTTCGTGCAGATCGGGACCGAGCGTTTTGATTGCACCTTGTCGATCTTGCGGCAGCGGGTCGTAAGTCTCGCGCGCGATCGCGTTCACTTTCGAGATAATCCCGCTGGCATGCGGCTCGACCACTTGCGCGCCGTCGGCGAAATAAACTTTGTAGCCGTTATCGTGCGGCGGGTTGTGGCTCGCCGTGATCACGATCCCGGCGCTCGCGTTCAAATGGCGGACGGCAAACGACAATTCCGGCGTCGAACGCGGCCCGTCGAACACGAACGCGTCGCACCCATTCTCCGCGGCGACTCTCGCCGCAAGATCGGTGAACTCTTTCGAGAAAAAACGGGTATCATGCGCAATGACGATGCTCGGTCTTGTGGTATCGGCATCTTGCCGATGGGACATTGGCTCGAACCCGATGCCACGTTCAGGCGCGTTCCACTCTTTGATGTAAGCGAGCAAACCCTGCGTCGCGCGACTGACGTTGAAAAAGTTCATCGCGTTCGTGCCAACGCACGGAAACTGTGGGCAGTCCGATTCAGCCGAGTTTCCGCGCTCGGCTTTCGTTACGATTTTTCCGATTGTGCGCCCTCGCAGCCCGCCTGTGCCGAACTCGAGCGTCTTGTAAAAGCGATCGTTCAGCTCCCCCCATTCATCCGCACTCACCAGTTGCTCGACCGCGCGCGCATAAAGATCCGACTCCGCGCCATCGAGAAGCGCCCGAATATTCTTCGCCGCTGAAGCGAGCAGCTTATCGTCGCTAACCGCGTGCTCGATTGCTGCGCTCAAATTTTTCCCATCCAGCGACATCGCAACCAACTTTCCAATGCCGATGCGCTTTGCAAGCGCCGTGCATGCGAGTGGATCAGCTTGAATCGAGTAAAGTGGTATGGCAGAAGGGCCTTCAGCGGTGGATCCGAAATCCTTCTTCGGTGAACTTAAGCGGCGCAACGTTTACAAAGTCGCCGTCGCGTATGCAGTCGTCGCGTGGCTGCTCATTCAAATCGCGACGCAGGTCTTTCCGTTTTTTGAAATTCCGAACTGGGCGGTGCGACTTGTTGTTCTCGCGGTTGTCATCGGATTTCCAATCGCGCTCATTCTCGCGTGGGCGTTTGAACTGACTCCAGAGGGAATCAAGCGCACGGAAGATGTCGATCTTCGCAAGTCGCGTTTTTCAAGAAACAGGGCGTGGATTTTTGTGGTGGTGATCGCCGGGGCGCTGGCCTTGGGTTTGTTTTTTCTCGGTCGCTACACCGTTTCAAACCCAAGGGGAACGGCCAACCTAGAGCTGAAATCGATTGCGGTCCTCCCATTCAAGCCGGTGACGCCGGAAAATCGCGATCCGGTTTTGGAAATGGGGATGGCCGATAGTTTGATCAGCAAGCTCAGTAGTACCGGCGAGATCGTTGTCCGTTCGCTCACCTCGGTGCGAAAGTACGCTGCGCTTGATCAGGACCCGCTCGTCGCCGGGCGCGAACTTCAAGTGAGCTCGGTCTTGGAAGGCAACCTGCAGAAGGCCGGCGATCACATCAGAGTCACAGCAAGATTGATCCGCGTCGGGAATGGCTCGTCGGTTTGGGCGGCCACCTTCGATGAAAAGCTCACCGACGTTTTTGCCGTTCAGGATGCGATCTCGCAAAAAGTAGCCGATGCGCTCGCCCTTTCATTGAGTGGCGAAGCGAAGAGCCGGCTGATTAAACGGCAGACCGAGAATGTCGAAGCATATCAGCTTTATCTGACCGGACGCTATCACTGGAGCAAAGCGACGCCGCCCGATATTCGGAAAGGCATCGAGTTTTTCCAGCGAGCGATCGAGTTGGACCCAGGCTACGCGCTCGCCTACGCCGGTTTGGCCGCCGCGCATCGCGCACTTGCTATGAACGCCGATTTCCCCGCGAAAGATTGCCTGCCCCAGGCCAAAGCGGCTGCGATGAAAGCGATCGAGCTCGATGATTCTTTGGCTGAAGCGCATTCCGCGTTGTCGTTCGGCCTAATCTGGTACGATTGGGACTGGGCGGCCGCGGAAAGGGAAGCGAAACGCGCCTTGGCGTTGGATCCTAATTCTGCCCTGTCCCATTTCGCCTACGCTCATGTCCTTTCGGATCAGGGGCGGCATGAAAAAGCCATTGCCGAGATCGCGCGCGCGAGAGAACTGGACCCGGTCTTTCTATTGATTCGGTCGCTCGAGGGAATGATGCTAAATCACGCTGGCCGCAACGACGAGGCGCTGATCCGGTTACAAAAGGTGCTCGAACTCGATCCAAATTTTTGGGCGACCCATCTCTTTCTCGGCAAAGTTTACACTCAACAGCAAAAATATTCCGAAGCGATCGCGGAGTTTACAAAAGCCAGGGAATTATCACAGGGAAACTCCGAGTCGATCGGGTCAATCGGCTATGTTGAAGCGGTGGCAGGCCATAAAGACAAAGCGCGCGCCGTGCTCGAGGAACTGAAAGCCTTGTCCAATCAACGTTACATCCCGTCGTCGAATGTGGCGCTGGTCTACAACGGCTTGGATGATCAAAACCAAGCGCTATCTTTTTTGGACAGAGCATGTGACGAGCGCGATCCGCGGGTGACTCTTCTCAAGGTCGATCCGCGCTGGGATTCGTTCCGTTCCAACCCGCGTTTCGTTGCCATCCTTAAACGGGTCGGTCTCCAGTAACCGACCGATAAACCAGCAGTGCCGCGGCAATATCTTCCACCGCCATGCCTAACGACTTGAAAATGGTGGTCTCGTCAGCGCGATTGTCGATCTGGCCCGCGAGCGCTTCGCCGAGCTCGGCGTAAATTTTCGCGTTGGAAAGAATCACATCGCCGGATTCCTTCATCGCGGCTTCGCGTGAATCGACGAAGACGACGTTGCGCATCGCTCCATCATCGAGCTCGCGCCAGTCGGGGCGACACGCGCCGACGGCATTGACGTGACAACCAGGCTTCAGCCATTCGCCGTGCAAGATCGACATCTTCGAATTCGTTGCTGTCACAACAACATCTGCGCCGCGCACCGCTTCTTCCACTGATGTCGCTCGGGCTCCAATCTCGTCGGCGAATTTTTCCGCGTGCTCACGATTCGGACTCCAGACGCGGATCTCCTCGAATCGCCTAACGAACGGCAGCGCTTCGGCGTGACTGCGTGCCTGCACACCGCTGCCGAGAATCGCCAGCACCTT
>DATDFJ010000093.1:0-7372 GCA_036522675.1 Chthoniobacterales bacterium | reverse complement strand
TCGCGCAAAAAACCGAAACCTTTGCCGGAAATCTCGATGATGCCTTCGCCGAACTCGGGCTCTGTGGCGATGGGCTCGCCGTTTTCGGCCGTCCCTTCGGCGGATTGTCGATCTAACGTGGCGACATCGGTCTCGGCCGAGGCTGGATCGGCCACGCTTGCCGGGTAAGCATCGCGTTCGTTGGAATTATCGCCACCAAACCGCTCGCCACGATCACGAAAACGTCGTCGCGGATAGCGCCGGCGGGGCCGGAAACGCCGCTGCTCGGTCGAAGCGGATCCGGTCTCGACCGGCGGGGGTTGGTTTTCGTTCTCTTCGTTCATAATAGAAATGAAATGGTTCGATGTCGGCAGAGCGCGACCGTCGGTTTTCTGCGCTAGCTCAAGTAAAATTTTAGGCCGGCAATCTGGCCAGCAGTTCGTCGGGGATATCTAGATTGGAGTAGACGTTTTGCACGTCGTCGTCTTCTTCGAGGGCGTCACACAAGCGCAGCACCTGGCGCGCCACGGTCTCATCAGCGATCTGAACCGTTGTCTCGGGGATAAAGGTAAACTTTTGCCCATCACTCGTCACATTTGCCCTCTTAAGTGCGTCAGCTACGGCGTAGAGCTGATCGTGCGAAGTGGTAATAACATACTGATCCCCCTCGGTTGTCAACTCTTCCGCCCCCGCCTCGAGGGCGACCTCCAAGAGGCGATCCTCGTCAATGGAATCGCGCGGCACGGTGATTTGGCCTTTCTTATGAAACATGTAGGAAACGCTTCCTGTGGAACCGAGGTTGCCGCTGTTCTTAGTGAAAATACTGCGGACCTGCGCGGCGGTGCGATTCCGGTTGTCGGTTGCCGCTTCGACAATTAGCGCGACGCCGCCGGGCCCATAGCCCTCGTACATGATCTCCTCAATCTGCGCCGCGTCGACGCCCTGACCGGTGCCACGCTTGATCGCGCGCTCGACGTTATCGTTGGGCATGCTCTGCGCGCGCGCTGCCTGGATGGCGCTGCGAAGTCGCGGGTTGCTGTTCGGATCGCCGCCGCCGCTCTTGGCGGCAATGCTGATTTCCTTCGACAACTTGCTAAAAATCTGACCGCGCTTGGCGTCGATTGCGCCTTTAAATCGCTTGACCTTGGACCACTTACTATGACCCGCCATATGCGGAAATGTCGTGAAACGCTGATTCCAATCTGCTGACTTCTGCGAGGAGCCTCGCCCAGCGAATGCCTGGCGAGGAAGAAACTACGGCCGAAGTAAAGCGCACCGACCATCGACTGTCAAATCAGTGCCGCGGCCTTCACCGCGTTCGCATCAGCCGTGTTGACGAAAGCCGAACGGATCTGCGCCGATCACCAAGTCGGATGCTGCGCCTTTACAACGGCAGCCGAGTCGGCCAGGTGCGGCGTCGCCATGGACGTGCCTTGAAAGAAGGCGAAGCACAGCGCGTCGCACGCAGTCTTTTGCAGGGGAATGAAAAGATGAAAACCCTTTTACTTTTCTAAGAAAAAAATTCGGAACGAATCCTACCTCCTCCAAACGGGGGCCAGACAGTAAGCGCGATCGCCAATCTCCACGTTCACCGTAATCGCGTGGCCGCGAACCCACTCAGCCCAGCCAAACTGCCATGACCAAAACGAATTGCTTTTTTATACTGCTTCTCCCTTTTTCGTCGTTCGGCTGAAAATCGGCTGCCAGTCACGATCATTGGCGGCCCATCGAGGTTACACCAACACAGGCTTGGCCGGTGTGGGTTCGGCCCACTTCCCATGTTCACGGATCAGGTCTTTCAAACGATCAACCGCTTCGGCTTCCGGAATGTTGAATTTCACCGGCGTTTTTCCGACATAGAGGTTCACTTTGCCCGGCGCGCCGCCCACGTAGCCGAAGTCCGCATCGGCCATTTCGCCCGGGCCGTTGACAATGCAACCCATGATCGCAATCTTCACACCTTTGAGGTGCGAAGTCGCAGCTTTGATTTTCGCGGTTGTTGTTTGCAAATTGAAAAGCGTGCGCCCGCACGAAGGACACGCGACATAATCGGTCTTGAAAATGCGCGAGCCGGCCGCCTGCAAGATATTGTAACTCAAACGCAGCGCCTGCCCCGGGGCTTCTTCACCTTGAATGAGAATCGCGTCGCCGATCCCGTCACACAGGAGTGAACCAATGTTTGTCGAGGCAACCAAAAGCGTCTGTAGAAAATCTTTCGCTTGCTCGTCGCTGCTTAACTCGTCCTTGAGAAGGATCGGATGTCGATCCTGCAACTTCGTTGCGAGCAATCGAAACGCAGCAATGACTGAAAGATCGACATCGTCCTCTACCGTGACGAGTTGCGGTTCACGTTCGGAATTAATTCTTGCCATCACTCCGTCATCGCGCGGATCGAGGGCCACAATCTGAGCGTTCTCATAAACGATTTCCGGCTTGTAATCGCCCATCTTGTCGATCTTGTGCGCGACCTTGTCGAAGTTCTCGCGCCGGACGACTACACGAATCAGTTCTTCGCCACCGAGCCTCACTTCGTCGCGCTCAATTGTGTGGCTCGCACGTCGTTGGTACGAGAACGGATCGAAAGATAATTCGGTGTTCGGCGTTGGACGTTGCGCGTTGGAGGTTTTCTCCTCGACCATCTCGATCAGGGCTCTCGCGACCGGAATCTCGTGCGGACTGTCTTCCGTCAGCGAAACGCGGACCGTGTCGCCGATTCCGTCGGAGAGAAGCGATCCAATTCCGATCGCGCTTTTGATGCGCGCATCTTCGCCTTCGCCCGCTTCAGTCACACCGAGATGCAGCGGATAATTCCAGTCCGGCCCGAGTTCGTTTAACCGCGCGACCAGCAGGCGATACGCCGCGATCATGATCTTCGGATTGCTCGCTTTCATCGAGAAGACGAACGCGTGATAATCCAAATCGCGTGCGATCCGGGCGAACTCGAGCGCGCTCTCCACCATGCCCAGAGGCGTGTCGCCGTATCGATTTAGAATGCGGTCCGAGAGCGATCCGTGGTTGGTGCCGATGCGCATTGCGATGCCGCGCTGCTTGCACAGATCGACAAGCGGTGAGAACCGCTCGCGGATGCGGCCCAGCTCAGCCGCGTATTGCTCATCGGAGTATTCGCGAATCACGAACTTTTTCGTATCGGCGTAGTTGCCCGGGTTGATCCGGACTTTGTCGACCCATTTGGCCGCTTCCATGGCCGCTTCCGGTTTGAAATGGATGTCCGCGACAATCGGCACATCGCAGGCCCGCGCGCGCAAACCTTCGACGATATCCTTGAGATTGCGCGCGTCCTTCACCGTTGGCGCAGTAATCCGCACAATCTCGCAACCCACCTTGGCCAGCTCGATCGTCTGCTCAATCGATGCCTCCGTGTCCATCGTGTCGCACGTGATCATCGATTGGACGCGGATCGGATTGTTCCCGCCGATACCGACGTTCCCGACGCGCACTTCGCGGGTCTTGCGGCGCTCGAATTGAAATGGATTCGTGCAGTAATTCACCGGAGCTGCAAATGTACGGCGGCAGCAAACAGCCGCAACGTCCGCCGCGAATTCTATTGTTGCGACTTCGCCGGTGCCGCTTTCGGGGCGAACTTGGGACCGCGACGAGTGCCGAAGAGATCCTGCACGTCGAAGAAGGCGATGTAAATCATGAACCCAATAATGACGAAGGCGCAGGCGGTTTGCACGATTTCGAGCACGCGCATGTTGACCGGACGCCGTCGCACCGCTTCCACAAGCGCCAGAAGAATATGGCCGCCATCGAGCACCGGAATCGGCAGCAGATTAAGCAACGCGAGATTAACATTGAGCACAACGCTGAACCACAGCGCCATGCGCCAGCCGGCTTCGCTCGACAGCATTCGATAATAAACCTGCAACATCATTACCGGTCCGCTCATATGCTGCAGTCGAACATCGGATTTCGGCGACGCGACCGCGCCGAGCGTATTCACGATTGACGACATGCTAGCGCGAATTTGTTCCATCGGCGCCGGATGTTTCACGGTCATTCGGCCATAGTCATCGAGCACGATCCCAAAATCCTCCGACCATTGAATCCCGATGCGCGGGACCTTTTCATCTTGCGGCACCTCCGGCGTCACCGTCACCTCGCGCCGCTCCGCGTCACGCAAGATCGACAATCGGAGCGGGCGCTCGCCGTGATGGCGAATGTAATCCGAAACCGCCAGCGCGCTTTTTGCGTTCTGGCCATCGACCGCTACCACCACGTCGCCTTTCTCCAAACCAACCGCGGCAGCCGGACTCTTCTCAACGACCGCGTCAATGGTTGGGTGACCTGCATCAAAGGGCACAGTCATTTTTTCTCCGCGGCGTTCGATCGACAATGTGAGCGGGACATCGGGATGCGCGCGGATGTAATCTGCAATTCCCAACATGTGATAAAGGCGTTCGCCATTGATTCCGGTGATTACGTCGCCGGGACGCAAGCGCGCGTTCGCCGCCGGGCTGCCGGGTTCCACCTTGCCGACAACCGGCGTTTCAGCCGGTAAAATTTCGATCTGGCGAAATGCCTTGCGACTCCATCGTTTTGTCTCGGGAATGATCGGCCGCGCCTCGACCGTCCTGATTTCGCTGCGGCCGTCCGATACGCGCTCGAACGTAATCGGGATGGTTTCGCCTTCGCTACGCACAATCCGCCAGCTAATGCTGTCGTCGCCCATTCCACCAAATCGTGCGACCGGCCGGCTATCGACCGCCAAGATCCTGTCGCCGGGTTTCAGTCCGACCTCCGCGGCCGGCGACTCGGGCACCACATAACCGACTATTGTGGTTGCTTCAGACTCGGTCACGGGACGGCCGACCGCCCAGATGATCACGGCAAACACGATCGCGAGCAGAAAACTGAAGAGCGGCCCGGCGAAGGCGACGATGATTTTATCGAGCGCGGAAATCCTCGGCAGCTGCGCCCGATCGACATCCGCCTTGCCCTCGATAATGTCCATCGGCGCAAGCTGCGGCAGTGCAACGAAGCCGCCAAAGGGCAGCGTGCCTAACGAATATTGCACGCCGTTGATCGTTTTTTTCCAAATCGGTTTGCCAAACCAGATGCCGAACTTCTCAACGTAAAGACCGCGCCAGCGCGCGGCCAGAAAATGCCCAATTTCGTGAACGACAATCAGCAGATTGAAGAGCACGAGCACTTCGAGCAGAGTGAAAACTACACGCGCGACCTGAATGATCATGACCCTTGTTTTCTAGCCACAGATGAACACAGATTTACACAGATAACACCTCGCGGCCGAAGATTTGTCCGTTTCTTGATCTGTGTTCATCCGTGTAAAACTGTGGCTGCTTTTTTCGCTTCGTCTCTTGCCCATTGGTCGGCCCGCAATATCTCATCGAGATTCGGATGCGCAACGCTCGCATGTCGATCCATCACCTGCGCGACGGTCTCCCAAATTTGCGGAAAACGTAATTGTCGATCCAGGAATGCGGCGACCGCGATCTCGTTGGCCGCGTTCAGCACAGCAGGCAGAGTGCCGCCGGTTTCGCCGGCGCGACGCGCCAGGTTGAGCGCCGGAAAGTCTTCGTAACGCGGCGGAAAAAACTCCAGTTTCGCCAGCTTGGAAAAATCGAGCGGCGCCAACGTGTTTGGGACGCGCTCCGGCCACGTGATCGCATATTGAATCGGGAAACACATGTCGGAGTAACTTAGTTGCGCGAGCGTCGAGCCGTCGGCGAACTCGACCAACGAGTGGACGATGCTTTGCGGGTGAATGACGACCTCGACTCGCTGCATGTCCGCGCCGAACAACCAATGCGCCTCGATCATCTCGAGTCCTTTGTTGAACAGCGTGGCCGAATCGATCGTAATCTTCGGTCCCATGTTCCAAGTCGGGTGCTTCAGCGCCTGCTCGGGTGTGATCGAATCGAAATCTTTGCGCGGCGTTTCGCGGAACGGTCCACCGGACGCGGTCAGAATAATGCGGCGAATTTCCGATGCGCGGCCATCAAGGCATTGAAAGATCGCGTTATGCTCCGAATCTACCGGCAAAACGTGCACGGCCTTCTCACGCGCTTCGCGCATGACAATCTCGCCCGCCATCACCAAAATCTCCTTGCTCGCCACCGCGAGATCTTTGCCCGCCTCAATCGCGGCCAGCGCCGGACGCAACCCAGCCGTACCAACAATTGCGACGAGCACCATGTCGGCGTCTTCGAGCCGGGCGATTTCGCACAATCCATTCTCGCCGACGAAAATTCTCGCCTCGTACTGCAGTTTTGATCGCAGGATGTCGATCTTGCCCTCGTCGACCAGACAAATCGCTTTGGCTCGGGTCTGGTTCGCTGCACCCGCAAGTTTTTCCGCATTGCTGTTCGCGGCCAGACCAACAATTTCCATCCGCTCGGGAATGTCGCGCGCCACTTTCAGCGTGCTGTCGCCGATTGATCCGGTCGCGCCCAGAACGACAATACGTTTCCGCTTCATCTTGAGTACAACCGCGCGCAAAATCTGGGGAGCGCGCGCGCCTCGCGTGTTCTTTTCGGCGCCCCGGCCGAAAAGCTTCTTAAAAATTCGCGATGGCGAGGTCGCCATTGCCAGCACGCGAGGGCGCGTGCGCTCCCCAGAATCGGCGCGACCTCGTTCATGTTAAGGAAATCTAGGGCAGGTGGATGACGAGCCGGAGATAGAAAAACAGCAGCGGCGCGGTGAAGAGCAGGCTGTCGATCAAATCGAGCGCGCCACCAATGCCCGGGAGAAAATTCCCCGAATCCTTCACCCCCGTGCTGCGTTTGATAATGGATTCGGCCAGGTCGCCGATGACCGCGGCAAAGCCCAGCAGCAAACCGAGCACGGTCGCGTGCGTCCAGCTCAACATCGACAAATGTCCGGGCATCACCTTGAACAAGGCCAAGCTGCACAGCAGCGCCAGGGCGAGCGCGCCGAAAAAACCTTCCCAAGTCTTCTTCGCGCTAATGTGCGCAATCATCAGATGACGTCCGATCGCGCTGCCGGTGAGATACGCGCCCATGTCGCTGAATTTTGTGACGGCGATCAGATACAAAACATAAAATTGTCCCGTCACCACGCCGTTTGCCCGCGGCGTCAGATAAAGGATCTTCGTGGTGAAATTGAATAGCCAGAGCACGTAGAGCAGCCCGAACAGCGTGTAGGCCATCGTCTGCAGCGGTTCGTCGTGCCGCAGCCGGGCAAACATTTGCCGACCGAAAACAGTCAGCAAAAAAAACAGCAGCACCGCGATCTCGAAATCGTAAGAGCCGGTCGGCCCCATTTTGGCAAAGTAATAAAAGCTGCCGGCGAGCATGACCGCGCCGCAGATCATCCCGGTGATTTTGAAATTCGGCAGCTCACGATGATCGAGCATGGTGTAAAACTCCCAAAGCGCGATTAGCCCGAA
>DATDFJ010000092.1:0-13823 GCA_036522675.1 Chthoniobacterales bacterium | reverse complement strand
AAGAAATGCGATGCTGCGATCGAGACCAAAAGCTGGCGCGTCCCGCGCATTTTCCAATTCCTGCAAGAAAATGGCAATGTCGATGCTGCGGAGATGTATCAGGTCTTCAACATGGGCATCGGCATGGTCGCGATCGTGAGCGAACGCGACGCGAAGCGCGCGATGTCGATCTTGCGCGCGAAAAGGATCGGCCGCATCGAGCGCGGGACAGGGAAAACGATCCTGTCATTCTGAGCGCATGAAAATCTAAAATGAAACAGCGAAAACTCGGCCGCGGTGGACCAATCGTTTCGGCGATTGGACTTGGCTGCATGGGCATGTCGGACTTTTACGGCGAGCGGCGCGGCGAGGAGGAATCCATCGCAACGATTCACCGCGCGCTCGAGCTGGGCATCAATTTCTTTGATACGGCAGATGTTTACGGACCGTACACGAACGAGCAGCTGGTCGGCCGCGCGTTGAGCGGTCGCCGCGAGCAAGCCATTATCGCGACAAAGTTCGGGATCCTGCGCGATCCAAATCGGCCGGAATACCGCGGCATTAGCGGCAGACCGGATTACGTGCGCACGTCGTGCGAAGCTAGTTTGAAGCGGCTCGACGTAGAGGTAATCGATCTCTATTACCAGCATCGCGTCGATCCTGATACGCCGATTGAAGAGACGGTTGGCGCGATGGCCGAGTTGGTGGGCGCAGGCAAAGTGCGGTTCCTCGGCTTATCGGAGCCGAGCGCAAAGACGATTCGCCGCGCCTACGCGATCCATCCCATTACTGCCGTGCAATCGGAGTACTCGCTCTGGACGCGCGATCCGGAGGACAACGGCGTCTTGGCCGCGTGCCGCGAATTGGGAATTGGCTTTGTCCCTTACTCTCCGCTGGGCCGTGGTTTTCTCACCGGGAAACTCAAGCGCTTCGAGGACTTGCCAGCCGACGATTACCGGCGAACGTCGCCGCGATTTCAGGGGGAAAATTTCCAGCGCAATCTCGACGTGGTAAAGCGGGTGGAAGAACTGGCGCGCGAGAAACATTGCACGCCGGCACAGCTCGCCCTCGCGTGGGTGCTCGCCCAGGCCGACGATATCGTGCCGATTCCGGGCACGAAGCGCCGGGAGTATCTGCATGAAAATGGCGGCGCACTGGATGTCGATCTTACGAGCGAAGACTTAAAACGGATCGAAGAAGTCGCACCCAAGCAGGCCTTCTCCGGCGCGCGCTACCCCGACTGGGCCATGGAGCTAATCAATCGCTGACCACTCGTCACTCGTCACCCGTCACTTTTCTTGGCACCATGGCAGCGCCGAGCATCTCCTGGACGACTTCGCCGTGCTGATTGGTTGTCACGTTGCGCACTTTGATGATGCCGTAGCGCGGTCGCGAACGCGAACGCCGGCGATGGACGATCTCGGTTTCGACGCGCAGGACATCGCCGGCGCGGACGACGTTCGGCCAACGTAGCTCCCTTAAACCGAGGCCGATCGCGCCTTCCGCAAAATTTAAGGTTTGCACGAATAAGCGCATCGTGATCGCGGCCGTGTACCAGCCGCTCGCGATCAAACCTTTGAAGATCGTGCGCTCGGCGCTTGTGCGGTTGAGATGAAACATCTGCGGATCGAACCGATGGGCGAACTCGATCAGCTCTTTCTCTTTCACCTCGATCGCGTCGGAGCGGAAGCGCTCTCCCCGCTTCAGGTCTTCGTAATAGCGTTCTTTCACTGGAGCGACATTCAAGCCTAATTGCTCATCGTTGAGCAACGTGTAAAATGCGGCCCGCCAGACTTGTCACTTCGTCACTCGCATTTGGTGAAAGCGGGCCTGCCCGCCGTAGCCTTGGCGGAGGCGGGCGGTTAGCTCAGTGGTAGAGCGTCTCGTTTACACCGAGAGGGTCGGAGGTTCGAACCCTTCACCGCCCATTCTCATTTCAAATTGCAGATTTCAATTTGACGATTGCCTGAGCAAGTCGAGCGCAACGGGGAAAATTGACTTCTCCCATTCGGCGTAGGCTTTAGCGGAAGGATGCAGGCCATCGGCCGCGACAAGTGAAGAATCGCGACCCATTTTTTGACTTTCGCCGAAAAGATCGACGACGCGCAGACCGCGCTTCGCAGATTCGTCGCAAATGATTTTGTTAAACGAGGCGATGCCTTCGGAAATATTGCGGCCGTGGGCGTACTTCGGACCGCTTGGCGTGACTCCGAAATCTGGAATGGTGATGATGAGCAGCCGATTTTTGTTCGGCAAGTCAGCGAGCATTTGCTCGACGAGATAAGCGAAGTTTTTTCGAAACGTATCGGCACTCACGCCCTGGACCCAATCGTTCACGCCGATCAACAATGTTGCAAAATTCGGTCTTTCTTTGCGGAAAACCGGCAGCTCGCGATCGATCGCCTGCTGCGTCGTCCAACCGGTGACCGATGGATTCGCGACAAGATCGACATCTACTCCTTCCACATGGAGATGGCGCGTGAACAACGCCGGCCACGATTCATTCGAGGACGCGCCTTCGCCGATCGTGTACGAATCGCCGATAGCAACGTAACGAATTTTATCCTCGGCGCCGGCGGACATCCCGATAAGACATAAACCAAAGAGAAGGGTTTTCATTAAGCTCACGAAAGCATTTCCTCGACGGCAGCGTGACAATGGATCTTGCCGGTGTCGATCAAAGCGACGCCGTTGTGACTTTCGCCCCGCAGAGTGAGCGCCAACTCCGTGCCGGCAAGAAGCACACCGCCGATGTCGATCTTTGCTTTCATTCGGTCGATGATCGCAAGCAAAGCGGCACGCGTTTCAGGCAAAAAGATTCCGGGAACGAGCTCGGCGAAATATTTTTCGTGGATGTAATCCTGGTCCGCCGGATCTGGGGTGAGTAATTCGATCCCCTCCCGGGCGAAAACTTTTTGATAAAAACTTGCCTGCATCGTGTAGCGCGTTCCAAAGAGCGCGAGCCGTTTGAGATTTCGCGATTTCGCGTAATAGCAGCTCGCTTCCACGATGCTGATGAATGGAATGGGAGAGTTCGCTTTCACTTCATCAAACACAATGTGCGGCGTGTTCGCGGCGATAATGCCGAATTCAGCGCCGGCGCCCGGCAGTTTTTTGATTTCGCTCAGCAGAAAATCGGTCATTCCAGCGAGGTCTCCCACGTCCAGAAAATCGATCCCCTTCTGGAGATCGATGCTGTTGATCACGAACTGCGGATAATGCCCGTCCGGTTTTCGCCCGCGGTACAGTGCAATGATGTTTTTGTAATAATCGACGGTACTCTCCGGGCCGAGGCCGCCGATGATGCCGAGCGTCTTCACGGCTTCACCTCAGACGCCGTCAACCAGAATCATATTTGTTCGGCATGTGCGATGCCGAATCGGCGCGATCTTTCGGTACTCGTCTGAGCCGAGCCAGTCCTTCGCGCGCTGCATGGATTCAAACTCGATCAGGACGATCCGGCTGGGCTTCCAATCACCTTCGAGCGTTTCGACCGCATCCGAGACCGCGATGTATTCGCCGCCATATTTCTCCACAGTGTCGACCACCCCTTCGCGGTACTGCTGAAACCCGACTGGATCAACGATCTCAAGATCGACAATCACGTAGGCGGACATGCGAGAAAAGAAATCTCGGCGCGCCCGGCGGTCGCGCCCTACCATCTCTCACCTGCCATCGCCGCCGTTTTTCGCAGCGAGCTCAGGAATTTTCTTGCGGCGGCGAAGGCGGAGCCAATTGTTCCAGGTCTTACGCAGGCTGTCACGTGGGGTGAGATATTGTTGGTTGAGCTCGTTGCTCTTGATGATCTGGGAGAGGACGCCTTTGACCGAAAAGTCTTCCGTATTGAGGATGGTGTAAGCAGTGCCGACAGCGGCCGCATGGTGCGCGTCGCTCGCGGCGACCATTGGCAAGCCGCGAACCTGCGCATATTTGAAAGCGTAACGGTTATAGCGGCGCAAAGTGGTCGCGGCGTTAAAAACCTCGAGCGCATCGATCGGCAAAGTCTCGAGCACGGAGAACCGAATGCCGGCGCGGAAAAGATCGTACGGGTGCGGCGGAATGGCGAGTCCACCGCGCTCGTGAATCATGTCACAGACCTGGCGGGCCGGTTTGCCTTTCAGGAACGGCAGCTCCGCACCGATACAGAGCAGATGACCGTCGGCAGTAGTCACTTCCACGCCCGGCACCACAAGAAAGCCGTTGACCGCCTGGCCGTCGAGGCGCATCAGGCCTCTCTCCAGCAAATAATTCACCGCATCACAGGTGTTGTGATCGGTAATCGCGATCCCGTGCAAGCCTTTGGCCCGGGCGGCTGCGATCAAATCTTCCGGGCTGGAAACCCCGTCGCCGGAAAAAAACGTGTGCGCGTGCAGATCGATGTTGAGCGCCATTTCGCGAGACGCTAATTGCATCCGCTCGAAATAAAAAGGGCGCTTTTCGGTGCGGTCGGGGCCAGTCCAGCAAACCGCTTCCACCTCGTCCGGCGAATACAGATTGGCGGCAGGAGGAAAACGTTACCGACAATGGACAGAGCCGCACTCGCACCTCCCGAGCGGGGTTTTGCCAAAAACCAAGGAAATCATCATTATGAAACAATCAATCAATCGCGCGATGGCGTTTATGGCGTTCAGCCTGTGTCTGGCGTTTGGGACCACTGCGCATGCAGTAAGCCCGGCGCCAGATGGAGGTTATGCCGGTGGCAACACGGCCGAAGGGACCCAAGCCCTGAATTCGCTCACGAGCGGCGCCTGGAACACCGCCTCGGGTTTGCAGGCCCTCTTTAACGTTACGACTGGTGGTTCGAATACGGCCACCGGGGTGGGTGCGCTGTTCAACAACACGGCGAGCAACAACACGGCCTATGGAGTACACGCGCTCTTCAACATCACCAGCGGCAGCAACAATATCGGCATCGGTTCCTTCGCGGGCGTCAATTTGACGACCGAAAGCAACGTCATCGTGATCGGCCATGCCGGGGAGGCCGGCGAGACCAATTACATTCGGATCGGCACCGAAGGTGTCCATGACGAAACCTACATAGCCGGCATTAACGGCATGCCGAGTACCGGAAATCCGGTTTGCATCAATAACGAAGGCGAGCTTGGTGAGTGCAGCCCTTCGTCGGCGCGCTTCAAACACGACATCGAGTCGATGGACTGTGCGAGCGAGGCGATTTTCGCCCTGCGCCCGGTGACCTTTCGCTACAATCCGGAGCTCCACTCCAATGGGGCCCTCGAATTTGGATTGGTCGCTGAGGAGGTTGCCCAAATCGATCCCAGCTTGGTGAAGTACAACAAAAGGGGCGAGATCTACGGAGTCCGCTACGAATCGATCAATGCGATGCTGCTAAACGAGTTCCTTAAGGAGCATCGGGTCGTCGAGCAACTCAAAACGACGATTGCCCAACAAGAAAAAACCCTAAACGCGTTTGCGAGCGCCTTAAAGGAGCAAGAATCGCAGATTCAAAAAGTCAGCGCTCAAGTTGCGGCGAGCAAGCCCGCGCCGCAGGTTGTGAGCAATCGGTAAGCGGCCGCGCAACTCCGACGCGTCACCGAGACACAGCAATTTCAGCCGTCATGCCGGCAACATGACGGCTGTTTTGCTTTGGTTGCCGATCCTGCCTCGCGTTTATCGGCGACGGCGTTTTCGGGTGCGCGCCGCTTTCTTCGCCGCCGCGGAACGCGACCGCGCCGAACGCTGTCGCGCGGCGCGTTTCGCATGCCGAGACAACGCTTTTCCTGAGGCCGAGCGACGGCTCTCACGCTTGAGCGCGCCACGCGTCGCGCGCGAACGTCGCCGGGATGGTTTTCTGCGGCGCGCTTTCCGCCCTTTCGCCAGATCGCGCTTCGCCTGGCGCTTCGTGCGTGTCTTTCCGCGTTTCGGCGGCGGCAGTTTCACTCCCGCCTGGCGCGCCTTAGACAAACCGATCGCGATCGCTTGTTCCGGTGAACGCGCCCCGTGTTTGCCCTCGCGGATGTGCTCCATCTCTTCGCGCACGAACTCGCCCGCCTGCGTGGAGGGCGACAGTCCTTCCCGCTCGTCTTCGCGTGCCCGCTCGACTGTTTCTTCTTCTGGCATAACAAAATTGTTTCGCCGGCAAGATTCGCCTTGGATGTGAATGAAGTTGGGACTGGAAGACCGCCTGCCTTGAAGCTGCCGGCGCGCTACATTCTTGATCATGCAAACCACGGCTGCGATTCTGCTGCGCAAGCGCAAGTACAGCGACACCTCGCTGATCGTTTCGTGGTGTACGGAGTCGCTCGGTTGCATTCAAACAATCGCCAAGGGAGCACGCCGGGCAAAAACGCCGTTCGCCGGCAAGCTCGATTTGTTTTTCGAAGGGGAAATCTCCATTATCCCGAGTCGCCGATCCACCCTTCACACCCTCACTGAAGTCGTCCTGAAAAACCCTTTCGCCGGCATTCGCCGCAGCTATTTACGTACCCAGACCGCCGCTTACTTCGTCGAGTTGATCGAGATCTGCACCGAGCGCGATCATCACGAGCCGGAGCTGTTTCAACTTTTACGCCGCGCGTTCGGCTATCTCGACGCGCACCATCCGACGCGGCGCGCAGTGTCCCATTTCGAAAGCGAGCTCGCCCGCATCGCCGGCGTCCATGACGCGAGCAAGCTGAAGCACGACCCGGCTTTTGCGCTTCAGAATTTGTTTGGCAGATTGCCGGGGTCGCGCACGGCCCTATTGCAGGCTGTCGCGGCCAACGAGGCGGCGATCTGAAACAACCATGAAAATGTCCATTCGATTCAGCTTGCTCGTCCTTCTCACCGCCGCCGGTTCAACCGTGCTCGGGGCCGAGACCTACAAATTCGATCAGTCGAGTTCGACGATCGGTTTTACCGTCCACCAATATCTCGGAACAACGCGCGGAAAATTCACTAAGTTTTCTGGCAAGATCGACATTGATCGCGAGCACCCGGAATATTCCTCCGTCGCGGCCAGGATCAATGTCGCGAGCATCGATACCCGGATCCAAAAACGCGACGACCACCTGCGCAGTCCGGAATTCTTCAACGTCGAGACATATCCTGAAATCACATTCAAAAGCCGCAGCGTGAAACGGACCGGCGCTCAGGAGGGGGACATTGCCGGCGATCTCACGATGCACGGCGTGACCAAACCGATCGTGCTGCACGTGAAGTTGCTCACCTCGCCTAATGACACGAACCGCACGCGCTGGTCAGTGTCGACCGACCCTCTTAACCGCCGCGAATTCAATCTCATGTTCAGCCGCGGCGCCGAAGCGGTCTCCGGAATCAGCCAGAGCGTTGCGATCAACATCGAGGTCGAAGCGGCGCGCGCACAATGAAATGATCGTGTCGCTGCTTAGCTGGATCGGCCTCGGCTGCTGGTGCGTCTGCTTTTGGTGGATGCATCGCATCTCCTCCCGCCAGGACACTTTTCTCAAGGAACTGCACGAAATCACCACGCGCATCGAAGAACTTTCGCGCGCCGAGCACGACTTGATTCGCGAAGTGCATCCGCAAGTGGGCGAAATCAAAGAGCACGTCGAAAACGTGCGCGAAGCTGTGTCACCGGAAAAAAGCTGATCGGCTCGCGCCATCGAATGCAGATCACGCCACTCGGAGATTCGGCGCTCATTTTGCGTGTGCGCGACGAGTTCGAAACCGCGCCGGAAGAAACCCTGGATGCGGTGCTCGACACCGAGCGGCGCTTGGCAACGGCCCGACTCCCGGGCGTGATTGAGCTCGCGCCCGCTTATACGACCGTCGCCCTTTTTTATGATCCTGCTCGCGCAATTGAAGCGGGCGCACCGCGCGAGAACGTGTTCGACTGGTACGAACAAAAGATCCGCGCAGCGCTCGCTTCCGTAGCCGGGGTCGATGACCGCGGTGGGACTCGACATAGCACCGCGTGCACGCTCGACGTGCCGGTCTGTTACGAAGATGAGTTCGCGCCCGATCTTGCCGACGTGGCACAACACACCGGGCTCTCGCCGCAACAGATTGTCGATCTTCACTGCGGCACCCAGTACCGCGTTCATTGTGTCGGGTTCACCGCCGCCTTTCCGTTTCTTGGCGGTCTGCCAGCCAACCTGGCCACGCCGCGCCGTGTCACGCCCCGAAAAGAAATCGCCGCCGGCTCGGTTGGGATCGGCGGCGCCCAAACGGGAATTTACCCGGTCAAATCGCCAGGCGGCTGGAATATCATCGGGCGCACACCTCTCCGCTTGTTCGATCCGCGAAAAAACCCGCCTTCGCTTTTGCGCGCCGGCGATGCCGTCCGGTTTCGCTCTATCACGCACGCGGAGTTTGAGCGGTTGACGCATGACGCGCGTAGCACTGTTCTGTCATCCTGAACGAAGTGAATGACCTCGCAATCGAAGCGAGCGTCACCCAATGTACTTCCTGCGATCAATCATCTGACGGAGGTCCCGCACATTCGTTCGGGATGACAGCCTAATGAACTTGACCATCAGGCGCGCCGGCTTTCTCACCACCGTCCAGGACCTTGGTCGCTCGGGCTTTCGCCAGTTTGGTGTAGCAGTCGGCGGCGCACTCGATCCGCACGCGTTGCGCGTTGCCAACTTACTTGTCGGCAACGATGAATCGGCCGCCGGCCTTGAAATCGCTTTCGGCGGTTTGCAGGTGCGAGTCAGCGACGATCGTATCGCCGCTTGGTGCGGCGGCGACTTTGAAGCGCGCGTCGGATCAAACGCCATTCCGGCCGGTCACGTCTTTGTCCTTCGTCGCGGCGAAGAGTTTACGATCGACCGGCCGCGAACTGGCTGCCGCGCCTGGCTGACAATCTCCGGTGGAATCGATGTGCCTCTTGTCCTAAACGCCCGGTCGACCGATCTGCGCGCAAACTTCGGCGGCTTGGATGGACGTGCGCTGCGCGACGGTGACGAACTTAAGCTCGACCGGAATTCCGAACGCGCAAAGATTTTGCTCGAACGATTGCGCAACGAGAGAACCGCGGCCTGGAAACCGCCGCACGATTGGTCGAGCCCGGCCCGGCGTGAACCGCTCGTGCATTTCGTGCGCGGAACCGATTGGATACGATTCGACGATGTAATGAGTCAACGATTCACGAACGAACCATTCATCGTTTCGCCGGATTCAGACCGCATGGGTGTTCGCTTCGAAGCGCCCGAATTGAAACGACAAGACGCTGTCGATTTGATTAGCGAAGCCGTCGCGCCCGGAACCGTGCAGGTGCCGCCGAGCGGAAAACCGATCCTGTTGCTCGGAGATTGCCAAACGATCGGCGGCTATCCAAAAATCGCGCACGTGATCACAGTTGATCTGCCGATTGCGGCGCAGCTCCGCGCCGGCGACGCGGTCCACTTTCGCGAAGTATCGCTCGCCGAGGCGCATCGTCTGTGGGTTGAGCGCGAATGCCATCTGGCCCAATTTCGACGCGGCTTGGAGACGCGCTTCGCATGAACATGGTTGTCGATCTTAATGCCGATCTCGGCGAAGGCTCCGGACATGATGAGGAGCTGCTTGCGATTGTCACGTCCGCGAGCATAGCGTGCGGATTCCACGCGGGCGATGCCGGCACGATGCGCCGGGCAATCGAGACAGCGCGCGACCGCCACGTCGCGGTCGGCCCGCATCCGAGCCTGTTCGATCGACAAAATTTCGGACGCAAAGAGTTGGCCGTGACTCCCGAGGAAGTTTTCGACGCAGTGACGTATCAGCTTGGTATTTTTCAGGCGATTGCTGACGCCGCCGGCATTCGCCCGAATCACGTGAAACCGCACGGCGCGCTCTACAACATGGCCGTGCGCGACCAAGCGCTCGCCGACGCGATCGGGCGCGCGATTGCAAAAAATGACGCACGCTTGGTTTTGTTCGCGCCCGATGGAAGCGCGCTCGCCCGCGGCGGCGAAAAGCACGGCCTGCAAATCGCACGCGAAATTTTTGCCGATCGCAATTATCTCGACACCGGCTGGCTCGTGCCGCGCTCGCGCCCGGACGCGCTGCTGCATGATCCGGTTAAAGCGGCCGAACGCGTCCTTCGCATGCTGCGCGAAGGCAAAGTCAGATCGGTCGATGGTGCAGATATCGATGTTCGAGGCGAGAGCATCTGTGTTCACGGCGACACGCCGGGCGCGGTCGAGTTCGCGCGGCGCTTGCGCGCGCGACTCGAAGAAGAAAGGGTGATAATCGCTGCGCCGAAACATCGGTAGGGCGAGACTCTGTTGAGCCGACGAAATTCGACGGCTCCGCAGAGCGTTGCCCTACCGGCTGGTGGATGAAGCCCAAGATCGACAATCAGCCGCACAGCGGTCTCGTTCGCGCGCTCGGGCCGATCGACGCGACCATGATCGTAATCGGCTCGATGATCGGGTCGGGGATTTTTATCACCTCGGCCGAGACATCGCGCTTGAGCGGTGCGCCCGGATGGTTGCTGCTGGCGTGGGCAATCGCGGGTCTGCTCACGATCACGGGCGCGCTTTGCTGCTCCGAGCTCGCCACGATGATGCCGCGCGCCGGCGGCGTTTATGTTTTTCTCCGCGAGGCGTACGGGCCCTCGATCGGGTTTCTCTATGGCTGGACTTTGTTTTTGGTCATTCAAACCGGCACCATCGCCGCGGTGGCCGTCGCGTTCGCAAAATTTCTCGGTGTGTTCGTCCCGGCAATCTCGGCAGAGAATTACCTGCTGAGCGCCAAGCCCGTGTCGCTAGGCGGCGGCTACGCCTTGAGTCTTTCGACTCAACAACTGGTCGCGATTGTTTTGATCGCGCTACTGACCTGGACAAACACGCGCGGAATCGAAATCGGCAAACTCGTTCAGAATGTGTTCACGTTTGCCAAAACGGCGGCGCTCGCTGGAGTTGTTATCATTGGTTTGGCCGTTGGCTGGAGCCTAACGAGTGCGGCGCGGTCGTCGGTTTGGTGGGATCCGTGGGCCAACGGCTGGACACCGCAAGCGGCGCAGCCAGATTTGCGATTCACCGGCGGTTTCGCCCTGGCCCTGCTCTTTGGAAGATCGATGGTCGGCCCGCTCTTTGCCCAGACCGCCTGGACGAATGTGACTTTCATTGCCAGCGAAGTCCGTGATCCTGGAAAAAATCTCGTCCGCGCGTTGCTCATCGGCTGCGGAATCGTGGTCGTTTTGTATCTCCTGGCGAACCTTTCGTATCTCGCGCTCCTGCCGTTTCGTGAAATCCAGCACGCGCCGCAGGATCGCGTCGCGGTTGCGGCGATGCAATCGGTGTTCGGCCATCTCGGCGCGTTGGCGACTGCCGCCGCGATCATGATTTCGACATTCGGCTGCAATAACGGACTGATTCTTTCCGGCGCGCGCGTTTACTTCGCGATGGCGCGCGATCGATTGTTTTTTAGAAGGATCGGCACGACGAACCGGTTCCACGTGCCGGCCGCGGCGCTTGTCGCGCAGGGAATCTGGACCGCGTTGTTGACCTTGCCGCGCACGGTGACGAGCAATCCCGCGACTCACGAGCTCGTCTACGGGAATGTCTATACGCAGTTGCTCGAATACATCGTCTCCGCCGATTTGATTTTTTATCTTCTGATCGTGATCGCCGTCATCGTGTTACGACGCAAAGCGCCTGCGGCCGAGCGGCCATATCGCACCTGGGGTTATCCGGCGGTTCCGATCGTCTCGACGTTGCTCGCTGCTCTGCTGATTGTCGATCTTGCGTTGCTCACGCCGCCAACTTCCGGTGTCGGCATTTTGATCGTCCTCACGGGAGTGCCGGCTTACTTTGTCTGGCGCCGGCGCGCCGGTTCCTAGCAAATCCGTTTCGGGCTTCAGGCGCGAACCCCAGGTATGCCTGCAAAATCCCAGAAACAACAGATGGCCGCCGGCGCGGCGCTCGCCGCCAAACGCGGCAAGAAATCCAAATCCTCGCTCCGCGGCGCTTCCCGCGGAATGTACAAATCAATGAGCAAAGCCGAGCTGCGGCGCATGGCCAAAACCAAACGCAAAGGCAAACCCACCCGGGCACGTAAGAAAAAGGGCTGACGCGATAATCCAACAGTTTGCGCGGAGCCGCCGCCCCGTGGTCCGCGCGTCGCAACGGCGACGTGGCAACAGGTCACGTCGTCGCGCGATAAGCTTTGATCTGAGCGAGAAACGGCTCCGCGAAGTCTCGCAGCTTTTGCTGACCAACGCCCGGGATCCGCGCGAACGCGTCAACGGTGGTGGGACAGGAGTGCGCCATTTCGCGCAATGACGCGTCCGAAAAAATAATGTAGGCGGGTACGTCGCGTTCGTCGGCAAGTTTACGTCGCAAGACACGCAAGCGCTCGAACAGCGTTTCGTCGCATTCAATCTCGCCCGCGCGACGTTTGCGTTCGCGTTTTGGTTCCGGCGGTTTTGTCAGCGCGATCGATGTTCTTTGCCGCAATGTAGTGAGTCCTGTCTCGGTCAGCGTCAAAGTGGGAAACTGTCCGGAAGCGGTGGCAACCAAGCCGAGTCGCAACAGTTCGCGCCCGATAGCCAGCCACTGTTTGCGGTCGCGTTCGCGCCCGATGCCGAACGTCGATAATTCGTCGTGGCCCCGCTGGCGGATCGCGTCGTTGTCTGCGCCGAGCAGCACGTTGACCACGTGGTTTAAACCAAAGCCGAAGCCGTGCTTCTCGTGCAGCCGGTAAACGCAGGAAAGAAACTTTTGCCCCTCAACGGTGCCGTCGAACGTCTCGCGCGGGCTCAGGCAATTGTCGCAACCGTTGCACGAGAAAAATCCCGTGGCGGCAGCCGTGGCGGCGGCATTGGCGGCATTCATTGCAGGCGACACGCCTGCCGCTACAGACGTCGGCGGAAATGCTTCGCCGAAATATTTCAGCAAAGTCGCGCGACGGCACTCCCGCGTTTCGGCGTAATGCACCATTTGTCGCAGTTGCTCGTGCGCGATTTCTTGCTCGCGCCCGCTCTTCTCTTCAATGAACCGCCGCTGTTTAATAATGTCGCCGGCATTGAAAAGCAGCACGCATTCGCTCGGCAAACCGTCGCGTCCGGCGCGGCCGGTCTCCTGATAATAGCTCTCGATGTTCTTCGGCAGATCATAGTGAACGACGAAGCGCACGTTCGGTTTGTTGATGCCCATCCCGAACGCGATCGTGGCCGTGATCACGCGCACGTCGTCGCGCAGGAATTGCTCCTGATGTTTCGTTCGCTCGGCTGCTTCGAGTCCCGCGTGGTACGGCTTCGCAGCAACGCCGTCGGCGCTGAATTTCTTCGCCAGCGATTCGGCTGTTTTTCTGCTCGCGCAATAGACTATCCCGCTGTCGTTAGGCCGAGCGCGCACAAACGTGAGCAGTTGTTGATACGCATCAGTTTTCGCGACGACGCGATACGTGAGGTTCGGCCGATTAAAGCTGGCGACGTAGCAGTTGGCCTCGCGCAACTTCAATTGATCGACAATGTCCTTGCGGACGCGCTCGGTCGCCGTCGCGGTCAGCGCCATGATGGGCACGTCGGGCAAATGTTTTCTCAGCTTTCTTAATTCGCGGTACTCCGGCCGGAAATCATGTCCCCATTCGCTGATGCAATGGGCTTCATCGATTGCAAACTGCGCAATGTTCCAGTTCAGTGCGCGCTCCAGAAACGTGTCGAGCATCAGCCGCTCCGGCGCGACATACAGCAGCCGGTACTGGCCGCACTGCAAGCCGCGCCAGCGCTCGCTCGCTTGTTGTCGATCTAATGTCGAATTCAAAAATGTCGCCGCAATCCCGCTCGTTTGCAGCGCGTCCACCTGGTCTTTCATCAACGAAATCAATGGCGACACCACGATCGTGAGTCCGTCCCGCAAAAGCGCGGGCAGTTGAAAACAAAGCGACTTGCCCCCGCCGGTTGGCATCAGGACAAACACATCGCGGCCCGCCAGCGC
>DATDFJ010000091.1:0-24047 GCA_036522675.1 Chthoniobacterales bacterium | reverse complement strand
GTGCTAAAATAGTGACCCGCCTTCGCCAAGGCTGCGGCGCGGCAAGCGAGTGACAAGTGACGAGCAGGCGCGCACGCGACTGTTCGTCGTTCCGGTTCCTGATTTCCTGGTTTCCTGATTCGTTTTACCTTTGTATCTTTCGGCGGATGCCGCCGCTGACCTACGCGAATTATCTCGACCTGGAGAAGCTGCTCACGCTCCAGAATCCGCGCTCCAGCCCGGCCGAGCACGATGAGATGCTCTTCATCATCATTCATCAGACCTACGAGCTCTGGTTCAAGCAGCTGCTGCATGAGTTCGAAAAAGTTAAGCACGACTTTTCGGCCGGCGACCTTTTCGGCGCGATCCATTCGTTCAAGCGCACCCGCACGATCATGAAAGTGTTGGTCGCTCAGGTTGACATCCTTGAGACGATGACGCCGTCGTCGTTCTCGAGTTTTCGCGATCGGCTGGAAACAGCGTCTGGTTTTCAGTCGATCCAGTTTCGCGAGCTCGAATTCCTTCTCGGTTACAAGCGCGGCTCGACTCTCGGCTACGTGAAACCAGATTTTCCGGGATACGATCGATTAAAGGCGCGCTTAAATGAACGGACGGTGATCGATCACTTTTACGAATTTTTAGAAACACGCGGGGCGACGATTCCGGCCGAGCTGAAAAATCGGGACGTGACTCAGGCGAACCAGCCAAACGAGCAGGTACAGCGCGAGATTCTCCGGCTCTACAAAACCTCGCCAGAGCTGTCGATCTTGTTCGAGTTGATGACCGATTTTGACGAAGGATTGCAGGAGTGGCGCTATCGCCACATCAAATTGGTCGAGCGGACGATTGGCGCGAAGAAAGGCACCGGCGGATCGCCGGGCGTGCCGTTTTTAAAAGAGTCTCTCTTCAAGCCGATCTTTCACGATCTCTGGGCGATCAGGCATCAAATGTAACCGCGGCGCGAAGCGCCGCGGAATGACGAAGCACGAATGTCGAATGACCAAGGAAAAGACTAACCTGGAAACCATCAATCAACGAAATCTGAGTCCAGAAATTCCTGGGTTCCTGGTTTCCTAATTCATTCTTTTGTGCTCTACGACATCACACCGGCTATTACCCCGAAGTTAGCGGTATGGCCGGGCGATACGCCGCTAAGCCGCGAAGTGCTGTTGGATATTGCGCGGGGCGATAACATCACCCTCTCAACATTGCGCGCCACAGTGCATCTCGGCGCGCACGCCGACGGGCCCAATCATTATGGCAAAAACGCGCCCGGGATCGACGAGCGGGCACTCGATCGCTACATCGGTCCATGCCAAGTGCTGCGGGTAAATATCGCACGCGCGACGCGGGTTACGCCGGCGATGTTGCCGGGCGACATCACTGCGCCGCGGGTTTTGTTCGCCACCGGGACATTCCCAGATCCGCAGAACTGGAACAACGATTTCGCAGGGCTCTCGGTGGAGCTAGTTGATTTTCTTCACGAGCACAGCGTGATCACGGTGGGCATCGATACGCCGAGTGTCGATTTGTTCGAGTCGAAAGATTTGCCGGCGCACAAAGCGATTCTGCGGCACAACATGTCGATCTTGGAAGGGCTCGTCCTGAAAGATGTGCCGGAAGGAATGTACGAACTCATCGCTCTGCCGTTGCCGCTCGTCGGCTTCGATGCGAGCCCGGTGCGGGCGATTCTGCGGACGACATGACAGACACCATCATTCCGAGCGAAAGTCGAGGAATCCGGTTGAGTAATGCCCGGTATCGCCACGAGATCCTTCGACTTCGCTCAGGATGACAAGCTAGAAAGACCAAGAAATTCGCGGGCGCTTCCTGAGAAGACTTGCGCTTTCTCTTGCTCGGAAAATTCTTTTATCGAATCGATGAGCGCGCCGGGTTGTTCTTCACCGAGGGGAAAAGGGTAATCGGACCCAAAGGCGACGCGATTTGCGCCGAAAAGTTTCAGGAGCAGCCTGAGCGCGTCGGAATCGTGCACGAGCGAGTCGACATAAAAGCGCGCAGGTTTATCTCCGTCGGCGAGATAGGCGCGCGGATTTTTTTCATTGTTGGGTGCGACCAGATCGGGTCGGACGTGAAATCCGTGCTCAATCCGGCCGATCGTTCCGGGAAACGCGCCGCCGCCGTGGGCGAAGGCAACACGCAGCTTGGGGAAACGCTCGAACACTCCGCCAAAAATCATTGAGCAAATGGCGAGCGATGTTTCTGCCGGCATACCAACGAGCCAGGGCAGCCAGTATTTCGGCATGCGCTCCTGGCCCATCATGTCCCACGGATGAACGAAAATGGCGGCATTGAGTTGTTCGGCGGTTTTCCAGACAACATCGAGTGAGCGGTCGTCGAGATTGCGCGACTCGCGCTGATCATTCGCGTCGATGTGCGTCCCGATCTCGACGCCACGTAAACCCAGTTCACCGACGCAACGCTCGAGTTCGCCCGCAGCAAGATCGACATCCTGCATTGGGATTGTGCCGAGACCGGCGAATCGCGTCGGATAGTCGCGCACCAATTCGGCAATGTGATCGTTCAACCGCCGCGAGAGATCGAGCGCGTCGGCTGGTTTCGCCCAATAACTGAACATGACCGGTACGGTCGAGAGCACCTGCATGGCGACGTTGTCGCGATTGCATTCCTCGATGCGACGGTTTGGGTCCCAGACGTTTTCGCCAACCTCGCGAAACATCCGGTCACCGATCATCATCCGCGCCGAACACGGGTCCTGATGTTCGAGCCTAACGAAGCCGCTGTAGCCGTACTTGGCGTCGAGGTCCGGCCATTTTCTCGGCAAAATATGGGTATGGATGTCGATCTTCACGAAAAGTGACGAGTGACGAGAAACAGAACGAGTGACCGTATCAGGCAAACTGGTCACTTGTCACTCATCACTCGTCACTGCCGTTCATCAGAACGGCTTCACCGGCTCGGGCTGCGGAACTTTGTGTCCGCATTTTTTGCACGTCCGTCGCGCGTCGTCGTTCCAGAAATCCTTCATCGCCTGGCTGAAATGTTGAACGATGTCACCGCAATCGAAGTGAATGTCTTCGACAAGGACGCCGCAGTTGTCGCAATAGAAAATGACGTGCTCCTTCTCGCCCGGCGGACGGCGTCGCTCTACTACGACGCCGATTGTGTCGGGGGGGCGCACCGGCGCATGCGGGACATTCGGCGGGATAAAGAATGTTTCCCCTTCCCTGACAAGATGATCGACGATCTTGTCGCCTTGCCGGATCCGGACTTTGATGTCGCCCTTGAGCTGATAAAAATATTCCTCCGAATCGACGAGGTGAAAATCGTTCCGCGCGTTTGGACCCTTGATCACCATCACGAAGAAGTCGCGGCCATCGTAGAGATATTTATTGCTGACCGGTGGCTTGAAGTTTCCCCGGTTCTCCTCGATCCAGTTTTTGAGATTAATCGGCGGTTGCACGGTCGTCATGCGACGAGCGTATTTCGCGCTACGCGCAGCGTCAAACGGCATGGAGGAACTGGCTCTGTCCCGTCCGACGAATCATGGGACGACACAGCGGTCGTCCCTCCAATGAAGATCGACATTATTGTGATTTACAGTTGAAGCGCCTAACAGCCGGAAGCTACGCTTCGCGCGAAATGAAGTTGATGCGGCGAACTGTTGTCTTCTTGATATCAGCCGCCACGCTCTTTCTTTGCGGCTGTGAAGAATTGCCGCCGCAGGTGCAGCAGCCGCTCTCGGCGATTTTACCGATGCCGACGCCGGTGGGCTGGTGGAATGACCACGACATATCCGGCTCCCCTCGGATCGTCGTGCGGATCGGCGAACAGATGGCTTATTTTTATAAAGGCAAACAGTTGGTCGGCGTCTCGACCGTCTCGACGGGTAAGCCCGGATTTTCCACGCCGCCAGGCCATTACCAAATCGTATCCAAAGATCGCGACCATTATTCGAGCGAGTTCGGCGATTACGTCGACAGAGACGGCAACGTGGTGAAATCGAACATCGACGTGCGCAAAGATAGCTGCCCGAAAGGCGCGCACTTCGATCCCGCGCGAATGCCATACTGCATGCATTTCAACGGCGGCTACGCCATGCACGAGGGATACGTGCCGCCCTTCGCCGCGTCGCACGGCTGCATCCGTTTGCCCAAAGGAATGGCCTCACATTTCTACAACAACGCGCCCGAAGGCACGCCCGTCGTCGTGAAAAACTGACGAGCAATTCGGCAGTCGCGATCAAGCGACCACCTGTCGAAACGCGTCGAGAAACGCTTCCATCTCGCTTTTTTTGCCGATCGTCAGCCGCATATGATTAGGCAACGCCGGAAATAATCGCCCGACATAAACCTTGCGCTCTTTCAGCGCTTGAATGATCGGCACGACCGGTCGTTTCACGTCGATCATGACGAAATTCGCCTGCGAAGGAATTGATTTGTAGTCTAGCTTTTCGAGCTCGCTAATGGTGAACGCTTTCGCTTCGCCGTTCAGGCGCCGGCCATTTGGGACTTGATTCGAGTCGTTCAGGTTCGCGATCGCCGCGGCCAGCGCCATGATGTTGACGCTGTCCCACATCTGATGAGCGCGCATTTGCTCGATTGTTTCTTTTTGGGCGACGCAGTAGCCGCAGCGCAGTCCGGCCATGCCGTAGATTTTTGAAAACGTGCGGGCGACGATCAGGTTCGGATGATCTTTGACCAGCGGAATGACGCTCTCGTAGTCGGGACTGTCGGCGTAGTGGAAGTAGGCCTCGTCCACCAGAATCATCGTTTGCCCCGCAACATTGGCGATGAATTCGCGCACTTGGTTCTTCGGCGTGATGCTCGCAGTGGGATTATTCGGATTACAGACATAAATCAGCCCTTGCTTCGCCGCGGCCGCCATCTTGTCCAAGTCATGACTAAAACTTGCCGTGAGCGGGACTTTTGTTATCTCAGCGCCATTGATCTTTGCGTTATTAAGGATTGCTTCGAAGGTCGGATCGGCGGCGACGAGATTGCCACGCGCCGCTCCAGTGAAGGTGTCCGCACAGAGTTGGAGAATCTCGCTCGAGCCGTCCCCGAGCAGGATTTGATCACGATCAACGCCGTTGAGCCTAGCGAGGGCGTCGATCAGCAGGTCGTTGTGTTCATCGGGATAACGACACGCCAGGTTGAAGACATCGTCGATCGCTTTCAGCGCCCCCGGTGACGGGCCATAGGGATTTTCGTTCGCGCTCAAACGTACGAGACCAGTCGTTGTCGATCTTATCCCGGGTTCCGTCGCGAAATGAAGCGAGGGCCGAACAACCGCCGCGGCTGCGCCAACGCCAAGCAGTTGCGCAAACCTGCGCCGTGAGATGGAAATGCTACTCATGATCAAAACCTCCGCAGCGAACTCATACGAGCTTGTCGCAGCCAATGCGAGATCGAAGTTGATCGCCGCCGCGCCCGTGCACATTTAGACTGCCGCGTGCTTTTTCGTTTTCTGAAACAACAACGGCGGCGACGATTACGCGCCCAGCCGTTTCCAGAAGAGGGGCTTGGGACAATCACGCGCAACGTTCGGTTTTTTCGCAGGCTGTCGCCGCGCGACCAGGCGGAGCTCCTCGCTCATACCTGCGTGTTTCTGAGCGAAAAACGTTTCGAGGGCTGCGGCGGTCTCGAATTAACGGACGAGATTATTGTGACCATTGCGGCGCAGGCCTGCCTCCTTCTGTTGCGTCGGCAGACTGATTACTTCCCGCACCTGACGACGATCCTCGTTTATCCCTCCACCTACATGGTTGAAGAACAACGGCACGTGGAAGGACTGATTTGGGAGGAAGGCAAAAGCGCACGTTTGGGTGAGACTGGTCGGAAACTCGGCACGGTCGTGCTGGCGTGGGACGCGGCGAAATCGGGCGCGGCCGATCCCGCGGACGGCAAAAATGTTGTGCTGCACGAGTTCGCACACCAGCTCGATTACGAGAACGGCGCCGAAGATGGCGCGCCGTTGCTGGTCACACGGGCGCAGCAATTGTCATGGCAGAAAACGATGCGAATAGAATTTGCCTCGCTGCGCGCGGCCGACGAAACCGGCATTCCGACTTTGCTCGACACCTACGGCGCGACGAATCCGGCGGAGTTTTTTGCCGTCGCGGTCGAGGCATTTTTCGAGCGCCCGCGCGCGTTGCGCGCTCGTCACCCAAATCTCTACACCGAGCTCCAGCGCTACTTTCGCCAGGACCCGGTCGAATTTTCGGCCGAGACGGCGAATTGACTTATTGCGGCTGCGGGACGATGCGGATGTAGGGCCGCGGCGCTTTCCAACCGTTCGGGTAACGCTTCTTCGCTTCGTCATCGGACACTGAGCCGGCGATAATTACATCGTCGCCAGGCTTCCAGTTAACCGGCGTTGCGACCTGATGCTTGGCCGTGAGCTGGAGCGAATCGATCACCCGCAACACTTCATCAAAGTTTCGGCCGGTCGTCATTGGATAAACCAGAATCAGCTTGATCTTCTTGTCGGGGCCAATGACGTAAACGTTGCGGACCGTTGCGTTGTCCGCCGGCGTGCGCTTTTTCGGGTCGCCCGCTACATCGGCGGGCAACATGCCGTAAAGTTTTGCGACCTTGAAGTCGGCATCGGCCACAATCGGATAGTTCGGTGCATGGCCTTGCGTCTCCTCGATGTCTTTCGCCCACCCTTGATGGTCGCCGGCCGAATCGACCGACAATCCCATGATCTTCACGTTTCTGCGCTGGAACTCGGGATTAATTTTCGCCATGTACCCAAGCTCGGTCGTGCAGACTGGAGTGAAATCCTTCGGGTGCGAAAACAGAATTGCCCAGGAATTCCCGATCCAGTCGTGGAAACGGATTTTGCCTTCGCTTGTTTCAGCTTCGAAGTCCGGCGCGGTATCACCAATTTTCATGATGTTCTCCTTTGTTTGGTTGGTGGAAAATTCATTCCAACATGCGCAGCGAAAGTCAATTTTATCCCACCTAATCGAGGAAGTCAGGCTGCCAGCCTGCCAGGGCAGCCAAGCTGGCTGACCCATCTAAGCGTCTCTCATCAACTCGCAGAATTTTTCCATGTCGATGTTGCCCCCGGAGACAATCGCGACGATCGGCCCCTGGCCGGCTCTTCCCGTTAGCGCGGCCGCCAGCGGCAGCGCACCTGCACCCTCTGCGATCACGCGAGCTTTCTCCGCCATTAAACGCATTGCGCGTTTCGTTTCGTCCAGAGTGACCACGATGTAACCGTCCACCACCGGTTTCATTCGCTCCCACATGCGCGGGAACATACTTTGACCACCGGCGCCATCGACGAAGGAAGCTTTCCAATTTGCAAAAACCTGTGGCGAACCTTTCGCAAACGATAACGCCGCCGGCGCACCGGTTTCCGGCTCCGCGCCAAAAATTTTGATCTCGGGCTTTATCGCTTTGATCGCGCTCGCCACACCGGTGATCAATCCGCCGCCGCCAATCGCGGCAATGATTGCTTTGGTCTCGGGCGCATCTTCCAAAATCTCGAGCGCCATCGTGCCGTGACCAGCGATAAAATTATCGTCGTCGAACGGATGGACAAATGTTCCTTCGACTCCGGGATACGAGCGAGCGTCGCATGTTTTCCAAGCGACGTCGTAGGAGACAGGAACTAATTTCGCGCCAAGCGCACGCATTCGATCGAGCTTTGACTTCGGCGCGGTCTCAACGGCGACGACGGTGCACGGAACGCCGGCTTGTCGGGCCGCATAGGCGACGCCCTGGCCAGCGTTGCCCGCGCTCACCGTCCACACGCCGCGTTTGCGTTCCGAATCGGGCAGCATCGCAACCGCATTCGCTGCGCCGCGCAATTTGTAGGCGTTGATCGGCTGGAGATTTTCCAGCTTTAATCGAATGTCGGGAAAGCCGGAGCCAAGCTCGAGCCGGAGGAGCGGCGTGCGTGCGATGGTGCCGGCGATGCGTTTCCGCGCCGCTTCGATTTCGCGCAAGGTGATTGGTCGGACTGGTTCGAGCATCGTACCTGTAAAGTAGCGCAAGCGTCTGGCTTGGGAGAGGAAATCTGGGGAGTCCCCGACCGAATTCTCGACTGTAGCCTTGGCGAAGGCGGATCGATCTTATCCCGGCGGCCAGGCGAGCGCGCGTTTGCCGAGCAAATGCACGTGTAGATGCGGCACGCTTTCGCCCGCGTCAGGACCGCTGTTGATGACGACCCGATACCCGCTTTGTTCGATTCCGAGTTTTTTCGCGAGCTCACCGGCGACCAGAAGCAACTTACCCAAGGTCGCAGCGTCTCCGTGTGTTGCCGCTGCGAGTCGCGGAATCACCTTCTTCGGCACAATTAATACATGCACCGGCGCCTGCGGGTTAACGTCATGAAACGCAACCGCGTCGTCGTCCTCCCAGATAATCTTCGCCGGGATTTCACGCGCGATGATTTTTTCGAAAATGGTCATGATCCAGAGTTGGCAAACATAACGATCAGCGCAAACACGACTTCAGCCGCTCGTTTCTTGTCAATGCCAGCCGTTCCCGGATGAAACAAACGATTTCTTCGCGCAATGTGTCGCAGGCGCGCGTCCAGACCTTCACGCCGCGCAAATGTTTCGCGCATGCGGTCAGGGACGAGAACTGGACGTTGTCCACGCCAGAGTCGAGCAGCGCGGCGATGCGTTTTTCCAGCAAATCGAAAAACGCGAGCTCGTATGCGGTGCCGGCCTCGTGCGCGATTTCGAAGAGCGAGACTGAAACCGGCGGCGGCGCGGGCGCGAAATAGGGAATGATTTCCTTGTAGCCGATGATCTTGAGCACGTACTGCACGGTTTGCGCCAATTGACTAAACGCCACGACGTTCTCGTCGTTTCGCAGGCGCAGATAAAACGCGATACTCTCGGTCACGTGATCGGTCAGCCACCAACCGGGATAACCCGCGTCGGATGCGGCGCGATTGATCGCGGCATAAAGCCAGTCGCGATTGAATTCGAAGAGCTGCCCCGAATCGCAGCGCAAATACGGAAATTCCTCCTTAAACGCGACCATGGGGAGTGACTTGGTCCGGTGGGAACAATTCGCGCTGGCGCGTGTCAGGCTTGGCGCGACGGCCGAGCGATTGAATCGCATCGACGAATTGATCGACATGCTTGAATTGCCGGTGCACTGACGCATAACGCAGGTACGCGACTTCATCGATCCCGCGCAATTTCTCCAGGACTTTCGCGCCGATAGCAGTCGACTGAACTTCGCGCCCGCTCGTCTCCAACTCGTGCACGATTTCGTCCACGATCTGCTCGAGCGTAACCAGACTTGTCGATCTTTTCTCGAACGCCTTCGCGATGCTCGTCGCGAGTTTGCGTCGATCGAACGGTTCATGCGTTCGGTCACGTTTCACGACCCGCAGATCAGAGCGCTCAATTTCTTCGTAAGTCGTAAACCGATAGCCGCAGCTGAGACATTCCCGCCGCCGACGGATGCTGGAGGAATCGCGCGACTGGCGCGAATCGATGACCTTGTCATCGCGCGAGCCACACTTGGGGCAACGCATAGTGTTGAGCCGCTAGATACCACACCATATGTTGCGCCGTCAATCCATGTTTCGCCGTTCGATCGCAGGCGTGACGAGCGACGCTACCGGCATATGCCGGTGCGTGCGCGTTAAGCATCTGGCGCTGCGGTTTCGATGTGAACTCATCTGTCGGTGTTACCAAACGACATTGACCTTGTATTTTCCAAATCGGCGATCGGCGGTGAGGAGGGCGAACTCTTCCATTGTCGCCTGGGCGATGAGCATCCGGTCGAACGGGTCGCGGTGGTGCCAGGGCAAAGCCGCGACGCGATCGCAGTGTGACCGGCGGATTGGTATTTCGCGGATCTGGTTCTCGTGCAAACCGCGTGCGAACGCTTCCGTTTCCCGCTTGTCCCAGCGCAATTTTCCAATAGTTCGTTTGATCGCAATTTCCCAGTAGCTAACGATGCTCACAAAAAGTTCGTCAGCCTGGAACGAGCGTTTTGCTGCTGCGCTGAGCTCCGATTCCTCTCCTGTCGCCATCCAGATGAGAACCTGGGTGTCAATCAGGACTCTCACTTTTTTCTGCGCCCACGGCGCTGAGCGAGCTCCTTGGGCGTGTACATGTATTCCTCGAAATCTTTCAGCTCATCGTTGAAATCCCGAGCCATGTAGGTCACCAGATCTTTTGCCCAACCGAGGTGTCGTTTTGCTTTGCCCGGCCTTATCGCTTCGAGCCGCACCAGCGGCTTATCACGATTGGCGATCACGACTTCCTCTCCATCGAGCGCTTTCCGGATCAATTTCGAGAGATGCGTCTTTGCTTGGTGGATCGTGGCTTGCGTCATGGTCGACCGCAACTTAGCTAAGTAACTTGGTCATGTCAATCGGCGACGATCTTGCTCCCCATCAATCAAATCGCCCGGGTGCCTGAAGGGGTTTCCGCTACGCTGCCGCTTTGGTTGCCGTGGGTTTCTTTGTGCGCGGTTTTTTCGCGGCGAATTCGAAACCGACTTTGCCGTTTTCCAATTTCAGATGCGCGGAGAATGGGCGGCCTTTTTTTGAGACGAATTTCTGCAGGAGATCGGTCTTGCCAGTCGTCATTAGTTTTTGCACCTGCTCTTTTGGAATGTCGCGGTGCAGAATCGTTTTGCTCACGCTGAAACTGCACGTTTTCGGTGAAGCGACGGCGTTTTCGCACGCATACGCGCGCTCGAGTTCATAAACCTGGCCTTTCTGACAAACCGGGCAGAGACCGAGCGCGTCGTGTATCGCTTTGTCGATCTTGACCGGGCGATCGTGCGCGCCTTCGCCGAAATCGAATTCCTGTTTAAACTCTTCGCCAAGTTTTACCGTGGCGTTAAATTTCCGGCCGACTTTGCTGCGGAAGCCTTCGAGTGGCCCGACGCGGCCGTCCTTGAGCAGCGTCTCAATTTCGGAGCGCTCGAATTGCCGGCCAGCCATCATTTTCCACATGATCAAGCCGCAAGATCGACATTTGAATGTGCGGTAGTCTTCGTCGAACGGCCCGCCGCCGCATTTTGGACATTTCGCCTCGAGCGGTTCGAAGTTCCCACTCACGTTGTTGCCTTCGAAATTTTTCGCTTTCTCGACGATCTCCCGCGTAAAACTTTTGATGTGCGCCATGAACTCCTTGCGTTTCATGGCGCCTTTTTCCATGCGCTTGAGTTTGGATTCCCATTCGCCCGTCATTTCCGGTGAGCAGAGCTCGGTCACGCCGATGCCGCGTAGCAGTGTGATCAGCGCGAGCCCTTTCGCCGTCGTGATCAAGTCACGGCCCTGGCGATTGACGTAGCCGTCGTGAATCAACCCCTCGATGATCGCCGAACGCGTCGCCGGTGTGCCCAGGCCTTTCTCACGCATTGCGTCGCGCAATTCTTCGTCCTCAACAAGTTTGC
Organism: Chthoniobacterales bacterium; assembly: GCA_036522675.1. Lineage (GTDB taxonomy): Bacteria > Verrucomicrobiota > Verrucomicrobiia > Chthoniobacterales > UBA10450 > AV17. Next base: position 12,699 of record DATDFJ010000091.1, on the reverse strand, counting down.
CGGCGCTTTCCATCGCGCTCAGCAATGTCGCTTCGGTGAATCGCGCTGGCGGTTTGGTTTCGTTTTCGCTGACCTCGACATTGACCGCTTTGGCCGGCTCGTCAGGCACAATTGCAACCAGTGACTGCTCGTCACCTTCGTCGCTCGTTTGTCTTCCGTAAACCGCCAGCCAGCCCGGATCCCTAACGATCTTGCCTTCGGTTTTGAACGCTTCCTTGTCGATCCGAGTTATTCGCGTGGTCACTTCAAACTGCGCCGGGGGGAAAAAGACGCAGATAAACCGCCGCACGATCATATCGAAGATTTTTTGCTGCACCTCATCGAGGCCATGGGGGGGCGTGCTCGTCGGAATGATGGCGAAGTGGTCGGAGATTTTTGCGTTGTTGAAGATGCGCTTCGACGGTTTGATCCAATTCTTTTCCAGGGCTTGGCGCGCGTGCGGATTGTCGATCTTGCTCAGGGTCGCCTTGACCGTCGGCAGGTAATCCTCGGGCAAAAAGCGAGAATCGGTTCGCGGGTAAGTGATGACTTTGTGGCGCTCGTAAAGTTGTTGGGCAATTTGCAATGTTCGCTTGGCGCTGAAGCCGCGGGCATTCGCCTCGCGCTGCAAACTGGTGAGGTCGTACAACAACGGCGGCGCCTGTGTGGTCGGCTTGCGTTCTTCCGTTGCGACGCCGGTTTTGCCGAGGCAGCGATTTTTGATCTCGTCCGCATTCGTTTTGTCCCAGATCCGTTCGGCACGCGCGTCTTCGTCGTCCTTCCTGGTGAAATCTTCGCGAAACCAGCGGCCGCGATACGTGCCGGTTTTAACTTCGAAATCGCCGAATACTTCAAAGTAGGTGCGCGGCTTGAAGTGGTGAATCTTGTCTTCGCGCTCAGCCAGAATTGCGAGAGTCGGGGTTTGGACCCGGCCGACGGGGGTGAGCTGGAAACCGCCCGCTGTGCGCGTATTGAATGCGGTCATGGCGCGGGTCCCATTGATGCCGACGAGCCAGTCGCTCTCCGAGCGGCAGACTGCTGCTTTGGCGAGCGGGATCATTTCTTCGTCCGAGCGTAAATGTTGAAACGCGTCGCGGATCGCGTCTGGCGTCATCGATTGCAACCAGAGCCGGCGCACCGGTTTTTTGAGTCCGCTAAGCTTGACCAGATACCGAAAAATGAGCTCGCCTTCGCGGCCCGCATCGCAGGCGTTGATTAAAAGGTCGACATCTTTGCGTTGCATCAGCCGTTTCAGCATGTTGAAGCGCGCCTTCGTTTTCTCGATCGGCTTCAGCTCGAACTGCTCGGGAATGATCGGCAGATTGGCGAAGCTCCATTTACCGCGCTTCACCTCAAGTTCGCTCGGCAAAGCGAGCTCGACCAAATGCCCGATGGCCGAGGAAATCAGGTATTGGTCGTTCTCAAAATGTTCGTCGACCTTCTTCAAGCCATCGAGCGCGCGGGCAATATCGCTCGCAACGCTTGGCTTTTCGGCGATGACCAATGTTTTGGACATGGGAGGCCGGAATCGAACCGCAGATGTCGACCTTTTGCAAGTCGGCAGCAAACCGCGCGCCCACCGCGGCCTAACAACTCAGCCGAGCTTCACGAAATATTTCCCGGGCAACTGCTTGATCAAACGCTTCAGTTCCAGCTGCAACAAAGTCGCGGAGACTGCCGCACTGGCCAGCTCGCTACGCGCGGTGATATCGTCGATTGAGGTCTCGCTCGCATCGATCGCGTCGTAGACCCGGCGCTCTTCCTCCGACAGAGGCGGCAGCGGTCGTGCCGCCGCCTCGGGGGACGGCGTGGTGTCAGGCAAAAGAATTTGCAGGTCCTCGAGAATGTCGTTCGCCTCCATGACGAGCTTGGCACCCTGTTGGATCAGCCGGTTCGAGCCCATCGCGCTGGGCGCGTTGATGTGGCCGGGCACGGCATAGACAGCCCGCCCTTGATCCAATGCCTGGGCCGCGGTGATCAGCGCTCCACTGTTTAAACCGGCCTCGACCACGAGAATGCCGTGGCTCCAGCCGGAGATGATACGATTGCGCATCGGGAACGTTTGGCGATCCGGCTCGATTTCCATCGAGAATTCCGAAACGATCGCACCGTTGCCGTCGCGGATTTTTTCGGCCAACGCGCGGTTCTCCGGCGGATACAATTTCGCGAGCCCGGAACCGATGACTGCGATGGTCCGACCTTTGGCGGCGAGCGCGCCCTGATGCGCGGCGGTGTCGATCCCTCGCGCCAATCCGCTGATCACGGTTAACCCAGCGTAGGCAAGTTGATACGCAAGTTTTTTCGCTGATTCCGTGCCATAATGAGTGGTGCGTCGCGCGCCGATGATTCCAATCGCGTGGTGGTCGCGTTCCTGTAATTCTCCCCAGACGTAGAGCACAATCGGCGGCGCGTGAATCTCGCGCAGCGGTTTAGGATAAGATGGCGATTCCTGCGTGATAACCGTCGCGCCAAATTCGCGGACACGCTGCACTTCGGCCGGAAGATCGACAATCGATTCCCAGCGCAAAATCTGATCGCTCACTTCCCTGCCGATGCCTTCCACTCTTCGCAGCTCGTCGCGTTTGGCCGCGAGCACCCGCTCAGGTTTTTCAAAAACTTCGAGCAGTTTGCGCAAGCGAACGGGGCCAACGGTTGGCAGCATGTTCAGCGCAATACACGCTTCCGCGGAATTCATCGAAAGTATCGCAAGCGTCTCGCTTGCGATCTACAAAGGCAAGCCAGAGGCTCGCGCCACTTCAGAACGGAATCTCGTCTTCGTCGGGCGCAGACTCAGCCGGTTTTGGTGGGGGTGTGGCCGGTTTCGCCGCGCGCGGCTGTCGATCTTCATCGCCGCCCTCAGCGCCACTTCCTCCAGCCGGCGGACGGCTGCCGAGCAACTGCATGGTTTCGCCGATCACGCGCAGCTTGCTGCGTTTTTGACCAGTCTGTTTGTCGTCCCACGTGTCCATTTGCAGCCGGCCTTCGATAAAAACGGGGCGACCTTTCTTCAAATATTCGCCCGCGATTTCGGCCAGACGCGACCAGAGAACAACATCGACATAGGTGACCTCCTCGCGTTTTTCGCCGCTTTCGAGGGTGTATTGTCGGTTAACCGCGATGCCGAGGTCGCAAACCGCGCTGCCCTTGGGGGTGTAACGGACCTCCGGATCGCGGGTGAGGTTTCCGAGCAGGATGACTTTGTTGAAACTGGGCATGCCTCGGTTATAGCGAGGTCATTTCGCGTTCGCCAACTTTTTCGCCGGTTTTTCCTGCTTCTCCTTTTTTTTGGAGAGCCGCTGGTAATGCTGACGGTAAACCTCGGGATCGAGTTTGAATTTCGAGCGGAGCTTAATGATGAGCTGCGGATCGGCTTCGAAAACAAAGTTCACGTAAAAGCCCGCATCGAGGGCCCCAGCCGCATAGGAGAACTGGCGCTTGTCCATTTTTTGCACCTGCTCGATCGCGGCGCCCTCCTTTTTGAATTCGGATTCGAGCCGGTCCACGATGTCGTGGACGCTGTCTTCCTTTCCCTGCGCATTGAGCACGAGCAAGGCTTCGTAACGTTTTTTCATGTCTCTTCTTCTTCGATCTTGTTGAACGTGTTCATCGCGGAAACCACGCCCTTGTCAATCGCGCATTTCACCGCTTCAACCGCCCGATCGACTGTCGATCTTACGAGCGGCTTTTCTTCCTCGAAAAAACGCCCGAGGACATAATCGGTCGCGCCCTCGCGCGGCGCAGCGCCAATGCCAATGCGCAACCGCGGTATCTCTTCGGTGCCGAACTGGACGATGATCGACTCAAGGCCGTTGTGACCGCCAGGTCCCCCACTCTGCCGAATCCGCAGCCGGCCAAGCGGCAATGAAAGATCGTCGAGGACGACGAGAATTTCTGCAGGCTCAATTTTGCAAAAATCCGCGACGGCTTGGACAGCCCCCCCACTACGGTTCATGTAGGTCAACGGTTTCATTATCCAGGCTTGCCTGTATTTCCCCACGACCGCGCCAAACTTTGCCGCCTTATTTTCCCAAGCCGCTCCTGCCTCCGCGGCGAACCGATCGACTACCATGAACCCGATATTGTGGCGCGTGACCGCGTACTCCGGGCCGGGATTTCCCAAGCCGGCAATCAAACGAATGTTTGAGCACTTGATGTCGATCTTACACGAAGAGTTGCACCGGCGTTTGTGTCAAACGCCGATTCCAATTGAAAAGGCGCTTGGCACAGCGCCTCCAAAATTATTTCTTCGGCTCCTTTTCCTTCGGCGCAGGCGCGGCTGGCGTAGCAGCGGCGGCTTCGCCTTCGGCCGGCTTCTTTTCGGTAATGACTTCGGGCCCAGCCGCGGCTTCGGCCGCAACCGCAGCCGGTTCCTCTTCAACCGCCGGGGCGAGCACCGAGAAGGCGGTGAGGTCGGCCTGCACTTTAGTTGTTACGCCATTCGGCAATTGAATATCGCGCACGTGAATGGCATCGCCGATATTCAGCGCGGAAACGTCAACCGTCAGCTTATCGGGCAGATCGCGTGGCAGACATTCAATCGCCAGGGCGCGCAAACTCTGCTCGAGCAAGCCGCCGAAATTTTTCACCCCGTTCGGCGTGCCGATGGCTTCCACCGGAACATCGGCGTGAATGGTTTCGTCCATCGATACGGCATGAAAATCGAGGTGCAAAATGTCGCCGCCGAATGGGGAATGCTGGATTTCCTGGACCATGGCCATGCGGTTCGATTTCTCACCATCGATCTCGAGCTCAACGAGAATGTTCTCGCCCGAGGCATGACTCAACATCGCGCGCACGTCGCGCGCCGAGACCTGCAACGGCTGCGGCTTCTCTTTGCCGCCGTAAATGATCGCCGGCACGATTTCGCGCGCCTTCAGTTTGCGCACGGCCGAGCGGCCGGTGCCGTCGCGCCGCTGCGCTTTGAGTTTAACTTGTCTAGCCATTGGTTCCGTCCTCGATGTTGAACAGCGATGAGACCGATTCGTCCTTGTGAATCCGTTTCATCCCCTCGCCGAGTAGCTCGGAGACGCAGAGCACGGTGGTCGTAAACCCGTCCACCTTGCGCACCGGCGTGCTGTTGGTCGTAATCAATTCCTCGATTTCGGATTTTTGCAACCGCGGAATCGCAATATCGACAAGCACCGCGTGCGAGACGCCGGCGTAAATCTTCTGCGCGCCGCGCTTCTTCAACAACTCCGCCGCCGAGGTGAGTGTGCCCGCGGTTTCGGTCAGGTCGTCCACCATCAGCACATCCTGCCCCTCGACATCGCCAATTAAATTGAGCGCGGCGGTTTCGGTCGCGCTCTTGCGTTCCTTGGCGACAATCGCAAGTCCGGCGCCGAGCGCCTCCGCGTACGCCGACGCCATTTTTAATCCACCGATGTCCGGCGATACGACTACGGTGTTCCCGGTCAGCTGTTGCCGCAGGTATTTGATCAAAACCGGCAGCGAATAAAGATGATCCACCGGGATATCGAAGAAGCCCTGCACCTGTTGCGCGTGCAGGTCCATCGTCAGCACGCGATTGACTCCCGCAGCGTACAAGAGATTCGCGATTAATTTGGCTGTGATCGGAACCCGCGGCTGATCTTTGCGGTCCTGCCGCGCATAACCAAAAAATGGAATCACTGCGGTGATCCGATCGGCGCTCGCTCGCCGCGCCGCGTCGACCATGATAAGCAATTCCATCAAATGCTGGTTCGTCGGGGGCGAAGTCGGTTGAATCAGAAAAACGTCGCGACCGCGCACGTTCTCCTCGATCCGCACGTAGGTCTCGCCGTCGGGAAACGCGCTGATCGTCGCCTGGCCGAGCGGCACGCCGATATAGCGGCAGATGCGTTCCGCTAATTCGCGGTTCGCCGAACCGCTGAAAATTTTCATCTCCGGCTGAAGCGCGAACATCGGGCGGGTACCTTAGGCGCGCGTAAACCGGCTTGGCAATTTGAAAACTTGCCAGCGGCAAATTCTCCGCGGAATTTTAGATCGTCGAGATTAGGCGATGAGCAGCGACGTTATTCGAGTAGAACGACCGATTACCAATTCAAGGCTCTTCGCGCAGACGCGCTGGGACGCGATTCCCGCGGCGGCGGGACTGTTTCATCTCGCCTATTTGTTCGGGCTCTACTTTCTTTTTCCGCACGCGCCGCTTTGGGTTATGCTGATTCTCGGCTGCGTTTATTCGCTGATGGTGAACGCGAACATCAATGGCGTCGGTCACAACTTTATTCACAATCCGTTTTTCCGGTCGGAAATCATGAATCGCCTTTTCGGCGTGACCCAGTCGATCGCCTGCTGTTTTTCACAGACGATGTACGACGCCGTCCACATGCGGCACCACAGAGGCAATTCGGATCGACAGGATGAAAACGGTGATACGATCGATTGGTTGTCGATCTATCGCCACGGCCACGACGGCGAAGCAGAAAATCCGTGGAGTTACGTCTTCCTCAGCTTCTTCCGCGACGACCTCGGCGCGATTAAGAACGAGCTGCGCAAACGCGCGAACGGCGATTTGTCCTGGGGAAAACTCGAGCTGGCGGCATTCGCAACCACACTCTTCCTCATGGCAATCGTGGTGCCAACAAATCCAATTCACTTCATCAATTGGCGCTTCATCGTTTACTTCCTGCCGTTCTGGTATCTTGGGCACTGTTTCAGTTACTTGAACGGTTATTACCGCCACTACGGCGCAAATCCCGACAAACCGGCGGCATGGGGCGTGAGCAGTTATGGAAAAATTTATAACTGGCTCTTCTTCTACAACGGCTACCACGCCGAGCACCATTTTCGTCCGAAGGTGCACTGGACAAAAATGGAAGCGTTCCGCCGTCAGATCGCTGATCTGCAAAAACGGGAAGGCACGCGCGTGATCAGTCATGCCCACATGCTCGGGTTTCTCGATCGCACGTTGCCGAAACGGCGTAAATGCGACCAGGTAGGGGCGATTGACCTCAATTCCCCGCGGGCGGTTCGGTGAACCGCCCGTACCTTTGCGCGAAGCTCGCGCGGAGTTTTTCTTTCTTCGCTTCGCAATCCTCGCGCAGCCGCGCCGTGTCGGAGATAAGTTGTTTCTCCAGCTTCTCGACCTCGTCGACATTGCCGGCCGCTTGCGCTTTGCGGATCTCGTCGCGCAAAAAGAGTTCTTTCTCGGCGATCTTTGCCTTGTAGGTTAAATCGACGTCAGCGAGCTGCTGTTTCTGGTCCGCGGTCAGGGCGACGCTCGGCTGATTTTTCTCCAGCCGTTCCATCGCCAGTTCGTAGGCTGATTTCATCTCCGATTATTCGTCCTTGCCGCGCCGTAGCTTTAGCGAAGGCGGGTTCCGGTTACTCTTGCTCGGCGATGCAAGATCGACAAGGTAAAGAGTGGACATCCGGCTTCTCAGCATCGACTTCGACGGCACCCTCGTCTCGCGTGTAAGCCAGCCAGTGCTCGACGAACGCTGCATGGAACTGATCCGTAATTTGCAAAGCGCCGGTGTGCTCTTTGCCATCAATACCGGCCGCTCCGTCGATCTGCTCGAATCGGGTCTCGCGGATTTTTCATTTCCAATGCGCCCGGATTTTATTCTGACCAGCGAACGCCACATTTTTCGTCCCGGCGCAAATGGCGACAGGTGGGAAGCGTTTGGCGACTGGAACGCGCGCGGCGATCGCGAGCACAAGGAGTTGTTTCAATCGGCGCAGCCGGTGCTGGCGGAGATTGTCGATTTTGTAAGTCAGAAGACAAAGGCGCGCCTGATTTATCAGACTGATGGGTTGGAAGGATTGATCGCGGCCGACGACGCCGAGATGGACCGCATCGTGCAGTTCATCGAAGCGGCGCGCGAAAATCAATCGAAGCTCCACTACCAGCGTAACACTGTGTATCTGCGTTTTTGTCATGCCGATTATCACAAAGGCGCGGCCCTGGCCGAGCTTGCGCGACTGATCGAAGTGCCGCGCGAAAATATTTTCGCCGCCGGCGATCATCATAATGACGTGTCGATGCTGGACGGCAGCGTCGCGGCGATGCCGGCCTGCCCCGCTAACGCCATCGACCAAGTCAAAGCCGCGGTGGGCAACGCGTCCGGCTACGTCGCCGCGCAGGAGTACGGCGCCGGCGTGCGCGAGGCCCTGGAATTTTTTCTTCTGTAGCGGCGCTCTCTGAGCGTCGAAAATTGGTTCCATCCCGGCGGTCAGAGACCGCCGCTACAACTTCGTCGTCGCCAAAGCTAACGGCGCATCCGTCTCAATCTTTCCCGCGAAGCGGTTCGTCATGTAGGTCAGGAGCAATACCCAAAACGAGAGTGCGAGGCTAAAAAGCGGAAACTGCAGCGCCAGCGGCAACGAGTAAATGATCGCCATGAGCGGAATCCACACCGCCCAGGTCGCCACCAGCGTGGGCAAAATTTTTTCGCGGTAATGTTGCCACGCAACGAGATCGCGCACCGGACGCATTGAGATCCCGCTGTTCTTCCATTCGTAGGTGAGCACACCGAACGGCGCAGCGAACAGCACGTTGTAGCCGAACTGATCGATACAGATTTTTGCGAGCACGACCGGCACGCTGGCCACATCGCCGAGCAGCGCGGCTTCACCGCGATACAAAAGATCAACGAGCCAGCCATCGAATCCCCACACCGGGATTGTGAAGAGCAGAGTACGCAGATTGCGGCGCGTTGGCCGAGCGCGTTGGAAAAACAGGATCAGAAATAACTCAGGAACCACCGCGCCTGCGAGCATCGCGGCAACGACCACGAACGGCGTGCCGTGCCTCTGCTTGAATTCAGCGAGCTGCCAAAGTCCTGTCGCGACCGAGGAGCTCCCGTAGAACGCGATCAGCAGCGCCAGCATGAGTGCTTGAAGAATGAGTGCCGGCCACGCGTTCGCGCGCGCTGCTTCCCAGCCGAGTGTGAGAGGAGTGCGCGATTTCTGCAAAGATCGCACTCGTTTGGCGCAAATTACCAGCGCACGCTCGGGCTCGGATTGCCGAATCCCCCGGGCGCGATCCGCTCGTCATCCGGCAACGTCTCGCCGGGAACGGCTCCAGTCGGCGCGCTGCCCGCTCCGGTCACGTCCGTCTGCGATGAGGCGCACGCATTCAAAACGAAAGTGAGCAGCGCGAACAAGACAGCGCGAAGCGCCACAATTTTCATTCGCGGGAAATGTATTCGGTGTTGTTGCATCTGCCAGCGGCAAAAACTTTTGCGCGTGTGCGGAAGGTGGCGTTAAGTCAGGCATGGGCGATTTCGGGCGTGAGCCGGGGCCGGTCTGGGACGAGTACGATTGGGAACGTTTCCTTCAGCAGCAGGACGAGAAAACCGAAAAATATATGGAGCTGCTGGAGAAATACCTGGACGACCCGCAACGCGACGAAATTATCGCGCGCGAAATGGGCTGGCCAGAAGTGCTGGACGACGAGGATTGGAACGCGGAGGTCGACGCGCTCGCCCATGAGGACTGGCGCTCGAGCGACGAGGACTCCGGAGACGATCAACCGTTGGCAGAGTTCGACAGTTTTCAGAATCACGCACTCTATCGTGCCGCTTTTGCGCTCACCATTTGGATCGATCAGTTGTTCGACCAACAGGCCGCGCTGCAAAACGAGCCGGCCGCCGTGAAGCTGGCCACCCACGCCGCGCTGGCAAGCGCCAAGCTCGCGGCCGCGCTCAGCGACGACGACGCCGACGAACTCGGGATGACGATTGCCTACCTTAAACGCGCGCTGAAGGCGATCACGATCGCGATGGACGCGGCTGGCCAACTCTTCTCCAACACTTCAATTACCGCTGCGCAGTACGCCGTTTTGCAAAGGCGGCTTTTCCAGGTGCGCGACGGGATCATCAGCCTCATGGGCGAGTATCGCGGCGAATGGCGGAGACGCTTCGGCCCCGAGAGTTACAGGGGTTGAATGAAATAGGGGACGGTCGCGTCCAATATGCACACGGAAGCGACTCCGGCCCAAGTTGATGTCCCGGAACTGGAGCTGGTGAGGCAGTGCCAGGCCGGCCGGTCTGAGGCATTCGACGAGCTGGTGATTCGTTACCGAACCCGAGTATTCGCCATGATTTACAATATGGTCCATAACGAACAGGACGCCTGGGACCTGGCGCAGGAAAGCTTTGTCAAAGCGTGGAAATCGATCAAACGGTTCCGCCGCCACTCTTCGTTTTACACCTGGATTTACCGTATCGTTATGAACGTGACCATCGATTGGCTGCGCAAAAAACAAATCAAAGGCGTGGGCGCCGAGTTTGACGACTCCATGCAGATGAAGGAGATCGACCCGGCTTCGCGAACCGTGCCCAAGGCCGACCCGCTGCCGCATCAACGACTGGAGCATGCGGAGATTCGCGCGCGGATCGACAAGGCGATCAAGCAACTCTCGCCTGAACATCGCGCCGTCATTCTTATGAAGGAAATTGAAGGCATGCAGTACCACGAAATCGCCGAGACCCTCGGCTGCTCGATTGGCACCGTCATGTCGCGCCTGTTTTACGCGCGCAAGAAACTGCAACACCTCCTGCGAGACGTATATGAAAACGTTTGAACAAAAGTGGACCGCCTGGGTCGATGGCGAGTTGACCGGCAAAGAACTTGCCGAGTTTGAGGCCGGGCTGCCGGACAAAGCGGCCGCCGATGCCGAAAAGCGCGACGCACACAAACTCGGCACGCTTCTGAAGCAGGAACTTGGCGCCGACGTTTTGAGCAACGAGGAATTCTTTAACCATCAACTGCGCGAACGGATCGCACGCGAAAGCGCGATACCAGATCGCAGGTTTGCAAGGTCGACATGGTGGACGGTGCCCCGGCTCGCCTGGTCCGGCGCCGTTTCGCTCGCGCTCTTCGCGGCTTGCGCCCTCTTCGTGTTGCGCGAGAAGAACCCGGGCGAACAATCGCAGTATCTCACTCAAATCCTGAATGCGCGCGTCGACCCCGCCGTAAGCCCGAACGCGACGATCTCGATTTTCGACTCTAAAGACGACCGCGTCACGGTGCTTTGGGTGGAGGGACTGCAATCGCTTCCAGCCGATTACGCAGCCAAATGAGCCATGCACAAACATCGGCTCATCTTCACCATTGTTTTTGCTCTGGTGATGAGCGCGACCGTTTCGGTGCCAGCCGCGCAGATGGTTTGGAGCGGGCTGGTCATTGCTGAAAATGTTCCCCAGCCCGCGCCGATGCCGTCGGAGTTGACCCGCATCGGGCAGACACTGAAGGAACTTTTTGGTTACAACCAGTTTGAGGTCATCGGGCAATCGACGAAAACCCTGCGCACCGGTCAGGAAGATTGGCTCGCGTCGAGCAAATATTTTGGGCTGCACGTCGACGCGCGCGGCGAGACCGCAGCCGGGTATCTCGTCGATCTCAAGCTCTATAAGGAGAAGGATCTCTTGCTCGAAACTGAAACGAAGCTGAGCAAACGCAGCCCGCTCGTTATCAAAGGTCCACTCGTCGGCAGCGGTCAATTGCTCCTCGTCTTGATGGTGCAGTAAGGCCCCTGGAGGCCGCCTGAGTTACTTTTCAAAGGTCAGCGCCGCATGTTTAGTGCGACATGCGCTTGGTTGTTCTGTCCTCAATTCTCTTTCTCTTTGTTTCAAACATGCCGGCGGAGAAACGATTCGATTTTGTCAGCACGCCGGGAAAATTGCCAAAAACGGTCGTGCCGACCGATTATTCGATTCGGATCGAGCCGAACCTCGACAACCTGACGTTCATCGGTTCTGAAACGGTAAAGCTCGATGTGCGCGCGCCGGTGCGCGCGCTCGTGCTCAACGCGGCCGAGATCGAGGTCGCCAACGCGTCGGTCGATGACAAAGCGGTTCCGGCCGACGCGCTCAAGATCGACAAGGAAAACGAGCTGCTCCGGATCAATCTCGCGGACGAACTTTCAACCGGGCCGCACAAACTCGCGCTCAATTTTTCCGGCAAGATCAATGAGCAGGGCCGCGGTCTCTACTACATGCCGTACCAGGAAGAAGGCACCGGCGCGAAAAAGATTACGCTCGGCACACAATTCGAAGCGACCGATGCACGCCGCTTTTTCCCGTGTTGGGATGAACCGGCTTTCCGCGCGCGTTTCCAACTCACGGTCGTGGTTCTGAAAAATTGGCTGGCCGTTTCCAACATGCCGATCGAAAGCGAAGCGCCTCTGAATGGTCGGGCGCGAGCGCAAGCTCATGACACAATGAAGGAGGTCCGCTTCGCGCCAACACCGTTGATGTCGAGTTATCTGAACGTCTTGGTCGCAGGCGAGCTTGAATCGATTGAAACGAAAGTCGGCGATACCCAGGTCCGTGTTATTGCTACGAAAGGCAAAGCCGAATCGGGTCGCTATGCGCTGGAAAGCACGGCGCAGATTCTCCAGTACTACAACGATTACTTCGGCGAGTCGTATCCGTTGCCCAAGCTCGACCAGATCGCCATTCCCGGCGGCTTCGGCGGCGCGATGGAGAACTGGGGCGGCATCACCTATTTCGAACCGGCGTTGCTCTTCGATCCGGCGAAATCCTCCGCGCGCACAAAACAAATCGTCTACGAAGTGATCGCGCACGAAACGGCGCACCAGTGGTTCGGCGACCTCGTGACGATGGCGTGGTGGGACAATCTCTGGCTCAACGAAGGGTTCGCCTCGTGGATGGGCAGCAAATGCACCGCGCATTTCAACCCCCAATGGGAAGTCTGGCTCGACAAAGTTGTTCCGCGCGATCCCACACGGCGCACCGGTATCTCGAAGGAATT
>DATDFJ010000090.1:0-3493 GCA_036522675.1 Chthoniobacterales bacterium | reverse complement strand
ATGCCAAAACCGCCGAGCGTTTCGCCAAGCTCGCGCTCGCGTGCGTGCACAAAGAATACCCGAACAAGATCTCGCACGTGCTCAACAGCGACGCCGACGTCGCGCCGCCGCGGAAATTGACGCCAGCATTCTGCGGTTGCTACGACTGGCATTCGTCGGTGCACGGACATTGGCTGCTCGTCAGGCTGCTGCGGACGTTTCCCGACGCGCTGTTTGCGAACGATGCGCGCAAAGCGCTCGGACAAAGTCTCACTGCGGAAAATTTGAAACAGGAAGCCGCCTACATTCGAGAAAAAGGCCGGCAAAGTTTCGAGCGTCCCTACGGATTGAGCTGGCTGCTCACGCTTTGTCTGGAGCTGCGCGAGTGGAATGATCCCCAAGCCAAGGAATGGTCGGCGAATTTGAAGCCACTCGAAGACGCGGCACTCGAGCGGCTGAGCAATTGGTTGCCGAAATTATCGCATCCAGTTCGCATCGGCGAACACGACCAGACCGCGTTCGGTCTCGGCCTCATGCTTGATTACGCCCGGACCGTGAAGAACGACGCGTTCGAGAAAGTGATTGTCGATTCGGCGACGAAGTTTTTCCTCAACGACAAGAATGCACCGCTTGCTTACGAACCTTCCGGCGAAGATTTCCTCTCGCAGGTGCTCGGCGAAGCCGACGTGATGCGGCGCGTGCTTTCGCCTGACGAGTTTGCAAAATGGTTGCGCGATTTTCTGCCGCAGATTCCGACGAACGGAAGCGGCGATTGGCTGCAACCGGTCGTCTCGCCCGACCCCAGCGATCCGAAGTTGGCGCACCTCGATGGATTAAACCTGAGTCGCGCGTGGATGCTGGAAGGAATCCTCTCCGCTTTGCCTGACGACGATGCACGCCGCGCCGCGTTGCGAGCTGCGGCCGATGCGCATCGCAAAGCCGGCCTCGCCGCAGTCACCGGCGCGCACTACGAAGGCGGCCATTGGCTCGGCAGTTTCGCAGTCTACCTGACCACGCGACGCGGCATTCCCGCCGCCATGCCGCACGCGCATTGATGCTGTAGAGTGCGCTGTCCTCAGCGCACCCGCGCCATATTTAGCACCTGCGCCAGGTGCAACCCCTCGCGCCCAGTCGTTTGCCTGATCTGTTCCCGGCAACTGAAGCCGTCGGCGATGATCAGCGTTTCTTTGGCCGCTCCGCGCACGCGCGGCAGCAGGACGCGTTCGCCGCACGCCATCGAAACATCGTAGTGATCTTTCTCGAACCCGAACGCGCCGGCCATTCCGCAACAGCCGGAATCGAGGACTTCAAAATCGAGCCCGAGTTTTTCGAGCACCTCGCGATCGGCATCCACTTTCATGATCGCGTGATGATGACAATGGCCGTGCACGATCGCTTTGCGCGCGAGCTTCGGCGCCTGCCAGCGCGGTGCGAATTTTTCCACGAATTCGGCCAGCGTGAACGTTTGCTGCGATAATCGGATCGCGTTCTCGTTTTGGGGAAACATGTCGAGCAGCTCATCACGGAAAACAGCAATGCAACTCGGTTCTAATCCAACCATCGGCGTGCCGGCTTCAATGTCATCGCGCAACGCCTCCAGAATTTGGCCGAGCCAGCGCTTCGCCGTGTCGAGCATCCCGTAATCGTAAAGGGGGCGACCGCAGCAAAGATCGACATCTGGAACAGCGACATCGAATCCGGCGTTTTCGAGCACTTCCACCGCCGCAATCGCGATTTCCGGGTGGAAGAAATTATTAAACGTGTCCGGCCACAGAATCACGCGCTTGCTGTAGTCGGAATGGGCGGTCCCGGCCGGCGCGCTCGGCGAGCGCGCCCTACCAGTGCGGTTTCTTCCAAACCACGCTTTGAAATTCTCGCGCGCGAACTCCGGAATTTTTCGCTGCGGCGCTATGCCAATGATCGTTTTTGCGAGCGCGCTCATGACCGGCGCACGGTTCACGAAATTCACGAGCCCCGGCGCGATCTGCGCGAGCCGCGCCCACAGATGAATGAATCCAAACGCGTAGGCACGGACCGGCCGCGGCCGGTGCTTGTAATAATGCGAGAGAAACTCGGCCTTGTAAGTGGCCATGTCGACGTTCACCGGGCAATCGGCTTTGCAACCTTTGCACGCCAGACAAAGATCGAGCGCGTCCTTCACGTGCTCGTCGCGCCAGCCGTTCTTGCCGATCACCGGCCCGTTCAACATTTCCCAGAGCAACCGCGCCCGGCCGCGCGTGGAATGTTTCTCCTCCCGCGTCGCCATGTAACTCGGGCACATCGTTCCGTGCTCGTGCCGCCGACATTGACCGACTCCGACGCAGCGCTCAATCGCGTAGGAAAAACTCGCCTTGTCCTTCGGGTACTTGAAATAGGTCGGCCATTGCGGCGGATTGTAATGCTCGCCGTAGCGCAAATTTTCGTCACGCCGATACGGTCTTACGATTTTCCCCGGATTCATTTTCCAGTCCGGGTCCCAGATTTCCTTGAACTCGCGGAACGCCTGCACTAATTCGTCGCCGAACATTTTCGGCAACAACTCGCCGCGCGATTGACCGTCGCCATGCTCGCCGGAAAGCGAGCCGCCGTAGCGCTGCACCAAATCGGCCGCTTCATCGGTGAAGCGCAGATAAGTCTGAATGCCCTCATGCGTTTTCAGACCGAAATCGATCCGCGTATGCACCAGGCCCTGACCGAAATGCCCGTAAAGCGTGCAGCCATAGCCGTGCTTCTCGAGCAGCGCGCGAAAATCGCGCAAATACTGTCCGATCTGATCCGGCGACACGGCGGAGTCTTCCCAGCCTTCCCACGTGTCGGGCTGGTTCGGCACGCGCGCGCTTCCGCCCAGACCTGAATCGCGAATTTTCCAGACCACCTTTTCTTTCAACGGGTCGTCGAGTAATTTCATGCTCGGCGCGTCCGGCTGCGCTTTCAGCTCGTCCATCAATTTCCTGGCCGTGGCGTCAGATTCCTCTTTGCTATTGCCGCCGAACTCGATCAGCAACCAGCCTTTGCCCGGCGGCAGGATCGGGAGATCACGCGGGTGAAGCCGCTTTACTTTCATCGCATTGATCAACACGTCGTCGATTCCTTCCAAGCCGATCGGTTTGTATCTGCGAATCATCGGAACGTGATCGCCCGCGCGGTAAACATCCGGATAACCGAGCACCAGAAGCGAACGCGCCCGCGGATTCGGAATCAGCTCGAGTGTTGCGTCCAAAATAATGGTGCAGGTGCTCTCTGTGCCGACGAGGGCGCGCGCGACATGGAAATTTTTTTCCGGCAGAAGATCGTCCAGATTGTAACCCGAGACGCGTCGCGGAATTTTCGGGAAGCGTTCTCGAATCAGTTCGGCGTAGCGATCGCGCAGATCGACAAGTCGCTTGTAAATCTCGCCGCGCCGGCCGGCTTCGCTCTTTATTCGCGCAAGATCGACATCGTCGGTTTTGCCGACGCGCAAGATCGTTCCGTCATAGAGGAGCACTTCGAGCTCGTGCACGTTGTCGGAGCAACG
>DATDFJ010000089.1:0-31829 GCA_036522675.1 Chthoniobacterales bacterium | reverse complement strand
GTCGTCCCAGCCGTACTCCGGCGCGACCACGCCGTAGCCGACAAACACGAGATCGGAATTGTCGATCTTGATGTCGGTTTGCAGCCGGGCCGACGTGGCGACGAAGTCATCGCCAAATTTCAAATCCATCGGCGGCTTGTTCGCGACTGCGAACGACAAGTGTGGGTCGCTGATGATGCCCGCCAGCGGAACTTCTTGAGTGTAACTGCCGTCCGGGTTTCCAGGCTTTAGACCAATTTGCTTGAACTGATCGGAAATATATTTGACCGACAGCTCTTCGCCTTTGCTTCCCGGTGCTCGCCCCTCGAATTCGTCCGAAGCGAGAATCTTAATGTGGGCAAGCAACCCATCAGGCGTGATCGCATCGAGCGCCGGTTTGAGCAGCTCCTCCGGCGCAGCGGCGAAGATCGACAATGTGGCGACGACACATATAGCGACGACTGCACGGGTCATTTTCATATGGCTAACGACTCTCCTGCGACGGGCCGGCGGGTTTGGTTTTCTTTTCGGCCGTGATGCCGAGCTTTTTCAGGAACGGTTCGATCGATTGTTTGCGGCCGAGGAAATTTTCAATCGACGCAGTGACATCGCGCGAGTCGCCCGGTTCGTAGATTTCGTGGCGCAGTTTAAGCCCAGCTTGTTTGTCGAGGTAGCCGTTCTTCGCCTTTTCGAAAACGGTCGCCATGTCGGCCGCGATCGCGTCGGCCCAGGCGTAGCCGTAATAGCCGGCATCGTAGCCGTTGAGATGGCCGAAATACGTGACAAACGTCGTGCTCGGGTCGATCGGCAGAAAAACTTTCGACAGGATTGGATTCGACACCGCGACGCAATCATACGGCTGGTCTTCGGGATGCTGATCGTGCAGGGCCAGATCGAGCGAAGCGAAAGCGAATTGTCGCCGGTAGGTCACGCCGGCGGTGGCGAGCTTTGTGTCGTTAAGTTTTTTCACAATGTCGGCCGGGATTTTTTTCGATCGGTCGCGGTAATCGGCCGCGAAGGTGTCGAGGACCTTTTTGTCCCAGACCCAGTTTTGCAGCATTTGCGAGGGCGCCTCGACGAAATCGCGCGGCACATTTGTTCCGGCAAAGCGACCATATTTCGCGCGGGTGACGATCGTGTGCAGGGCGTGACCGAATTCGTGGAAGAGCGTCTCGACATTGGCGTGCGTGAGCAATGATGGCTTGTCGCCACTCGGCGGCGGGAAATTGCAGAGCAGCGCCACGGTTGGCCGCTGATATTTACCGTCGGGCAAAAGTTTGCCGCCGATGATTTCGAACTCGGCGAAGTGATTGAATTTTCCTTCGCGCGGGAACATGTCGAGGTAAAACATGCCGAGCGGTTCGCCGCTCACGGCGTCGGTCACAAGATAGAGCCGCAAATCGTCCGCCCATTTATAAGGCGCGGCGACCTGTTCGAACTTCAGGCCGAAGATGCTCTGGTAAATGTTGAACATTCCCTCGAGCACGCTTTGGAACGGGAAAAAGTCGCGCAGCGCTTCGGTATCGACGGCGTACTTTTGTTTCTTGAGCTGGTTCGTGTAATAACGCCAGTCCCAGACGTTGATCTTTGCCTCCGGATCGTTCGTATCGACGGCCTTCATTCTTTGCAGGACCGCGAGCTCGGCATCGAACTTCGGCTGAATGCCGGTGATGAGATTGTCGATGTAAGATTTGGCGCCGGCGCCGGATTTGGCCATGCGCGTTTCCGTCTGGTAGTCGTCCCATGATTTGTAGCCGAGTCGGAGCGCGATTTTGTTGCGCAGCTCGAGCATTTTGTTGAGGAGCGCAACGTTTGTGTCCTTGGCCAGGCTGTCGTGCACGACATAGAGACTCTTGCGGGTCGCTTCGCTTTTGGCGTTTTCCTGCACGGCAATAAATTGCCACGTCACATTGGCCAAGACCGCGTAAATGTTATCGCCGGTCTTTACCCCGGGAGCGTTGAGCAAACTTTCGGGCACGCCATTCAGTTCGGTTTTTGTGAACGTGACCGGCGCCTTGGTGTTGACGATGTTGCTGTCGAAATCGGTACCGAGTTTGGCCAGCTCTTTGCGCAATTGTTCGACTTCCTTGCGTTGGTCAGGAGGCAAGTCCAAACCAGCGCGGCGATAATCGCGCATCGTCTCGAACAACAATTTGTCGTCTTCGCCGGAAAGTTGCGGGTGGGTGTCGGCGAACGCCTTGAGAGCCTTGTAAACGTCCTCGCGATAATCAATGCCGACCGCCCAGTCTTGAAACGTTTTCACCGCTTTCTCGCCGGCGGCGCGCATGGCCGCGTCAGTATTCGTTTCCTTGATGATGGTGGCTTTGTTTGCCCCCAGGTTCGCTTGGTAAGTCAGATCGTCGAGCGCGCCGACCGTGCTTTTGAAGGTGACGTTGTTCATGTCCTGCTGGCCGATTTGATCGAGCGCCTTGTTGGCGGTGGCGATTGCGTCGTTCATCGCTTTATCGACCGCTTCAGGCGTTTGCGCCCAATCGGGGATGGTCAACACCGCGTTGGCTTTGTCGGCGGCGGCGCGGAAATCTTCGACCGTTCTCACATCGGCGGCGGAAAGAGGGAGAGTAAGAGCAAGAACAAGAGGCAAAGGAAGAAGAGGAGCATGGAAGATCGACAAGCTCGGCATTTTCATGTTGTTCTGTAGCGGCGGTTCGTGACCGTCGCAAATCGTTGCCATTGCGTGATCAAAAGTTTTCTACTCGCGTTCATTCCGGTGTTCGTCGCGATCGATCCGATCGGGCTCGTCGCCATTTTCATCGGACTCGGGACGAGCGCATCGCGCGACGATCGACGGCATCAGGCGTTTCTCGGCATTTTCACCGCGCTTGTGATCTCCGTCGGCTTTATGTTTCTCGGCCGATTCATTTTCGCCGCGCTCGGAATTACGGTGGCTGATTTCCAGGTGGGCGGCGGCTTGATTTTACTCGTGCTCGCCGTGCGCGAGATCGTCGGCATCGGGCCACAGGACCGCGGCGGCAGCGACGAATTCGGCGTGGTGCCGCTCGGAATGCCGTTGATTGCCGGGCCGGCATTACTCACCGCGTTGCTCATTCTGGTCGATTCGGTCGGCCTTTTTTTCACGCTGCTCTCACTGTTCGTGAATCTCGCGCTCGTCGCAGTCGCGTTGTGTAATGCGGAAGGTTTTTCGCGCTTGATGGGGAGACAAGGCTTGCGCGGCGTCTCCAAAATCATTGCGCTCCTGCTTGCGGCGATCGCGATCAGTTTGATCCGGCGCGGGTGGCAGGCGACGTAATCGGCAGTGAGGCAATTTCTTCGGCCCGGAGGGCTAACGCTCGTGGTCATTTGCGTTCTCACTCTTTACGGGTGGGAAGCGCACGCGCGGCGGGAGGTTGATCCGACCCCGCTGAACCGCGCCGATCAAGCCGCATATCTCAATTACGCGCGCAGTATGCGCGAGACGAACTACGCGGTCGCCGGTGACCGCAATCGGATGCCGGTCTTTCCGTTTCTGCTCTCGCTCGTTTACCGCCCGGGAATGAGTGACGCAGAGTTCCTCGGCCGCGCGCAATCGTTCAACGTCAACTTGTCGATCTTGCTGCTGGGTTTGCTCTTCCTGATTCTACGCCGGTTCTTTGCCGGATTACCGAGCATAGCCTTGCTCGTTGTCGCGGCATTCGGAGTGTTTGTCTATCGCGCCGGCACGGTGCAGGTGGAACCGCTGTATTATTTTCTGGGTTTCTGCGCGTTTGTTCTTCTGCTGCAAATGTTGATCGCGCCGCGGTGGTGGCTCGCGATTTTGGCCGGCGCCGTGACGGCCGTGGCTTACTTGACCAAGGCCTCGATGCTACCGACGATCGCAATCTGGGCGTTGGTATTTTTGACGCAAGCAATTTGGGAATTCCGCCGCGCGCACCCAGCTGAAATCACTCGACGGCTCGGGTACTTGCTGCTTGTGCTCGGGGCTTTTGCCATCGTCGTTTTCCCGTACGAGCGGGCGAGCAAACAACTCCACGGCCATTATTTTTTTAATGTGAACTCGGCCTATTACATGTGGTGCGATTCTTGGCCGGAAGCACTCGCCTTCACTGAGGCGTGGCGCGGTGGCAAGGTTGCATCTGATCAGGTGCCGTCGCTGGCAAAGTACTGGCGCGAACATTCACCCATTCAGATTGCAGAGCGATTACTTCATGGACTGAAAACTCTGGCGACGAGGAGCGTGAAGCCGGCGGGGTATTACAAGTTTGCCGCATTGGTTATTCTCGCGATCGGCGTGGCCGCAGCCAGGCAGCCTCAGCGCACGCGCCGGTTGATTGCGGAAATGCCGTTTGCGGGCACGTTTTGCTTTTTATTGTTTGGCGTGTTCACGGTCTTGTACGCCTGGTACGACGCGGTCGTGACCGATAGCCGGTTTATTCTCTCGCTATTTCTTCCCCTTATGTTCGTCGGCTCAGCGGTTGTGCGCCGCGTCGGAACAAACGACGCGTTTGTGATCGGCTCGCGCCGTTGGGCGGTTCCCTCCATTTACGGCGCGGCATTGATTTGCCTGGCGCTAATCGACATCGCTTACAATGCTCTGCGGATCATGCGCGTGCTGAGTTAACACAGCGCACACGCTTCGCCGCCAGCCGTTGCTCTCGGCTCGACTAGATCAGGGAGTCTGGAGAAGCTGGTTCGCAGCAGCCGGACTGTGCCGGCGCGCGGACGGCCATGGCTCTGCGAGATTCGCGCTTTTGTCGCCAGCCTGATAGCGCCGGTTCAACTCCACCTCGATTGCTTTGATTTCGTCCTGCTGGCGCAGCGGTATTCCCTGGTAAATGTAACCGGGAATGCCGTGCCGGTCCTGGGTTTGCGGCACCATGGCGTAGAGATCGAGGCGGCGTTTCTGCAACTGCGCAGTCGTCCAGGTCACATACGCTGGATTCGGTCGCCCCCAAGTCTCAGTCGTGGTCGAGTAGCGGCTGTAGGGATAGTGGACGTTTGCGACGGTCACTTGCTCTGGTTCTTGCGCGCAGCCGAACAGACCGGCCGCGGATATTAATGCCAGTAATTTTTTCATGTTAGTTCGTTCTAATTTTCCGCCCATTCTTTCTTCAATCTATTCAACTGCCGAATTCTGTCGAGGTCGCGGATGTTTTACTCGAATTTTTCGGCTGAATGGCGTCTAATAAGAAGTGGCGCCGAGACATTGACACTTCCGGCGCGTTCAATAGTGTCCACGGCTTTATGAGGTTTCCGCTCGCCCTAACAACAAAGATCGCGGGCTACATTATCGGGCACAAACTGCGCGGCACGAAGAAGTTCGCGACCGTCCTGCAGCTCGAGCCGCTGCATACGTGCAATCTTACTTGCACGGGCTGCGGGCGCATCCGCGAGTATTCGACCTCGCTCAAGGACATGATGAGCCTGGAAGAGTGCCTCGGCGCGGCGGAGGAATGCAACGCCCCAATGATCTCGATTTGCGGCGGCGAACCGCTCATTTATCCGCACATCGAGGCGCTGGTGAATGGGTTGCTCGACCAGGGCCGTATCGTTTACGTCTGCACGAACGCCATGTTCATGCGCAAAAAGATGCGCGAATGGCTCAAGGCAGAATTGCGGAAGGCGGACACCGGAAAGCGGAAAGAATTGAATCGCAAGATCGACAATCTGGTGGCGAGCGGACTTGTTTCCGAAAAGGACGCGGCCGCGATCCGCGATCCGAAATCCGAAATCCGAAATTCAACCATCGCGCCTAACAAATGGATGTATTGGAACGTGCATCTCGACGGCACCGAGCGCACCCACGATCTGATCGTCGAGCGCGAAGGCGTGTTCAAGGAATGCATTCTCGCCATCAAAATGGCCAAGGTCCTCGGCTATCAGGTCGCGACGAATACGACCGTGTATAAAGAGACCGATATGCATGAGGTCGAGCAGATGTTCGATTATCTCGCCGATCTCGGCGTCGATGGTCACACGATCACACCCGGCTACGACTACGACGCCGCGAAAAAAGACATGATCAAGCGGCTCAATTTGCGCCCGGAGAATTTCTTCCTTACCCGTGGGATGACGATCGAGAAATTCCAGAAGATCGAGGACTGGATGCATCGTTACGTCTTTTTCGGGACGCCGATCTATTTCGAATTCCTCGCCGGCAAACGCGACCTCACCTGCTCAGCCTGGGCCATTCCCACGCGCAACATTCGTGGCTGGAAAGGCCCATGTTACCTGATGACGGACGGCCACTACTCCAGTTATGCCGAGCTGCTCGAGAAAACGGAGTGGGAACGTTACGGCGTGGTCAATGGCGTCGCACGCGACAGCCGCTGCGAAAACTGCATGGTCCATTGTGGTTACGAGCCGAGTGCCACGCTCGGGCTGCAATCGCAGCGCGGTGATACCTGGAAAAACATCAGGTTCAATTTCGGACCGAGACCGAAGACGAGAGGCAACGGCAGCGAAATCGCCGTGTTCAATGGTGTGAGCTGCGGCAACGGTCATCTTACGGGCAAAAACGCGCCGGCGGCGTCTGCGCAAGCATCGTAAGATCGACAAGTGGCCGCTCGTTAGGCTAAGGTCGGATTTTTATGAGTCGTTCCACTGACGTGATCGCGTTGCCAAGCGCGGCTCCGGACGTCGCGCCGGCCTACGCGGCGGCGGACGCGGAGATTGCGCACGCGATCAAGCGTGCGCAGGAAAACCTGCTCGGGCAACAGCGGCCGGATGGCCATTGGTGCGGCGAGTTGATCGTCGATAGCACGCTGTGCTCCGACTTTGTCTTATTCATGCACTGGTTCGGCGAAGTCGACGAAGAACTTCAGCAACGTTGCGTCCGCCAGATTCTCAAACACCAATTGCCCAATGGCGGCTGGAACATCTATTACGGCGGACCGAGCGAGATCAACGCGTCGGTCAAAGCTTATTTCGCGCTCAAGCTGGCCGGTTATTCGCCCGATGCCCCGTTCATGGCCGAGGCGCGCGCGACCATTTTACGACTCGGCGGCGTCCCCCGGCTGAACACCTTTAGTAAACTTTACCTCGCGCTGCTTGGGCAGTTCCCGTGGAAATATCTTCCGGCCATTCCGGTGGAAATGATCCTTCTGCCGTCATGGGCGCCTTTCAACATTTACAAGATGTCATCGTGGAGTCGCGCGATGCTGATTCCGCTCGCGATCATCAATCACTTTAAACCGACACGCGAGTTGCCCGGGCTCAAACAGCTGCACGAGCTGTATCCGCTCGGCACCGAGCACAACGATTTCACGCTCCCGCGCGACGCGCGCTTTTTTACCTGGCGAAACTTTTTCCTTCGCGCCGATCGCGTCCTGAAGTTCATCGAGGCTCTCCCCGTGCGACCGCTGCGCCGCGTTGCCCTGGACGAAGCGGAACGCTGGATGGTCGAACGCATCGGGGAAGGCAGCGATGGGCTGGCCGCCGTTTATCCCGCGATGCTCAACTCGCTCATCGCGCTGCGCGCTCTCGGTTATTCCAAACGACATCCGATTTTCGAGAAAGCGCGGACAGATTTTGCCGGGCTGTTCGTTGACGACCCGGACGATTTTCGAATTCAGCCGTGTCTGTCGCCGGTCTGGGACACTGCGATCACCGCCATCTCGCTCATAGAAGCCGGTGTGCCGGCCGAGCATCCCGCGTTGCGAAAAGCGGCTGACTGGCTGGTCGGCAAAGAGGTGCGGATCCGCGGCGACTGGGCGATGAACAATCCGCATCCCGAGGCGAGCGGCTGGGCATTCGAATACAACAACGTCTATTATCCGGACACCGATGACACCGCGATGGTGCTGATGGCCTTGCGGTTGATTCGTCCGAAAGATCGAGAATCACTCGAGCAATTGTTCGGGCGCGCGCTCGATTGGGTCTTGAGTTTCCAATGTCGTGATGGCGGCTGGGCCGCCTTCGACAAGGACGTGACGACGCGCTGGCTTGAAGACATGCCTTTTGCGGATCACAACGCGATCCTCGACCCGACCTGCAGCGATCTGACCGCGCGCATGCTCGAGCTGCTTGGCTATGTCGGCTTCGATCCGGAGCAATCGTGCGTGCGCGATGCGATTCGATATTTGATCGACACGCAGGAAGACGACGGCTCGTGGTATGGCCGCTGGGGTGTCAATTACATTTATGGGACGTGGCAAGTGTTACGCGGTCTGCGCGCCATCGGCCAGGACATGAGCCAGGATTGGATCTTGCGCGGCCGCGATTGGCTGGAGAGCTGTCAGAACGAAGATGGCGGCTGGGGCGAAACGTGCGCCTCCTACGACACGCGCGAGCTCAAAGGCAAAGGCGAAAGCACCGCGTCGCAAACTGCCTGGGCGGTGATGGGCATCTGCGCCTGTGGCGATCTCGACCGGCGCAGCATTCAGCGCGGCTTGCGTTTCCTCCTCAGCCGCCAAAAAACCGACGGCAGCTGGGACGAACCGCAAATCACCGGCACCGGGTTTCCAAGAGTTTTCTATCTCAAGTACGACATGTACCGGCAAAATTTTCCGCTGCTCGCGTTGGCGACGTATGTCAACTACCGGAGAGGCCGCGGCGATCGGCACAGCTTTTATCGCTGCGCGTAAGATCGACAACTTCAAGATCGACCTCATCATACTTAAAATTATAGTCGTCGGGTACTGTTCTAAACGATCTAATCACGAAAGCCGCCGCGACGAGCTCGCCCCGCTTTTTCGCGTCCATCGGCAATCAATCGTCAACGAATGCTGTGGCCGATTTTCTCGACGATGTCGATGTACGATTTGAGCGCGACCGAAGCATTTTCATTCCGCCAGGCGACGCAACCTTCGATCATGACGGCGGGCTGAAGCGGACGAAAGACAACGTTTTTGTGCTCGAGCTTTTTTAATTGGTCCGGCACAAGCGCGACGCCGAGTCCGGCAGCGACGGCGTGGATCATCGTCCGTTCAAGACCGACATCTTGCACAATCTTGGGCGTGAAATTCGCACGCTGACACGTTTTGGTTAACCAATCGCGATAGCCCGGGTAGCTCGCCTCCGACATGCCGACGAAAAACAGAGGCGAGAGCGATTTCAAATCGATGGTCGCCTTGGTTGTAAGCCGATTGCCTTTCGGCAGAGCAACAACCGTTTTGTAGGAAGCGATGGAACGAAATTCCAATCCGCGCCGCGCGATCGGTTCGTGCAGCCCGACAAACCCAAGATCGAGTTTGCCGTCTTCGAGCGCACGAAACTGTTCGCCGCAGGAAAGATCAAACAGGTTCACCGAAACAATCGGGAACGCTTCGTGAAAGGACTCCAGAGTCCTCGGCAAAAGGTCGTGAAAGAGATTGCTGACGTAGCCGACATTCAGCGCCCGTGTTTCGCCGCTATGTAATTGCCGGACTGATTGAACAATCTCCGCGGCGAGACCGAGGAGTCGTTTTGCGTCGACGAGGAACGACCGGCCTTCGTCGGTGAGCGTGACCTGCTGTTTGTTGCGATTAAGAAGACGGACGCCGAGCTCATCCTCGAGGTCTTTGATTTGGCGCGTGAGCGAAGGTTGCGCGGTGTGCAATTTCGCGGCCGCCTTCGTAAAGCTAAGCGCCTCGGCCACGCCGACGAAATAACGAAGATGTCGAAGTTCCATCGGTAATGCCAAAAAGCTATTGCTGATGCTGGGGGCGTGTGCAGTCAAGCGCGGAGCGTCATACCTTAAAAGTATTGCTTGCTGCCGACAAGATATTGGCCGCATTGCGGTGGAAAGCGTAATCGCGTGTGGCCGTCCATGAATCGAAACGCGTCAGCTCTTTGGAGCGGAAACCTGCAGCAAGGCGGTGGCACCTTGAAGACGGAAAGCGGCGTCCTATCGGACACGCAGTATTCTTACCGTACGCGTTTTGTCGAAGGCATCGGAACGAACCCGGACGAGCTTATCGCGGCGGCGCTCAGCGGCTGTTTCTCGATGGCGCTTGCCAATGAGCTCGGTCTCTGCGGTTTTCATCCCGAACGAATTGAAACCAAAGCGACCGCGACCCTAGAAGACTTGGCCGCGGGCTGGACGCTCACGCACATGCAACTTGATGTCCACGCCAACGTTCCGGATGCGTCGCGCGCTTATTTCATGATCGCGGCGATGTCGGCCAAAACGAATTGCCCCATCGCGCGCCTGCTCAAGACCACGATTTCACTGACCGCGACCCTCGATGAAAACGAACACTCTTAACGCGCCGGCAGGATCGACATCGGAACATGATGGGGCATCGGCGGATCATCTCACCGACGCTTTGCGCGCATCCGAACTGCGCTACCGCCGTTTGTTCGAAACCGCGCAGGACGGCATTCTCATTCTTAATGCCGAGAGCGGTGAGATCCTCGACGTAAATCCGTTCCTGATCGATCTGCTCGATTATCCCTTCGAAGAACTTCTCGGCCGCAAGCTTTGGGAGATCGGCCAGTTCAAAGACATCGCCGCGAACCACTCAGCTTTCGAGAAACTTCAACAGAATGAATACATTCGTTACGAAAATCTTCCGTTGCAGCGACGGGACGGAAAAGAGATTCACGTCGAATTCGTCAGCAACGTCTATTGGGTCGGTGCCAATAAAGTGATCCAATGCAACATTCGTGACATTAGCGTGCGGGCTAAATCTCAGGCGGTAGCCAAGAGCCATATCGACACGCTCGAGCTGGCAGGCAAAGCAAGAGATGAAGCGAACGCTGTGCTCTTCCACGAGCTGCGCAATCCGCTCGCGGCCATCTCCTCCATGATCGATTTACTCGAGATGGGTCACGATACTGCGGGCAGGCCCGACGAGACGGAATTGCCACCGCTGTTCGATAAGTCCGCCCTGGCATTCATCCGCCGTAATGTTCAAAGTCTCGTCCGCCTGGTCAACGAGCTGCTCGATTTCACCCATGTGATGAACGAGGCCATCGGGATGGAGCTCGTGAGAGTAAATGCGCACGAAGTGGTCCGCGTCGCACTTAAGGATCTCAAGGGCGAGCAAAAAGGGGCGGGGGTTGGGATCGAACTTCGCTTGGAGGCTCGACAGAGACACATTCGAGGCGATGCGCTCAAGCTCGAACGGGTTCTCTCGAATCTGATTGGGAATGCGCTGAAGTTCACACCGCGGGGTGGCAAGGTTTCAATCGTCACGCGTAACGAGGCAAGCGGCACTCTGGTCATGGAAGTGAGCGATAGCGGGATCGGTATTTCCAAAGACGCACTGTCGCGGATTTTCTCGCCCTTCGAACAAGGGGATCCCAGCATTCATCCGCGCTTCGGTGGTCTGGGTCTCGGCCTTTCCATCGCCCAGACATTAACCAAAGCGCAGGGCGGAACGTTGGAGGCAGCGAGCGAGGGATTAAATAAAGGCGCGAAGTTTACCGCGCGTTTCAAAATAGACGATTCGCCTTCGGGAAACACGATCCAGGCCAACGTATCGAATGCTGCCAATAGCGGCAACCCTGCGGCTTCCACGAACGGAGACATGCGTCACCCAGAATTAGTTGGTAGTGCTGATGGCGAAGGCAAACACGCCAATCACTCTGCCGCCTAACACAAACATTCCCCTAGGAGGCTCGACCCATGGAAACAACCGTTTCAAAAGCACCGATAGAACCAGCAAACCAAAGTCGTGATCACGGTCGGGAAAATCATTGGGCGGAAGCCGTCCGACTATCCGAGCTGCGTTACCGCCGTTTGTTTGAAACCGCTCAGGACGGCATCCTGATTCTGGACGCCGACAGCGGGGAGATCATCGACGTAAACCCATTTCTGATCGATCTGCTGGATTATCCGTTCGAAGAGCTGCGCGGCCGCAAGCTTTGGGAGATCGGCCAGTTCAAAGACATCGCCGCCAATCGCACCGCCTTTGAGACGCTCCAGCAGAATGAATATATCCGCTACGAAAACCTTCCGCTCCGACGGCGGGATGGGAAGCAGATCCAGGTCGAATTCGTGAGCAACGTTTACTGGGTTGAGGCCGACAAAGTGATTCAATGCAACATCCGTGACATCAGCGCGCGCGTGGAGAACCGGATCGAGGCGGACACGCATCTCGCCGCGCTCGAGCTCGCCAACCGCACCAAAGATGCGTGGCTCATTGCGCACTCCCAGAAATTGCACGCCCCGCTTTTGGCGATCATGTCGATGCTCGGCTTAATCGAGTTGGGACACGAACTGGCGACGGTGAGGCGGCTGCATGAGAAGCCGTCCGAGTTCGACGAGGCAGCGTTCCAACACATCCGGCAGAATTTTCAGCGCCTGCTCAGTTACTTCAATGAACTTTCCGATCTCACGGGACAAGACGCTCTTCAGATCGAAAACAATTCGGCGTTGCCCGCGCAGGCTGGCATCGCCCCATCTGTCAATTCATCAAATGGAAAATCGTAATTTCAGGGAACTGACCATTACTCAAAACGGCGGCCTTTATGGCATGCAACATCGGCCGCTCCGCAAATTTCGCAGCCCACAAAGAAAAAAAGCGGTCGCCGACAAGGTAATTCGGATCGATGCGAGTCGGCCGAAATGTTGGCCAATCGCAGAATGAAAACGGAGGAACTATGTTTCATCTAATTTGGTACATCATTGTTGGTTTAATCGCGGGACTCGTGGCCAAATCGGTCATGCACCTTCACCTTAGTCTGTTCTGGACTATCGTGCTCGGCCTAATCGGTTCCATTGTCGCCGGCTTTGTCACCCACTCGTTCATTCGCCCGAAACAAGGCGCGCCATTTCATCCCGCCGGCATTATCTTCTCGATTCTGGGATCGCTCCTCATTTTGTTTCTTTGGAGCAAGCTCAACCTCCATCTTCCGGGTTGATCAGCGCAACATCAGGTCATCCCAATTCCATGACGGAAGATCGACAACAGCGCTTCTTCCTGCGTCTGCCGCTCGATCGCATCAACTGGCTCACCAGCTCGTTCCTCATCGGCACACTTATTCTCGCCCTGACGAGCGTCCCATTCTATCTTTACCACTTCGGTCTCGACTGGTTTCAGGTCGCGCTTTTCTTCGCCATGCTGATCGCGTGCGGATTTAGCATCACCCTGGGTTATCACCGTTTGTTCTCGCATCGGTCCTTCCAAGCAAGCTGGCCACTGCGCCTTTTCATCCTCATCTTCGGCGCGGCCGCCTTCGAAAACTCCGTCCTGATGTGGGCGAGCGAACATCGCCGCCACCATAAACACGTCGATCATGACGATGATCCCTACTGCATCGCGAAAGGATTTTTTCACGCCCATATCGGCTGGCTCCTGTTTAAGCTCAATTCCGATCAGCCCTACGACAACGTGGCCGATCTTCAAAAAGACCGCCTCGTCTGCTGGCAAGATCGACATGTGCAAACCATCGCCGTTCTCGTCAGTCTCGCTCTGCCCGCGCTGCTGGGTTTTTTCTGGAACCGATGGCAGGGCGCGCTCGGGGCTTTCCTCATTGCCGGCGTCGCGCGCATCGTTGTCCTGCAACATTGCACCTTCCTGATTAACAGCGCCTGTCATTGCATCGGCCGTCAGCCCTACTCGCGTCGATGCACCGCGCGCGATTCCGCGCTGCTGGCGTTTTTTACCTTCGGCGAGGGCTATCACAACTATCACCACGAGTTTCAGCACGATTACCGCAATGGGGTGAAGCCGTGGCAAATTGATCCCACAAAATGGGTCATCTGGATATTTTCCAAAGTCGGGTTGGTGCGAGAATTGCGCCGCGTGCCGAGCGAAAAGATTCGCGCGGCCCAGCGCAATGTTCGAGAGCCCGCATGCCATACCTAATAAGTATCGGGTCCAGCTTGCGAAGTATTGGCCAATAGCCGCGCACAGATTACCTAGACTTCTGCCGCATCCATTATCTGCCTGGTTCGCCGACTGCAATCGGAAGCACGAACCGGATGGCCTTTAGCTGCGATCACTGCAGCAATTCAGTAAATATAGAAAGTTTAGTCTTATGATTAAATCAATCGTTAGTGTCGCATTCGCCACCATTTTGCTTGGGACCGTGGCTTATGGACAAACATCGACATCGTCCACCACCGTTGCCACGCAACCCAATGGAACGACCGAAACCACCACCACCACCACCGAAAGCACCGGCGTCGTCACCGAGTTTACTCCCGGCCAGGCGCTGCTCTTGAAAACCGAAGCCGGCCAGCCGGTCCGTTACAAGTTTGGCAAAACAGTCACCTACACGACCACTGAGGGCAAAGTGATCGAAGCTTCGAAGATCAAAAAAGATTCGAAGGTTCATCTTCACTACGTCAAAGACGGCGACGACATGGTCGTTGACCGCGTCATCGTAACAGACGTTCGCGACTAAATCGCGACGTAGCTCGAGACAAAAGAATCAAGCGAACAATTCAGCGCCTGACGGCCGAGCTAACTCGACGCCAGGCGCTTTTTGTTAAGATCGACATCTTTTTCATCGATTGACCGCGGAGCTTCGCGGTTTAGCGTTTCAGTATGGCTTACGAATTACCGAAATTACCTTACGACTATAACGCGCTCGAGCCGCATATCGATGCGCAGACGATGGAGATCCATTACACCAAGCATCACCAGACCTACATCACGAACCTTAACAATGCGATCAAAGGCAAAGCCGATCTGGAGAACAAGTCGGTCGAAGATCTGATCCGCGATCTCAAATCAGTTCCGGAAGACATCCGCACCGCCGTGCGCAACAACGGTGGCGGACATGCCAATCACTCGTTCTTCTGGAAGATCATGGGGCCGAACGCTGGCGGCGAGCCCAAAGGCAAACTCGCCGATGACATCAAATCAACCTTCGGCAGCGTCGATGCGTTCAAGGAAAAATTTGCGGCCGGGGGGGCGGGTCGCTTTGGCAGCGGTTGGGTTTGGCTGATCAAAAATAAGAGCGGTAAACTCGAAGTGATGTCGACGCCGAATCAGGATAGTCCGCTGATGGATGGCAACACACCGATTGTCGGCCTCGATGTTTGGGAACATGCTTACTACCTCAAGTACCAGAACCGCCGACCCGATTACATCAAAGCATGGTGGAACGTGGTAAATTGGGACGCGGTCGCGAAGAATTACTAGCCGCTTTGCTGTAGCGGCGGTCTATGACCGTCGCAAATATTCGGCCAAGATAATGCGACGGTCGCAGACCGCCGCTACAGACAATGGCATATCTCAACGAAAACTATCTCAAGCTCCAGGCGGGCTATCTTTTTCCCGAGATCGCCCGGCGTGTGCGCGAGTTTTGCGACGGCAATCCGGATGCTGCGAAACGATTGATCCGGTGCGGCATCGGCGATGTGACCGAGCCATTGCCGCGCGCCGCGATCGAGGCAATGAAGCGGGCGCTCGACGAGCTTGGCCATCGCGAGACGTTTCACGGCTACGGCCCCGAGCAGGGCTACAAATTTCTAAGATCGACAATCGCGCAGCACGATTATCGCGACCGTAATATCGAGGTCGCCGACGATGAGATTTTTGTGTCCGACGGATCGAAGTGCGATTGCGGGTTCATTCTCGATATTCTCGGCCGGAAAAACAAAGTCGCAGTACCCGATCCAGTTTATCCGGTTTACGTGGACACGAACGTGATGGCGGGCCATACCGGACCTGCGCGCAAGGACGGAAGCTATGAAGGCATCGTTTATCTGCCCTGCACGCCGGAAAACAATTTTGTTCCCGACCCGCCGCAGGAACATGTCGATCTTGTCTATCTGTGTTTTCCAAACAATCCGACGGGCGCGGTCGCGACGCGCGGGCAACTCGCGCGCTGGGTGGATTATGCGCGCGGGAATGATGTGCTGTTGTTGTTCGATGCCGCCTACGAAGCGTACATAAGCGACGACCCTCACCTCAATCCTCTCCCTGAGGGAGAGGCGGACGCGTCAGCGCCAGGTGAGGGCAGCACTGCGCGCCGCATTCCACATTCGATTTTCGAGATTCCCGGCGCGCGTGAATGCGCGATCGAGTTCCGCAGTTTTTCCAAGAACGGCGGCTTCACCGGCGTGCGCTGCGGGTTCACGGTGATGCCGCAGAGCGTGCTCGCGCGGACCGAATCGGGAAAAAAGTTGCCGTTGCATCCGTTGTGGCTGCGGCGTTGGAGCACGAAATCGAACAGCGTCAGTTATCCAGTGCAGCGCGGCGCCGAAGCATTGTATTCGCCGGAGGGACGCAAACAGGTTCGCGTCTTGATCGAACATTACATGGGTAACGCGCAAATCCTGCGCGATGCCTGCGAGGCGGCCGGGATGCACACCTATGGCGGCATCAACGCCCCTTATCTCTGGGTCAGAACCGCCGGCGGCCTAACGAGTTGGCAAATGTTCGATCGGATGTTGAGCGAGCTCAATATCGTTGTCACTCCCGGAAGCGGCTTCGGCGCGCAAGGCGAAGGTTTCTTTCGCCTCTCCGCATTCAACAGCAGGGAAAATGCCGAGGAAGTCGCGCGACGCATCTCTGGTTCTGGGTAGCGCGCGCCTCTGGCGAATCCGTCTCGGATTCGCGAACTTTCCTTGTGGATTGCATAACCGAGGAGCTGCCAATCTCCAGAAGAGTTCGTTTCGGCAGGATACCGAAACCAGCAGCTGGAAGCGTGCGCTCCCAGAATGTTGCCCCCGCCGCGCAAGATCGACATCAGCGCTTGGCGATCCAACCGAGTCGCGTCCCGGCAGAAGAATTTTCGAAGATGCTTGTCAGCTCTTCGCGGATTTAATAAGACCGGCGGACGACTAAAACTGCGAATAACAAAGCCACGATCAGTAAACGCGACTTAATCGCTGGTCTCTTTTGCGCGATCATCGTGTGTTTGCTGGGGATGGAGATCCCGACAGCGTCGGGACTGGCGTTCTCCAGTCGGGAAGCGCCGGAGAAAGCTTGCCGTAGAACGCTGACGTTTACAGAGCGCGTAGCTTATCAGCGAGCGATTGAAGAAGTCTATTGGCGTCATCGGATTTGGCCAAAGGAGCGTCCTGATCCGAAGCCATCGCTCGACGCGGTGATGTCGCAGGCCGAGATCGCGAAAAGGGTTGCAAACTACCTGCGCAACTCGCAGGCGCTGGAGGATTACTGGCGACGGCCGATCACCGCTGAGCAATTACAAGCGGAGATGGATCGGATGGCAAAACACACCAAGCAGCCCGAGGTTTTGCGCGACCTGTTCGAAGCACTCGGCAATGATCCATTCGTCATTGTAGAGTGCGTGGCGCGACCTGCGCTAGCTGAGCGTTTGCTCACAAACTGGTACGCCTACGACCCACGGATTCATAACGAACTGAAGCACCGTGCGGAGGCAGAACTCCAAGCACATTCGACTGGCGAGCAGATGAAACAGCTCAGTGGCAAGTACAGCGAAATCGAGTTGATCAAGAGCGACGACGGCGAAAACGAAAATAACGATGGCGCTGAACGCGGTGTTAAGCTGGCTAGCCGCGAATGGGACAAAACCGTGCAAGAACTGACCGCACTCTTTGCCGGAGACAGCAACGCGAGCGCGCGAGCGGGTGTGTTGAACCGGGCTGCAGCAGCAGGCGTCCTGCCGGCAAAGGCCGCGTCGATAATGGAAATCAAAACCGGGGTAGTAAGCCGGTTGCAAGAAGACGAGACTAGTTACTACGCCACGGCGGTCATCGAGAAAAGCCGAGACCGTCTTAAGCTTGCGAGGATCATATGGTCAAAGCAGCCAGTCGAGTCGTGGCTGGCCAAAGCTGAAAGCCCGCCGGCGGATGCGACAATGGCGCAGACAGATAGCTACGCCCTTCCGAACATATCGGACGCTGGAGGCGGCTGCGCGGACGATACTTGGACATTAACCCCAGCCCCACCTGAAGGTCGAGAGCAGCACACCACCGTGTGGACTGGTAGCGAAATGATTGTTTGGGGAGGCTTGGCTATTGACGTCGGCATCCTCAATACTGGCGGGAGATACAATCCCAGCACAGACACTTGGGCTGCCACCAATGCCCACGCGCCTGCTGCCCGATACGCTCACACAGCTGTGTGGACCGGCAGTGAAATGATTGTCTGGGGCGGATATGACGGCCTCAACGACCTCAAGACGGGCGGAAGATACAATGCCACCATGGATACGTGGACAGCCACCACCACCAACAACGCTCCCTCGGCTCGGGCATACCACACGGCAGTCTGGACCGGCAGTGAGATGATTGTCTGGGGTGGCGGTGGCTTGAATACCGGCGGGAAATACAATCCCAGCACGGATACGTGGACCGACACCAGCACCAGCAATGCCCCCTCGGCTCGGGAATACCACACCGCAGTCTGGACCGGCAATGAAATGATTGTGTGGGGCGGCTTCTTGAACCTTGACACCGGCGGGAAATACCATCCCGACACAGACACTTGGACAGCCACCAGCACCACCAATGCGCCTCTGGGTCGTTCCCTCCACACGGCAGTCTGGACCGGCAGTGAAATGATTGTTTGGGGCGGGTATTACATCGATCGCACCTTCATCGCTTTGAACACCGGTGGGAGATACAATCCCGACACGGACAGTTGGACATCTACCAGCACGGTCAACGTGCCTGCCGCCCGCTGGGATCATAGTGCAGTGTGGACAGGCAGTGAAATGATCGTCTGGGGTGGAACTGATCTCACTGCCAACTTTAATACTGGCGGGAAATATGATCCCAACACCGGCAGTTGGACAGCGACGAGCATCGTCAACGCGCCTTCCGCTCGGGCCAGCCACACGGCAGTGTGGACCGGTGCTGAAATGATCCTTTGGGGTGGAAACGGGAATACCGGTGGGAGATACAGTCCACAGACCGACAGTTGGGTGAATACCGGTACCAACAATGCGCCTTCGGTCCGAACGTCTCACACGGCAGTGTGGACCGGCAGTGAAATGATCGTTTGGGGTGGGTATTACATCGATGACGATTTCCACGCCTTAAACACCGGCGGGAGATACGATCCGAACACCGATAGCTGGACGATCACAAGTACGATCAACGCGCCCGATGCCCGCTCGTCGCATACCGCCGTCTGGAGTGGCAATAAAATGATCGTATGGGGAGGTACCTCCGGGACTAGCGAGTTCAACACTGGTAGTAGATACGATCCAGCTAGTGACAGTTGGACAGCTACTGGAACGGTCAACCCGCCTGTCGCAAGGCAGCATCACAGTGCGGTATGGACTGGCACCGAGATGATCGTTTGGGGTGGATATGGATGTGGTGGTAACTGCAATTTAAACAGTGGCGGGCGATACAATCCCGACACGGACAGTTGGATGCCTACCAGCACTATCAATGTGCCCGACGCCCGATGGTATCATACCGCAGTCTGGACAGGCAGTGAAATGATCGTCTGGGGTGGAACTGATGCAATCCCGAACCACGAATATCTGCGCACCGGCGGCAGATATAATCCCGGTAACGACAGTTGGACGCCTACAAATGTTATCAATGTGCCGCTTGGTCGAATCGCTCACACGGCGGTGTGGACCGGCAGCGAAATGATTGTCTGGGGCGGCAACGATGTCACATTCAATGATACAAACACCGGCGGCATATATAACCCGATCATGGATAGTTGGGCAGCTACCGGCACCACTAACGCACCGGCCCCGCGAGAATCCCATACCGCAGTCTGGACCGGCAGTGAGATGATCGTCTGGGGCGGCAATGGCTTGGATACTGGCGGGAAATACAATCCCAGCATGGATAATTGGACGGCCACCTCCACCACCGACGCGCCTTCGGGTCGTTCTTCCCAGACCGCGGTCTGGACCGGCACGGAAATGATTGTCTGGGGCGGACTTCATGGAGGCTTTGGATATTTGAATAGTGGCGGGAGATACTGCGCACAATCCGGGCCGACGCCAACTCCCACGCCTACACCTCGACCGATCACGCTCAGCGGCACGGGGCGCAAGGTGGGAGGAATAAATACGGTGCGCCTTACCTGGAGCGGGGCGACCTCGACCAACATTGACGTCTACCGCGACCGCGCGCTGATCGTGACAACCGCGAACGACGGTTCTTATACGGATTCCACCGGCGACACCGGGCGGGCTCGCTACACCTATGAGGCGTGTGAGGCTGGCACCTCGACCTGCTCCAATAACGCGAGGGTGACGTTCCGACAATAGGGGAATCCGTTCAGCGGGCGCGAAGAGGGCGACGAAGCTGCGCGACGAATTTCTTGTTCTGGGGAGCGCACGTCGCCGGCGCGCTGGTTTCGGCGCCCGCCGAAACGAACTTTTGTTTCGATATTGCGTGTGCGCGTGGCGAGATCACCAGAAAAGTTCGCGAGCGCGGAACGCGCTCGGCGACACGCCAGAGGGTGCGCTCCCCAGAATTAATTTCTGCGCGCGAGATCCACATCCACGCTTGTCGATCCAACCGAGTCGCGTAATATGCGGCGAAATTTTTGCAATTGAAGGGTGGCCGGAGTGCCCGAGTCCAAAGAAAATCTTCCTCAGCTTTATCGCTTTTGTTTCTTGATGCTGGGCGACGCGCAGAAAGCGCGCGAGGTTTTTGAGGCGACATTGCGCGCCGCGACGGAGCGCGCCGGCGAAACGGAAACACCGGCTGATCGGTTCTGGCTTTATCGTGAGGCGCGCGGCCGCTGCCTCGAGGCCAGCGAACACGGGCTGCAGCCGGAAGATGTCGATCTTCCGCAGGAAGACCTTTCGCCAGTCGCGGCCGATCAACTGTTGCAAATCGATGCCAATCAGCTCGCGATCTGGATTTCAGCCGCGCCCGAGCCGCAACGAACTGCGCTCGCCCTTTTTTACCTGGACGAGTTCAGCCATCGCGATCTGCTGAAGGTGACCGAGCTGAAGACGGCCGAGCTCGCGCCATTGCTGAGTTCAGCGCGGCGGCAGTTTCAGGCCTGGCTCAACAGTGTCGTGCCGATGGAGGAGGTGACATGAAACTGGCGCGTCTGTCTCGGCGCGACCAGTTGCTGGTTGCATGTGCGCCGATTAGCGAGCGTCGAATTGACGATCGCGGACTACGTGCCGCAGTCACGCGCGCGGGCAAGTCGCCGGAACTCAAAAACCAGCAGGAGTTCGATCGCGCCGTCGCGAAGTTGGTCGGCGATCTGCACATTCCACCAGAAATTGCCGCCTGGTTTTCGAGCGAAGCGCTGGTCGCCCGGCCGAAGTGGACTTGGAAAAGAGTGGCGAAGAATCCGGCCTTCGTCGCGATCGGCATCGCGCTTGTCGTGATCGCGAGCGTATTCGTCATCAAATTCGTCGAGCATCTCCACGATTTTCCTGGCTCGAGCAAAGCGCGCCGCCTTTTGAGCGTGGCAAACTCGTCGCGCTCCGTGTTGCTCGACCCAATCCGCACCGATGCCGGCGCGTTGGGTGATCTCTTTTTTATGAAGCACAATCTCGAGCACTACGAAGTGCCGCCGGAGTTCGCCGATTTCCAGACACTTGGCTGCCGCGTTTTCGACGATGAAGAAGCGGGTCGGGTTGCACAGATTTGGGTGACGGAAAAACGGATGCAGTTTTTTCTCTTTCCAGCCGAACGCGATCCGAAAACCGGAACGGCCGCTGATTTTTCCGACTGGCGCTTTGTCGACCAGGAGGGGTGGAGCGGCGTTGTGCAGCAACAGCACGGCGTTCTATTCATGGCGGCGATTCGGGGCGATCGCCAGCAACTCGCGCCATATCTGAAGAAGGCACAAGAGTAAGGGTGGAACGCGCTGTCCTCAGCGCGTTGGCGCAAAGCGGCTCCGCCGCCTGAATTAATCGCTTCGTCTGTCTTCGCCGTTTATCGTTACCATCGCGCCGAGGACGGCGCGATCCACCTTGCTGCGCGCGTTGACACGACGCGCTCTGCCGGTGAATTTGGTCGCCCCAATCGCGCCAGGGTAGCTCAGTGGTAGAGCAGGGGACTCATAAGCCCTTGGTCGGGAGTTCGAATCTCCCCCCTGGCAATTGCATTTTCGATTTTCGAATTACTCACTCATTCCGCGTTGGACGTTCGGCGTTGGGCATTCAACGTTTCCTGCTTCTCATGCAGATCAATGAGGCAACCGATTTTTGGCAACGAATTTTCGCCCTCGGTAATTCCTACTGGCTCACGCGTTTCGTCATTCTGCGATTGGTGGGGTTTGTTTATGCGGTCGCGTTCCTCGTCGCGGTCAATCAATTAGTGCCCTTGATTGGCACGCACGGTCTCACACCAGCAACGCATTATCTCACAGCCATCGAACACGAAGCCGGTTCGCATGCCGCCGGAATGCTGAACGTGCCGACGCTGTTCTGGTTTGGAATTTCCGATCACGGGTTGTCGATCTTTGCCTGGACCGGTTTTGCGCTCTCGCTCGTCGTCCTTAGTGGTTACGGGAACGCGATTCTGCTCGCCATCCTCTGGGCGATGTACATGTCGATCGTGCACATTGGCCAGATTTGGTACGGCTATGGGTGGGAAATCCAACTCCTCGAGACGGGCTTCCTGTCGATCTTTCTTTGTCCGCTGTTTGATGGCCGGCCATTTCCAAAGCGTCGCCCGCCGATTCTCGTCATGTGGCTGTTCCGCTGGCTCGGTTTTCGCATCATGGTCGGCGCCGGTCTGATCAAAATGCGCGGCGACTCCTGCTGGCGCGATCTCACCTGCATGTTCTATCACTACGAAACCCAGCCCATTCCAAATCCGATTAGCCGCTATCTGCATTTCGCGCCGGCGTGGTTTCACAAATTGGAAACGCTTTGGAACCACTTCGTCGAGCTCGTCGTGCCATGGTTTTCCCTTGGGCCGCGAACGGCCCGCCACATCGCTGGCGCGCTCCTGGTCGTGTTTCAAATTTTTCTGATCATCAGCGGGAACCTGTCGTTCCTGAACTATCTTACCATCATTCCGTTTCTTGCTTGTTTCGATGATACGCTTTTGCGGCATGTTTTGCCGGGGCGACTCGTTAGGCGTGCGGAGCAGGCGGCCGAACAAGCTCAGTCGTCGCGCGTCAACAATGGCGTCACGGTGGCCCTCGCGGTCCTCGTCGCGTACTTGAGCATCTCGCCCGTGCTCAATCTCGCTTCCGGCCGGCAGTTAATGAACTACTCATTCGATCCGCTCGACCTGGTGAACACCTACGGCGCGTTCGGCACGGTCGGGCGCGAACGCGACGAGATCATTTTCGAGGGGACAAATGACACCGTCATCACCGGCGACACGAAATGGCAGGAGTACGAATTCAAAGCGAAACCCGGTGATCCGAATCGTATGCCGGCGATCATCGCGCCATATCAGCCGCGGATCGACTGGCAGATCTGGTTCGCCGCCATGGCCTCACCCGCGGAGTATCCATGGACACTGCATCTTGTTTGGAAACTTTTGCATAACGATTCCCGCACGCTCTCGCTCATCGCGAACAATCCGTTTCCGAACGCGCCACCCCGCTATATTCGGGCGCGACTTTATCGCTACCGGTTCGCGCCGATCGGCGAGCGCGCCTGGTGGAAACGCGAGTCGATCGGTGAATGGCTGCCCGCGTTGTCAGCTGATGACGCGGAGTTTCGGCGCTTGCTCACGGCCATGAGTTGGCTCGACTAAAGATCGACAATCAGCCCTCTGGATCGCGCCCGCATGAGATCGCTTAGCGTTGTCCCGGCAAATTTTCTGGAGCGGATCGCAGAGCCGACCTCG
Organism: Chthoniobacterales bacterium; assembly: GCA_036522675.1. Classification (GTDB taxonomy): domain Bacteria; phylum Verrucomicrobiota; class Verrucomicrobiia; order Chthoniobacterales; family UBA10450; genus AV17. The sequence continues at coordinate 8,332 of DATDFJ010000089.1, read as the reverse complement.
CATTTTCATTCTGATTACCTGGCATACCGGCATCGCGAAATTAGTTACGCCGAACTGATCGCCCGGCTGCCACACGTGGCGCTGCTCGGTGACAGCGTTTCGCTCAACATCTACATTTCCTCGGCCCTGAGCACATTCTGGCGAAGCCATCGTTGCCGCGGCGGAAATTGGTTCCTTGATTGCGACGCAGCTTCGGCCAGCGTGCGCAGCATCTCGAAGCGCTTGGAGCAACTCACGCCGTTCGTGCCGATGGAATACGCGGGCGTCGGTGCTGTGATTGATGATGAAGACAAGCGGCAAAATTTGTTTCGGCGCATTCTCGGCACGCGCGATTTTTCGGGACAAGTCGGTCGAGTACTGGCTGCGCGGCCATTTCCCGATCTCATCCTCATCGCGATCGGCCACAACAATCTCGATTGGATGTGGCGATGTCCTCCCGGCGAAGAGGCACAGCCGCACGGCCGCTTGCACCGGCAAACCGCGCTGGTGCGCGCAAGATTTGAGCGACAACTCCGGCGACTTGCCGAACACGCGCTAAACCAGCCTCATCGCGTGGCCATCGTCGTTTATGGCTTGGTTAACTTTGGAGCGTATTTTCACGGCCGCGCCGAAGCCGAACGGCGACGAATGGCGGACCGGCGTTTGTATCCGCATCTCGAAACAACCTACAAATATTTCACATCGTTTCGGCCGGCTTACCGAAATAACCTCGTGCGCATGGCAGTGATGGTGAACGACGAGCTCCGCGCGCTCGTCGCTGAACTCGGGCAAGAGCTCGATGCCGATAGCAATTTGGAGATCCGTTATTCCGATGCGCTGGCGAACGCCGACCTCACCCGCGTCGAATTGCTCCACGCGATCGACGGCTGGCACGCTTCGGTCGAAGGGCACAACGTTCTCGCCGCCGCGGCGTTCGAAGGGCTCAAGCCGAGTTTAGAATTTCTCGGATGGCATGAGGTGGAGCGTGCTGTCCCCGCCGGGCTGGTAAAATAATGCGGCTTCGCCGCGTAAAGTTAACATCCTCCTCGGAGAGGCCTTACAGCCCGCGCGCCTTCAGACGCGCGACGGTTTCACGCAGCATTCGATAACCGAAATGCCCCTGGCAGACGCGGAGCAATTCCGAGCCGGTCCATTTTTGGTGAATCTGCTCGATGTCAGACGGACGCGAGATCAGATCGAACTCACCGGCCGCGAACAAGACTCGGTCGGCGCTGCACAACGGCTGGTTGTGCAGCGCGGAGCTGAGATGAAGATGTCGCGCGATTAACGAGGGCTCAATCTTCAATCGGCGCAACTCGCGGCGCATGAAAATTGACGCCGGGCATTGCCAGATTGCATGCTCGACGTTCACAATTGGCGACATAAGTGCGACAAAACGCAAATCGCGTTCGACGATCGCGAGCAATGCGCCGATCCATCCGCCATAGCTCGTGCCGAGGACGCCGAACTCGTGGGAGCCGCATGCGCGCAGGGCCGCGACCAATTGCCGTAGTTCCATCACGCCTTGGCGCAGGCCCTCGGCATTGCGAATGAGATCAGCGGTAATAGCCAGCTCGCCGTTCCAATAACCGCGCGGTGTGCGCGAGTAATGATAAGGCAGGTGCACGAAGCAGGCATTCCAGCCGAGCGCATTGAATTGCGCGGCCAATCGGCGATATCCGATGTGTGTCGCCGACAACAACGCGTGCAAAATGAGCAGCGTCGGCGCGTCCTTGCCGTTCCGAGCGCGGAAAAAATCGAGGCGCGCGATATTGTTTGCTGGGAAATTCGTGACGAGCGGGCTCGACCACGCGATGACAGTTGCGCCGTTGCTCGGAGCGGACGCGATCGCTTTGCCCACAGCGCTGGCAAGATCGACATCTGCGGGCGCGTGGTAATATTCCTGCGCGGTCAGCTTCTCGCACGCCGCGACATAAGCTTCCATCTCCTCGCGGCTGCGCGCGTGCAGTCGGTGACGCGCCTGAAGAACGTTCATCGATGCGCACATCGCGAAATCGACTGTCTTGGCAGCTGCGCGTCGCAGGCGATGACGAGGTCTAGAACTGCTTTGTCTTACTTTGTCCTCGTGTTCTTGATGTCTTTCGTGGTGGAAAAGTCGGAATTTCATCCGCTCTTGCGGGGCGTGCGGCAGATCGTCGGGCGTGAGCTCAAATGTTTCTCGCAACTCGCGATAGAGTTTTTGGAACGACGCGGTGAGCTCGTGCTCAATGCGTTCGCGTGCGATTGATTTGGATAAATCAGGAAAGCAGGGGACCGGCTCACCAAACACGATCCAAATCGGGGTGCGCCGGAGCGGCAACCACCGATGAATGCCGTAGAGCCGATCGCTGCCCACGATCACGCATGGCAGCACCGGCACGCCGGCGATATGCGCGAGAGTCGACGCGCCCGGACGAAGCGACGCGCCTTGCAATAGCGACGCGCTGCCGCTCCGAATCCCGCCTTCCGGAAATAGCCCGACCAGTCGCCCGTTTTGCAGCCGATCGATCGCTGTCCGGATCGTGGCGCGATCAGCGCGCTCGCGAGCGGCCGGGAACGCATCAACCGCCCGCAAAAACCAGCCGATGAGCGGCAGCGGAAAAAATTCGGCCATCGCCATCCAGTCGATCTTGCGGCGCACGACGGATGAAATGATGAATGGGTCGAAGTGGCTAATGTGGTTCGAGGCGAGGAGAAAACCGCCGGGCCGGTTGGCGTTTTCGGCTCGCAACACGCGCACACGCCCGGCGTACCCGAAAAGCAGTTTCATAAACAGCGCTGCAGCGCGATTTGCTGCAGCGTGGAAAAAAGCGACGAATGCCGAATGACCAATGCCGAAGGAATGACGAAATCCGAATGACGAAGCGCGCTCGGAAGGGATCATTTGAGTTTCGAGCTTCGTCATTGCTGCGCGCCCGTCTTCGCTTTGAGTTCGAGATATCTTGCTGCCCAATCCTCCGACATCGTGCTGGCCTGTTTCTCGACGGCCGGTGCTGGCACTTCGAGGCTTTTCGGGATCGGCACGCCCAAAAATTCCAGGACGCGTTCGGCCGTCGCGCGGTGCGACGCGGTTACGTCTTCGTAGAACAGGACGAGGGGCTGGAGTTTGTTTTTGCCAAAATAATCGGCCCAGTTCTGCTCGTCATCGGTGATGTGATTGTAGTGTTGATCGATCGCTTCAAAATCGAAACGCGGTGCAGCATCAGGTTGAGGTGCTTCGCCGGGTTTCTGGCTCCAGACTTTTGTTTGCGACGCAATCGCCCACGAGATGGCCTGCTCGAGCCGATCGCGCCGGCGCAGCCAGATGTATTTCGGTTGGCTGAACACGGTCGGCAGCACCTGCTCGGGACTCAGATGCTGGTAAGCGGGAATCTCGCGCAGCATTCCGATGGCGCGTTCGAAATAGGTCCACATCATGATGAGACCGAATACGCCATTGGCTGTCGTACCCTGGCGGCGCACACGTTCAATGTAGGCGATGCGCGATGGACTGTTCCATTTTTGTTCCCAAGTCTCAGTGCGCTTGCACACGAGATACTCACCGGGCCGGCCGGCGACGCCAGTGCCGCGCAGAATGCTGGAAAGCAAGTGCGTGCCGCTGCGCTGGACCGAACAGATGATGTAAGAAATGGCGGGGATCATTGCTGGCTGGATACGACCAATTCCTGACACGTTTTGAGATCGAGCTTGCCGGAGGCGAGGACGGGGATGGCATCGACGCGGCAGACTTTTTTCGGGATCCAGAGGTTTGGCACGCCAGCGTTGCGGAGTTTGTCGCGCAACTCGGCAAGATCGACATCGACCGCGCTGAGCAGGACGAGCGCTTCGCCTTTCGCTTCATCCTGCACGCCGATAATCGCGATGGCGCGTTCGTCGCGGCCGGCCAGTCCGAGAAGATCGACCATCTTCGATTCGACTGATTCGTGCGGCACCATTTCGCCGCCGATTTTTGAAAAGCGGGACAAGCGTCCTTCGATGAAAAGAAACCCGTCTTCATCGAAACGGCCGATGTCGCCGGTCTTGAACCAGCCGTCGCGCAAAACTTCGGCCGTGCGTTTCTCGTCGTGCAGGTAGCCTTCGAAAATATTCGGACCGCGCAACCAAAGCATGCCGGTTTCGTGCAGCGAAAGTTTGCGCTCCGTTTCCGGCTCGCGAATCTCGGCGGCGATACCGGGCGCCATTTTACCGACGGAACCGAGACGACTCGAGGGTTGGACTTCCTCGCTCGGTTTGCTCGGCGGCGGTTCGGGCAAGTTCACACTGACCACCGGCGACGTTTCGGTCAGGCCATAGCCTTCAAGCACTCGGTGTGCAAACCGCTCCTCGAAGGCTTTGGCGAGATCGAGTGGAAGTTTCTCCGCGCCGGTAATGACGAGACGCGCGCTGCGTAACTGGTGCGGCTCTGCTCTTCGCAAATAGCCGCGCAAAAACGTCGGCGTCGCCAGCAGCAGCGTGAGGTTATATCGCTCGACGAGCGCGGCAGTCTTCGCCGCTTCGAGCGGGTTCGGGTAAGTGACGATGCGCACGCCTTCGATTAGCGGATACCACAGTGTCACTGTGCAGCCGAAGGTGTGAAAAAACGGGAGCGACCCGAGAATCGCATCGTCGCGTTTCGCGTCGAGCAAGTCGCGGAACTGGGAAACGTTTCCGACGATGTTGCGATGGCTCAGCACGACACCCTTGGGTTCACCGGTGCTGCCGCTCGTGAAAAGCAAAACCGCCTCGGCGTGACCGGCTTTTCTTGGAATCTCCAGCAGGCGCAGGAGCGCGTTCGGGGGGCAGAGGATCGAAAATAGCCACCAGAGAAAAATCCGCGGTTTCAGCCGGGGCATCAGCTCGTCCAGTTTCAAAACCTGCTGCGGCCATGGAAAATCTTTCACGCGATCGATGAATTGCGACGCGGAAATCGCGACGCGCAGCTCGGCGCGCCTGCAACAAGACTCGTTCGCAGCGCGTCCCATCGTGAAATTGAGGTTCACCGGGACTTTTCCGGCGAGAGTCACGGCCAGATTTGCCACCATTGAACCTTTGCTCGCCGGCAAAACAATCGCGATCCGTTCATCTGGAAAATTGCGCCGCAGAAAACGGCTCAACGCCGCAGCTGCGCCCAGCAGTTTCGCACGAGCGAGCGCAGTGTTGTCGGTCCCGTCAATCACCGCAGTCGAGAAGCGCCGCCGTTTCAGACCGCGCACGCATTCCTCGCCGAGATGTCGATCTAATGCCGGGCGATGGCTGTAACAGAACTCACCGAGCTTGAGCAATTCTTCGCGGACTGTCGCGATATCGGCGGCGCGCGGCTCCAGCGCTTTGCCGAACGCGACGCCCACCCCATAGGGAATCTCTTTCGGCCACTTCGTGAAGAAACGTCCACCTTGAAAAGAAAAGATCGAACCCCAGAGACGATCGAGCCAGACCGGAACGACAGGCGCTTTGGCGTGGTGCGCAATCAATTCGTAACCGCGGCGAAGGCGAAGCAACGTGCCCGCGCGCTCCAGTTGGCCTTCCGGGAAAAGGCAGACAATTTCGCCGTCGGCGATGCATTTGGTCGCCGCGCGAATGGCGGAATGAGAATGCCTGGGGTCGATGGGAATGCAGCGCACCAGGCGCAGAAATGGGTGCAGCAGCGGCTTGCGATAAAATTCCTCATCAATGATGTAGCGGATCGCGCGATGCGGACAGGCGAGTTGCAAGACAATCGCATCGATCCAGCTGATATGATTGGGGAGCAGCAAAAACCCGCCGGCCGGCAGATTCGCCAAGCCGTGGGAGGTGACGCGATAAACACAGCGCAGGATTGGAGCGGCGATCGCGTGCAACGCGCGTTCGGCGGCGGACATGCTCGGCATCTTTGTGATTTACAATCAGCGTCCGGCCAACTGCAATCGGCATTTCGATGAGCAACGGTTTCGGCCGAGCCCGCTCAGGCGCAGCCAGCGCACTGGTGCTGCTGTTGGGGATCAATCTTTTCAACTACATCGACCGTCAAATTCTCGCCGCGCTCGAGCCCGATATTCGCGCGAGTTTCTTCGCGCCTGGCGACGTAAACGCCATGACCAAGACCGGCCTGCTCGGCGACGCGTTTTTTGTCACGTACATGCTGAGCGCGCCAGTTCTCGGTTTGCTCGCCGATCGGATGTCGCGCTGGATCATCGTCGGCTGCGCGGTGATTTTGTGGAGCCTGGCGAGCGGTGGGTCCGGTTTGGCGGCGACGTTCGGGATTCTTTTTGCGACCCGGATCTGTGTCGGCATTGGAGAAGGTGGCTATGGCCCGGCAGCACCGACAATCTTGTCCGACCTTTTCCCAATCGAGACACGCGGTCGGGTCATGGCGATTTTCTGCGCTGCGATTCCGGTGGGCAGCGCGCTCGGCTATGTAATTGGCGGTTTGATCGGCGCTCACCTTGGCTGGCGTTGGGCGTTCTATCTGGTTGCTCCGCCAGGGTTGCTACTGGGCTTGCTATGTTTTTGGCAACGTGATCCGCGTCTCCGTGGACATCAGGCGGTGCAGGACTCGCCGCGCCGCCGCATCAGTGAATATCTCCGCCTTTTCCAAACCCGCTCCTATCTCGTCAATTGCGTGGCGCAGACATTGATGACTTTTGTGATCGGCGGTTTGGGATACTGGGTCTCAGCGTATCTTGATTATCGAAATCAAAGTCCAGCCTTGGGCAGAACAATCTTTGGTTTAATCACAGTCGTCGCGGGTCTGGTCTCGACGCTTCTCGGAGGCGTGATCGCCGATCGATTGCGCAGCCGCTTGCCGGGCTCCTACTTCTGGGTCTCAGGCATCGGCATGCTCATCGCCTGCCCGATTTTCATCGTGACACTTTACATTCCATTTCCTGTGGCATGGATGACGATGTTTCTCGCAATCTTTTTTCTGTTCCTGAATACAGGCCCGTCAAACACGGCCTTGGCCAATGTCTCGCTGCCGGCTGTGCGCGCGACGGCGTTTGCCGTGAACATTTTTGTCATCCACGCGTTAGGGGACGTGCAAGCATTCTGGTTGATCGGCTACATCGGCGGTCACACGAACATGCACATCGCTTTTCTGTTTGTCTCTGGAGTCATACTCGCCTCGGGTTTGGCTTGGCTTGTTGGAGCGAAGTATCTCCCGGCCGACACGGCAGCAGTTGAATCCAGCAGTGTAACCGAGCAACCAGCGCTCGGTTGATTGTCGATCCAACAAAACAGCCGCAGAAGCAAGCTCGCTTCTGCGGCCGAGTTTGCGGCAAACGAGATGTTACTCTTGTTCTTCCGGACTGCTGGGACTGGCACCGGTGGTCGGTGATTCTTCGCCGTGACGGTGTCGCATTTTTTTGCCCTCGCCAGATGGACTTTCGGTTGTTTCTGGTGGTGAGGCCTCGGTTTTTTCGCGCATGCCTTCGCGATGATGGCGCGGCGATTCAGCCGGGCTGGCTCCAGTGCTCGCGCGGCCGGTGGTCGTTTCCTCCGAGGGCGAACCGCTCGGGCTCATACCGCTTCGCGCACGGCCAGTGGCGCCTTCTTCACGAGCGGCTCCGCGCCGGCCTCGCGGTGAAGCGGTTGCTTTTGGCGAAGCGGCAGTACTGGCAGCAGGGGATGCTGCTGCCGACGCGCTGGCGGCTGGTGAAGCGCTGGCTGCCGATGAAGCACCGTAAGCGCCTGCAGTTCCCATGGGCGACGCGCCCGCCATCGGTGTAGCGGATGCACCGGTCGTTGCCGCGCCGGTCGCGGTTGTGCCTGTGGCGGTCGTGCCAGTCGCGCTTGTTCCCGTGGTCGTCGTCGCACCTGTCGTAGTGCCGTAAGCTGCTCCTGCCGCACCGCTGGCAGAAACGCCGTAGTACGAGTAGACGTTATTGATGTAGCCGGTGGTGGAATATTCGTTGATACGTGCATAGTCGAACACCGGCGCGTTATAGATTCGATCATGATCAACCGTCACCGTCAGAACGCCCGCGTCGGTGGTCGTGGTGGAATAGACTGCCCACGGAACTGCGACCATTTTTGCCTGACCGGTGATGCGCGTCCCGGTGCCGCCGGCTGAAACAACCGTGTAAGCCATGCATCCGGTGCTGCGATCGATCACTACATCTTTGACGACGCCAATCTCATCACCGCTCGAGGTCCTCACCTTCGTCCCGATGATTTTGCTGGTTTGAATGTAACCACTGCTGCTCGAAGTCGTTGAAGTCGTCGTCTGGGTTTGTGCATTGAGAGGAGCCGCGGCCAAACCCAGAAGGGCCAGCATTGCTCCAAGAAGTAGGGAAGTTTTCATAATCGTTGGTTTGGAAGACGGACAGCCTTTTTTGTTATTCCGAGTCCGCTATTGCTATTTCGCTAACGCGGCACCGCTTGGATGTCGGAACTCCGC
>DATDFJ010000088.1:0-13919 GCA_036522675.1 Chthoniobacterales bacterium | reverse complement strand
CTCGCCGCTTCGGTTGTGCCGGCGCTCAAAGGCGGCATTCCCGGATTAAGTGGAATCTCGGCCCTGCTCGTGCGTTGCATCTCCACAGGTGCGGCCAACGCATTTCTCACTCTGCGCGTCGGCGAAGTGGCGCGGCGCTATTGTGCGATCACTTCGCAAACATCGGCGGATGCGATTCGCCGATCTGCGACGGCCGCTGCCGTGCAACATCTCGGACGGATCGTTCGGCAGAACGGCGCTCTGGTCGTTAAGAAAATCTGGGAAGCGACCGGTCGCTCGCTCGTGGACAGCGGCGTCGCCAAAGCCGAAGATGTCGCCGACGCCGCGCGGGAATGGTTCGGCCGAATCTCGCACGGGCGGGTGAGGGAAACTGTGGGTAGCCCGGATTGATCGTTGCGCTGTCGGCGCCAAACCCGGACACGACGGCGCGTCTCCCTCCAATGGCAGCCAGCGCGTTCTTAGCCGTGCCTTGCCGACGCAACCATTTTCCGGGCGCGCTCGGCGCCCGCGAGTGCGGCGCGTCGTTGTGGTGTCATCGACAGAGAGCGCTCAAATTCGCTGAGCGCTTCCTGCGGACGATTCAACTCGACCAGGAGATCTCCGAGCTGTTCGCGGGCCGGGGCGATCGCCCCGGGAGTCACCGGTTGCTTTTCCACGGCGTCTTCTTCGTCGGCCGCGGCGCGCATAAGTTTGAGCGCCTCCTCCGGTTTACCTTCCGCATAACTTATCCAGGCCAGAGCGGAATTGAGCTGCACGTGAATTTGTGTCGCCCAATATTCATCGCCTGTCGCACGCATTTGCTCATGAGCGCTTGCTAGTTTTGCAGCCTCGGCCTGCGCGGGCCCGGTCTCTTTGCCACGGGCGAGTCCAACCGCGCGCGACCAGGCGGTAATCGCCGCCGCCTGCGGCAACGCGCCAGGTATCGGCGACAGTTGCGCGGCTTCATTCCATTTTCGGCGTTCCATCGCGTAGCGCGCCGGCATCGCGCTCGCTGCGTATACCACCTTGAAATACGTTGGCGTCAGGTCGGTCATTTTTCGCAAATCATCGAGGACGCGCGCTGCATCGTTGTCGCGACCGAGCTGAAGGTTCGCATACATCAAGTAATCCATGGCGTGTAATTCTTCGCCAATGTCTCCCTGATCGTGGGCGGCTTTTCTTGCCGCGGTGTTTGAAGCGATCGATTCCTGCCACATGCCCAATCGCGTGTAGATGTGGGAGGGCATGTGCAAAGCGTGCGGCGCGGAGGGGGCAATCTGCGCATAAATCCGCGCGGCTTCGCGGCCGCGGCTGGCCATTTCAACGTTGTCGTAAGCGTGAATCAGGTAATGCGGAATTCCCGGATGCTGCGGGTACTTCCGAAAAAGTGGCTCGAGCAATGCGGTTGCTTTTTTCTGGTTTGAATGAGTTGTGTCGGTCGGGGGAGCAGTGGCCAGAAGGGCGAGCGCGTAAAAGATCTGGCACTCCGGATCATCGGGATTCCGTTCGGCGAGCTTGCCCATCGCCGCCGTATAACGATCGACGCGGTCGCGGTACGGCACCGAATCGTCGGCGTAAATGTAACTCAACGCTTCAATGAATTCCCGTTCGCGGTCGGACCCGCCGAGCTGCCGCGCCCGTTCTATTTCTTCGCGCCCACGGGCAACGCTCTCCTGCGGAAGAGGCGGTGGCCAAAGTGGATGGAAATAAGTCATGGCCACGCCCCAATGCGCGATGGCGCAGTCGGGCGCTTTTGCGATTATGTCGCGAAACGTTTTTTCCGCGGCGGAGTAGGCAAAGGAATGCAACAAGGCGACTGCGCGTTCGAAGTCGCCCTGGACATTCGAGGAGCACGACGTGGGGAACTTTACCGTTCCAAGTTTCTCCGGGACACCGTGTTCATGTTCCTCGGCAGCTGCGCACGATCGCGGCTGGGCCAACGCGAACCATGTCGCAAACAAACCCAGCGCGAACAGCGCCCGAAACTTTTGCAGCGGAGTGAGATTCATCACCATCGCGTTGGTCGAATTGATTCGATTGTCAATCGCCGAAAACAATCTCGCCACCGATGATCGTCATTTCGCAGCGGGTTTTCAGAATTTCCGGCTCGGGGATTTTCATGATGTCGTTCGAGAGCACCGTGAAATCGGCGAGCTTGCCCGGTTCGATTGAGCCTTTTTCGGCTTCTTCAAATGCGGCGTAAGCCGGCGACATCGTGAACATCTTCAGGGCTTGCTCGCGCGTGACGGCTTGTTCGGGGTGCCATCCGTCGCCTGATTCGCCTTTGATGCTCTTGCGCGCGACGGCGGCGTAAAACTCGATCATGGGTTCGCCGCGCTCGACCGGCGCGTCCGAGCCGCCGCAGACGATCGCGCCGGAATCGAGAAGACTTTTCCACGCGTAGGCGCCGGCGAGGCGGTCGAGCCCGAGCCGGGCCGGCGCGAAAAATAAATCGCTGATCGCGTGCGAAGGCTGCATCGAGGGAATCACCCCAAGCTTGGCGAACCGCGGGAGATCGGCAGGATCGACAATCTGTGCGTGCTCGACGCGCCAACGCGGGCGTGGGATCGTTTTTTGTTCCGACGGCATGGAGTGAAATGCTTCCTCGTAAAGGTCGAGGATCAATCGATTCGCGCGATCGCCGATTGCGTGCGTCTCGATTTGAATCCCGCGGCGGAGCGCTTCCTTAAGCATGGGGCGAAGCTCCTCCGGTTTCGCGGTGAGATAGCCCGACGTTTCCGGCGCGTCGCTATAGGGCTGAAGCAAAGCCGCGCCGCGCGAGCCGAGTGCGCCATCGAGAATGACCTTGATCGTGCGCTGGGTGAAATGGTGATCGTAGGCGTTCACGATCGGGCGAGTGCGTAAAACATTGTTCGCGTCTTCGCCGGGACCGTAGACGGCGTTGATGACCCGGATTTTGATTTTGCCGGCATCGAATGCTTTGCGGATAAGATCAACATCTTCCCGATGGCTGCCAGCGTTTTGGATTTCGCACCACCCGAGCTTGATCTCGCGCTCAATTCCGACGAGCAACGCCTGCTCGCGTTCGGCTTCGGTCGGCTTTGGAATTTTCTGCGCCACCAGTTCCTGCGCGTGGTCGAGCAGCGTTCCATTCGGCTCGCCCTTGGTTTTGAGAATCCGACCTCCGAACGGATCGGCCGTGTGTTTGTCGATCTTCGCGATCTTCAAAGCCGCCGTGTTCACGACTGAAGCGTGGCCATCGGCACGGGTGAGATAGACCGGATTGCGCGGCGCGATTTTATCGAGCTCGCGCCGAGTCGGAAACCGCGGCGGTTTCCAGAAGGTCTCGATCCAGCCGCGCCCAACGATCCATTTGCCCGGCTCGGCCTGCGCGACGCGCTCTTTGACTCTGCGCAAAAAATCCTCGCGCGTGTTCGTGCCTTCGAGATCGAAACGCATCTCGCGCTCGCCGATCCCGAAGATGTGACAGTGGGAATCGGTCAGCCCGGGGACCACAGTTTTGCCAGCAAGATCGACAATGCGCGTTTGTGGCGTGGCGAGTTTTTTTGCGTCATCATTCGCGCCGACGAAAATGATGTGGTCCTTTGCCACCGCGACGGCTTCGGCTTGTGGCTGGCGTTCGTTAACCGTGTAAATGTTGCCATTAAGAAGAATGAGATCGGCAGGTTCAACCGCGTTTACGTTGGCATTCGCGCCGAACAGAAGACAGAAAATGCAACTGAAAAGAGCGGAAGAATTTTCTTTTCCCATTGCGCGGCGCATTTATAGACTTTTGCCTTTCCCTCCGGCGCGGAATCAATCTCAAACTTTGCACCGTCTGAACCCGGCACATCCTAATTTTCACTCGAATTCGTTTTCAGGTTGGCGGCTCCGGGGGTGCGGGGGGCGCAGCCGCTGATCTCCTATGGCGAATTTTTTCCCGCGCTGGACAAATTGGCTGCCGCTCAAAATCGCCGCCTGCGGGTTCCTGGTGGTCTGCGGGCTGACGGCCGGGACGTGGTATTACGTGACGCCGAAATACACCAAGGTTGGTTACCAGCCGATCCAGCCGGTGCCGTTTCCGCACGACATTCACGTGACGCAGCTGGGGATGGATTGCCGTTACTGCCATAGTTTTGTCGAAGTGGCGGCGCACTCGAACGTGCCCAACACCCAGACGTGCATGAATTGCCATTCGCAGGTGCAAAAAGATAATCCGAAGCTCGAGCCGGTGCGGGTAAGCTGGAAGACGGGCAAACCGATCACGTGGGTCTGGATCCATCGGCTGCCCGATTACGTTTTTTATAATCACGCCGCGCACGTTAATCGCGGGATCAGTTGCTTCAGTTGCCACGGCAACATCAATCACATGTCGGTCGTGGAGGACGCCAAACCGATGAGCATGGCGTGGTGCCTCGAATGCCATCGCCACCCGGAAAATTTTCTGCGGCCCGACGACCAGATTTTTAATCTCGACTGGAAACCGGACGACGTGAAGCCGGCCGAGTTTGTGTCCAGGTACGGCGCGCCGCATGGGGTCGATCCAGCGGAGTTGGCGAAAAAGAAAAAACTGACCCAGCGCGAGATCGGCGAGACGTTGAAAGAGAAATGGCACATCGCTCCGAGCGAAAATTGCCAGACCTGTCACCGATGACTATGAAATTGGGAATAGGCGTAGCGGCGAATTTCCGGGGAGCGCACAAGTGAAACGCATACTTCAACATCCGCCGGAGCCCCTCACCGGGAAGCGATACTGGAGAAGCCTGGAGGAGCTGAGCGACACGCCTCAGTTTCGCGAATGGTTTGAGCGCGAGTTCCCAGTCGGCGCGTCGGAGTTGAGCGAAGCCGAATGGTCGCGGCGCGATTTTCTGAAATTGATGGGCGCATCGATGGCGCTGGCGGGGGTTGGCCTAACGAGTTGTCGCAAGCCGGAGATGCACATGGTCCCGTTCACGAACAGCGCCGAATGGGCGATCCCCGGAAAATTCCTCTACTACACGACGGCGATGCCGCGCCGCACCGGCGCGATTCCGTTGGTCGCCACGACGGTGGACGGCCGACCGATTAAGCTCGAGGGCAATCCGCTTCATCCCGCCTCGGCCGGTGCGACCGACGTTTTCGCACAAGCCTCGGTGCTGGATCTTTACGATCCGGCCCGCTCCAAGCGGTTTATCGAACACGGCAAAACTTCCGACTTCGATTCGTTTCGCGCGTACATCGACAAGTTGCGGCCGGATCTGACAGCGAGCGGCGGCGAGGGTCTGGCTTTTCTCGTCGAAGAGACGCTTTCGCCAACACGCGAGCGGTTGCGCGGCGAATTGCAGAAAGTTTTTCCGAATCTGCGCTGGTGTGTTTACGAGCCGCTGTTGAGCGAGGCGGTGAATTACGCGACCGACATTGGTTTTGGTCAAAATGTCCGGCTCGTGCCGCGAGTCGAGCGCGCCGACGTAATCCTCGCGCTCGATAGTGATTTCCTGGATTGCGGCCAGGGCAGTATCGCGACGACGCGCGGATTTACGCTGCGCCGCCGCGTGCGCAGCTCGAGAGATAACATGAACCGGCTCTACGTGGTGGAGAACCGGTTCAGTCTCACCGGCGCAATGGCCGATCATCGCCTCCGCTGTCCGGCGAGCCAGATCCCGATGTTCACCCGCGCGCTCGCGCAGAACATTGCGACGGCGAGCAAAGACGCCGCGCTCGGCACAATGCTGGCAGCCATTCCGGCGCCCGCCAGCCAGGCCGCGTTCGACGAGCAGTGGCTGAACGAAGCGGCGAGGGATTTAATGTCGCGACCGGGCGCGAGCCTCGTGCTCGCCGGCCCCGAGCAGCCGCCGATCGTGCAACTGCTGACTTACGCGATCAACATGGCGCTGAAAAACTTTGGCGCGACGATTGTGGTGCGCGAGTTCGCGCGTGGTCCGAAGCGACTGAGCATTACCCAGTTCGCAGCCGATCTGGCAGCTGGCGCCGTCAAGCAACTCTTTATTCTCGGTGGTGATCCAGTTTACAGCGCGCATCGCGCACTTGCCGCGGATCCATCGACGAATTTGCCGCTGGATTGGGTCGATCTGCAAAAGAAAGTGCCTGACGTCGTGCGGCTCGGGTTTCACGAGGACGCAACTTCGGAGTTGAGTCGTTGGCACGTTCCGGCGGCGCATTATCTCGAATCGTGGGGCGATGCGCTGACCGCCGATGGCTCGTATTTGTCGATCCAGCCGATGATCTTGCCGCTGTTCGGTGGCCTGTCCGAAATCGAATTGCTGAACATGTTGCTCGGCGCGCCGCGGCCGAAAGGTCCCGAGCTCGTCCAGGAAACATTTCGCACCACGAATCCGCCGGGCGATTTCGAAACGGCTTGGACGCGTTTCCTGCATGACGGAATTGCGTTGCATATGCGCGTGCGCGATCGCCCGCCAGCCTTCAACGCGGGCGCGGCCGCGGCCGTGGCGCAGCTGCCCGGGATGTGGACGCCGCTGCCGGCGCCGACGGCGGATTCCCCGGAGATCGTCCTCGCGGGCAGTTACGCGATGGACGATGGCCGCTACGCCAATAACGGCTGGCTCCAGGAATTGCCCGACCCGGTGACAAAACTGACGTGGGACAACGGCGCGCTGATCAGCCCGAATTTTGCGAAGCAGTTGAACGTCGAGACCGGCGATCTGCTGCAAGTCACAATCACTGAAGCGCAGCCCGACCAGAATAACCAGCCGATGAAACGCGAGCTCGTCGTCGCGGCGGTGGTGTTACCCGGGCACGCCGATCATTCGGTGACGATCCCGCTCGGTTACGGTCGCAAGAAAGTTGGGCCAATCGCTGAGGACGCCGGGTTCAACGCTTACTTCCTGCGCACATATGCGAACCCGCATTTCACCGTGGCCGACGGCAAAACGATCGACCGCGTCACCGTAACAAAAGTTGGTCGCAAATATCCGCTTTCGATCACGCAGGACCATTTCAGCATCGAAGGCCGCGGGCTGGTGCGCGAAGCGACGCTCTCGCATTACCGCGAAGACAACAACTTCGTCGAGAAAGCCGCCGGCATGGATGAACCGCCGCCGCATTTACCGACGATCTACAGTCATCCGCTGCTGACCGCGGAGTCTCAGTGGGGGATGAATGTCGATCTTAACGTGTGCACCGGTTGCAGCGCGTGCGTCATTGCCTGCCAGGCCGAGAACAACATTCCGATCGTCGGCAAACTGCAGGTCGCCCACGGCCGCATTATGCATTGGATCCGGATCGATCGTTATTTCGCGAGCGCGAAACCGTTCAGTCAAGACAATGGCGATTGGCCCGAGCGCGCTGAGATGGTGCATCAGCCAATGATGTGTCAGCACTGCGAGAACGCACCCTGCGAAACAGTTTGTCCGGTCAACGCCACCATCCACAGCGAAGACGGCCTCAACGTCATGGCTTACAATCGCTGCGTCGGCACGCGTTATTGTTCAAATAACTGTCCGTTCAAAGTGCGGAGGTTTAATTATTTTGATTACAATCAACGACCGATCGGAAAGCAAAAAATCGCAGGCCAATTCGCCATCTACCGGGAGTACATCGCGCCGTTAACCGAGAAAGGCGCGCCCGACATAACCAAGCTGCAGAAGAACCCGAACGTGACGGTGCGCATGCGCGGAGTAATGGAGAAATGCACCTTTTGTGTGCAGCGCATCGAGGAAGCCAAGATCGCGGCGCACGCGCGCGCGGGCGCATCCAGTCAAACGCGCATCCCGCGCGATTCGTTCACGACCGCCTGCGCGCAGGCCTGCCCGACCGGCGCGATCATCTTCGGCGACATTAAGGATCCGGAAAGCCGCGTCTCCAAACTCAAACAGCAGGACCGCAATTATCGACTGCTCCAATATTTGAACGTAAAAGCGCGCACGAGTTATCTCGCCCGGATTCGCAATCCCAACCCGCGGATGCCGGACGCGGGCGACATCGCCGTCGCCAGCCCGGAGAAGGAATCATGAACTTGGCGACTGTCGATCTTCTGCAATTGGCAATTGGCGATCGGCAATTGGCAATTTTCTGATGGACCAAACACCCACAGCACCGGACATCATCGAGGCCGAAGCGTCGAGCGCGGTCAAGCAACCGCTTGCACGTGTGCCGCTGGTCTTGCACCGGCGCAATTTCAGCTGGCTGACCGAGCGGATTTCCGGCGTTGTTGAGCAACCGGCGCCGCGCTGGTGGTGGGTCTGTTTCACCATCACGAGCTCGGTCGCGATGTTCGGTGTTTTTTGTCTTGGTTATCTCATTTCCACCGGCGTTGGCGTTTGGGGAAATAATATCCCAGTCGGATGGGCCTGGGGCATTACCAATTTCGTTTTTTGGATCGGTATTGGACACGCCGGCACCCTCATTTCCGCGATCTTATATTTGCTGCGCCAAAAATGGCGCACCTCGATCAATCGCTCGGCTGAAGCGATGACGCTCTTCGCCGTCATGTGCGCCGCGATATTTCCGGGCGTGCACGTCGGCCGGGTTTGGATGGCATGGTATCTGGCGCCGTTGCCTAACAATTACGGCATTTGGCAGAACTTTCGCAGCCCGCTGATGTGGGACGTCTTCGCGGTCTCGACCTATTTCACAGTCTCGGTTTTGTTTTGGTACACGGGTTTGGTTCCCGACCTCGCTACATTGCGCGACCGCACGACTTCCAAGATCAAAAAATTCATGTTCGGAATCTTCGCGCTCGGTTGGCGCGGCTCGAATCGCAACTGGCGCCATTACGAAATGGCCTATTTGCTTCTCGCCGGTCTCTCCACTCCGCTGGTTCTTTCCGTGCACAGCGTTGTCTCATTCGATTTCGCGACGTCGATCCTGCCCACGTGGCATACGACAATTTTCCCGCCCTATTTCGTCGCCGGCGCGATCTTTGGCGGGTTCGCGATGGTGCTGACCCTGGTGTTGCCGGCGCGCGCGATGTTCAAGCTGCATGACATCATCACGCCGCAGCACGTCGACAAAATGGCGAAGATCATTTTGTTGACGGGCTCGTTCGTCGCCTACGCCTACTCGATGGAATTTTTCATCGCCTGGTACAGCGGCAACGCGTATGAGCGGTTTGGCTTTTGGAACCGCGTGTTCGGTCCGTATTGGTGGTACTGGTGGGTCGGCATGTTGTTCTGCAATTGTCTTTCCCCGCAGCTGTTCTGGTTCCGCTGGTGTCGCCGCAACGTCTATGTCGTCTACTTCGTCTGCATGTGCGTGAACGCGGGGATGTGGTTCGAGCGTTTCATCATCATCGTGGGCGGATTGCATCGCGATTTCCTGCCCTCCTCATGGGGCTTGTTCATGCCAACGTGGGTCGACATTTGGACCTTCATCGGCACACTCGGCATCTTCACGTCTTTCTTCCTCCTGTTTGTTCGCTATTTGCCAATGATTGCGATGAGCGAAGTAAAAACGGTCGTGCCCGAAGCCGACGCGCATTACGCCACGCCGGCTGAGCATCATGTCGTCGCGGCCGGCGGAAAGGAGCGCACGTGACCAATTTGCGAACGCCCGCCGGCCATCGCGTTTACGGCATGGGCGCGGAATATCCGAGCGCCGCCGCGCTCTATAACGCGGCGAAAGTGGTGCGCGACGCCGGGTTCAAACGCTGGGACGTGCATTCGCCGTTTCCGATTCACGGAATGGACGAGGCGATGGGGCTCGGCAAGTCGTGGTTGAGCGGCTGGGTTCTGTTCGGCGGCGTCTCCGGTCTGCTCACGGCCGCGTTGATTGAATTCGGTCCGTCATCTTTTCTTTACCCGCTCGTTGTCCACGGCAAGCCGACAAACTTCATGACCGTGCCGGCGTTTTTCCCGATCATGTTCGAGCTCACGATATTGTTCAGCGCTTTTGCCGCGTTCTTCGCGTGGCAAATCATGAACGGGTTGCCGCGCTGGCATCATCCGGTCTTCAACTGGGAACGCTTCAGTCGCGCAACCAACGACGGCTTCTTTCTCGTGATCGAGGCGCGCGACCCGCGGTTCACCGAAGCCGAAGCGCGCGACCTCCTCGAACGCAGCGGCGGTCAGCATATCACCATCATTCACGAGGACTAAGATGCTGCGCGGCTTCCTCTTGATCTCGCTTTTATTCACGATCGCGCTCGTCGGCGTCTTTGGCTTTCGCGGTCAGAAAAGCACCGGGCCGCCGCTCGAAATTTTTCCCGACATGGTGCGGCAAGTGAAAGTGCGGGCGCAAGCGCCGCTGGATTTCTTCGCCGATGGGCGCGGCCCGCGATTGCCAGTCGCGGGCACGGTGCCGATTGGCTACGAGATGCCAACACAACAGATGCGGCCCCCGCCGGGCGGGCAAACACCCACCCGCGACCGGATCGCATTCAGCGAAGGCACCGATTATTACAACACCGGCAAGATGGGCGATCGCTGGGGGACGGGCCTGCCGATGCCGATCACGGTCGAGTTGATCAAGCGCGGCCAGGAACGGTTCAACATTACCTGCGCCATGTGTCACGGCGCGACCGCGCAGGGCAACGGCATCACCAAACAGTATGGCCTAACGACCGTGGTCAGTCTCCAGGACGATCGCATCCGGAAAATGGCCGATGGCGAAATTTTCAACACGATCACCAACGGGAAAAACACGATGCTGGCTTACGGGCCGAACATCGTCGTGAACGATCGCTGGGCGATCATCGCGTATTTGCGCGCTCTGCAGCGCGGCCGAGCGGCTGCGATTGTCGATGTTCCGCCGGACCATCGCGCCGATTTGGAAAAACCAGCCGAATCGCCCGCACCACCGGGACAACCGCCCAAACCCGAGGCCCAGAAAAAATGAGCGATCGTCCGCACACGCTGCCCACGCCCGAAGGCGAATACTTCGAGGCGAACCGGTTCACCGGCCTTTCCGTTTTGCTCGGCGTGATCGCGTTTGTTACGCTCGCACTCTGCGGCGTCGGCGCGGCAATTGATCCGAAGCAGCTTAGTTTTTCGTGGCTCTTTGCCTTTGCCTTTTTCTTTACGCTCTGCGCTGGCTGTTTTTTCTGGACGATTGTCCACTACGCGACCGACGCCGAATGGACGGTCGTAGTGCGTCGGCAATTGGAGAATCTCGCCGTCCTTCTTGCCGTGCTCGCCATCTTCTTCATCCCGATCCTGCTCCTGCGCCATCATCTTTACCAATGGATGAATATCCCGCCCGGCCAGGAGGAAAACCTGGATTCCAAACGCGCCTACTTGAACTTCACCGCGTTCGTCATTCGTGCCGTCGTTTTTCTTGGCTTTTTCATCATCGCCTCGCAACTGTTGCGGCGTTTTTCCGTGCTCCAGGACAAAGACGGCAACCCGAAGTTCACCATCTGGCTGCGCAGAGTTTCATTCGCCAGCCTCCCGATGTTCGCGCTCTTCCTCACGTTCGGCGCGTTCGATTGGCTGATGAGCCTCAATTACAAATGGTTCTCGACCATGTTCGGCGTTTACATCTTCGCCGGCACGGCCGGCAGCTCGATGTCGCTGCTCGTGCTTGTGATCACCGCATTGCGTCGCGCCGGTTATCTCAACGACGTGGTCACGATGGAGCATTACCACATCATGGGAAAGTGGATGCTGGCCTTCTGCGTTTTCTGGGCCTACATCGGCTTCGGCCAATACATGCTCATCTGGTATGCGAACCTGCCGGAGGAGACGCAGTTCTTTTTGACTCGCAACACCGAGTCATGGTGGGCGTTGAGCCTGCTGCTGGTGGTCGGGCGTTTCTTCGGACCGTTTGCGATCTTGCTGATGCGCTCGGTGAAAAAACATCCGAGCCAGCTTTGTTTGATCTCAGCCTGGATCGTGTTGATGCAGCTCCTCGACATGTATCTGATTGTTCTGCCGGCGCTGCATGGGACCGGAGTTCACCTGAGCCTCTGGGATTTTGTCACGGTCATCGCCATCGGCACCACGCTCGCTTTTGTTTATTTGCGCATCGTCGGCAAAACGTCGCTCTTTCCGGTGCGCGATCCGCGGCTCGTTCAATCCTTGCGCCTGGTGAACTGATATGGCCGACGCTGATTCCATCCGTGAAGCCGTCCGTGCGCGCGCGCCCTTCTCTACGTGGGTCGGCGTCGTCGGTTTGTTCTTCCTCTTCGGTATTATCGTGCTCGCGCTGGTCGGACCTGCGCCGCGCAGCGACACTTACGAACAAGAGCGCGCGAAAAAACGGATCGACAATCTGAAAGCGGCACGTGACGCCGACGCGAAAGAGCTGGGAAGCTACGGTTGGATCGACAAAAACAAAGGCGTCGTTCGCGTGCCCATTGATCGCGCGATGGAATTGACCGTCGCAGAACTCTCGCGGCAAAGCCCTGCTGCGGCTTACCCGATTGCCGCGGCCGGCGCGCAGCCAGCGGCGCCGCCACCCACCGGCGCCGCGCCACCGTCGCCAAGCGCGTCACCCGCGCCGCAACCGACTGGCACACCAAAGCCGACTTCAATCACGGGCCCGAACTCGGAAGCCGCGGCGCAACCCGCGGCGGCGGTCAAACCTCCAGGTGCAGAACCGGCTTCGCAGCCAGGTGCATCGGCAAGCCCGGCCGCCTCACCGCAATCGTCTGCCGCGCAACCCGCCGCGTCACCTTCGCCGACGGCCACCCCGTCAGCAGCGGGCAGTCCGTTGCCGGTCCGCGGAAAAGAAACGCCTTCGCCTTCGCCGCAAACTTGAACATGTCGATCTTACAACCGTATGGACGCGACTGAGATCCCACTGAAAGCGCCGTCGCTGCCGACGCATGCGCCCGCGACCGAGGCCGAGCAGTACGAACGCGCGCTGATTGACGCGTCCACGCGCGTGCCGGTGCTGATGTTTTACGCATCTGCAATTGTGTGGCTGCTCGCCGGCACACTGCTCGGCGCGCTCGTCTCGTTCAAAGCGCACATGCCCGATCTGTTCTCGGGAGTGAGTTTTCTCACCTGGGGCCGGCTGCGTCCCGTGCACATGAACATCATGATTTACGGCTGGGCCTCGATGGCCGCCATGGGCACGGGCGTTTGGATCATGGCGCGATTGTGTCGGACGGTGTTGCGTCATCCGCTCGTGATTGTCGCGGGCGGAATTTTTTGGAACCTCGGCGTCCTCATGGGCGTGACCGGAATTTTGATGGGTGACAGCACCGGCCATCAATGGCTCGAGTTCCCGCCTTACGGCGCAGTTGTTCTCTTTGTCGCCTACACACTGATGCTCTCTTGGGCCGTGCTCATGTTCCGGTTCCGGCGCGGCGATCAGATTTATATCACGCAATGGTATTTGTTAGGCGCGTTTTTGTGGTTCCCGTGGCTCTACGCCGCCGCGCAATTGATGCTCTTCGTCATTCCCGTCCAGGGCGTGATGCAGGCGGCGGTCACGTGGTGGTATGCGAACAACGTGATCTTTCTCTGGCTCGGCGCGATCGCGCTCGGCACAGCTTATTACATGATCCCGAAAGTGATCGGCCGGCCGGTTTACAGTTACCACCTGGCGACGATCGGCTTTTGGACCTACGCGCTCTTTTCCAGTTGGACCGGAATGCAACGCCTGGTCGATGGGCCGTTTCCCGCGTGGATGATCACGGCGAGTATCGCCGCGACCATTCTCACCATCATTCCGGTGGCGACCGTCGGACTCAATCATCACATGACGATGCTCGGTTATTTCCCGCTGCTTCGTTACAGTCCAACCCTGCGCTTTACTGTGTTCGGCGCGATGTCCTACACGGTTTTCAGCGCAATCGGGATTCTCATCTCGCTGCGCTCAATCGCGCGTTACGTTAATTTCTCTCAAGCAAGCATCGCCTATTCGCATCTCGGCCTTTACGCCTTCGTCACCATGATCTTGTTCGGCTCGATGTACTACATCGTGCCGCGACTCGTCGGCCGCGAATGGCGTTACGCTTCTCTGATCAAACTTCATTTCTGGGGCTCGGCCTATGGCATTGGCCTGATGACATTGATGCTGTTGGCCGGCGGTTTCCTTGAAGGCGCGAATGAAGGCAACCCGACGCTGCCGTTTAC
>DATDFJ010000087.1:0-19457 GCA_036522675.1 Chthoniobacterales bacterium | reverse complement strand
ATCGCCAAGCCGAGCAAGATCGCCGTTGTGCGCGCGATGCCGAATACACCGGCTGCCGTCGGCTGTGGCATGACGGCGATTTGTCCGGGCGCGCACGCGCGTGAAGCCGATCTCGAGATTGCGCGGGCCATGTTCGATGCCGTTGGTCGCACTGTTGTGCTGGATGAAAAACACATGGACGCGGTCACCGGTTTGTCCGCGAGTGGCCCGGCCTTTGCCTACATCATTTTGGAATCGCTGGCTGAGGCCGGCGTGAAAGTTGGTTTGCCGCGCGAAACGGCCACTCTGCTCGCCACGCAAATGATGAAAGGCGCGGCCAGCGTTGTCCTCGAAACCGGCGATCACCCGGCGTTGCTCAAGGACGCCGTGACCACGCCAGCCGGCTGCACGATCGACGGGATTCTCGAGCTCGAAGAAGGCAAACTCCGCGTCACGTTGATTAAAGCCGTCGTGAAAGCGACGAGTCGCGCCGGCGAATTGCTCGAACAGTAAAATGACTCCGCTGCTTTACCTGGTCATTGGCTTGGCCAGCGGCGGTGTCATCGCGGCTCTCCTGTTTTTTGCGCTCAAAAAACGCGGTAACAGCGCCGCTGTTCAATCCGAGCTCGCGCGGCGTTTGGAAATGCTCGATCGCGGGTTGCGCGACGAATTTTCGCGCAATCGCGAGGAGGGCGCCTCGATCGCAAAAAGCCAGCGCGAAGAACTCGGCCGCTCACTCGAAAGCGTGCGCGGAATTGTCGATCTTCGCTTGAAAGAACTGCAGGAGGACAACGCGCGGCAGATCGACAAGATGCGCGCCACCGTGGATGAGAAATTGCAAGGCACGCTGGAGAAACGCCTTGGCGAATCGTTCAAGCTGGTAAGCGACCGCCTCGAACAGGTGCATCAGGGTTTGGGCGCGATGCAGCAACTCGCCAGCGACGTTGGCGGGCTGCAAAAAGTGCTCGCCAACGTGAAGGCACGCGGCGGTTGGGGCGAAGTGCAGTTGGGCGCGCTTCTCGAGCAGGTGCTCACGCCGGAGCAATTCGCGCGCAATGTGCAAACGCGCGAGGACACGGCCGAACGCGTCGAGTACGCGATCAAATTGCCCGGCGACGAAAACGGCGCGCCCGTGTGGCTGCCGATTGACGCGAAATTTCCGACTGAAGATTATCACCGGTTGCTCGCGGCCCAGGACAGAGGAGATGTCGATCTTGTCGAGAGCGCGATGAAGAGTTTGGAAGCGCAGTTGAAGAAAAGCGCGAAAGACATCTGCGCCAAATACATTAACCCGCCGCGGACGACCGATTTCGCGCTCATGTTTTTGCCGACCGAAGGTCTTTATGCCGAAGCCATCCGACGGGTCGGCTTGGTCGAGCAGGTGCAACGGGATTGCCGGGTGGTTTTTGCCGGACCGACCACGCTGGCGGCGTTACTCAATAGTTTACAAATGGGTTTTCGCTCGCTCGCGATCCAAAAGCGCTCCAGCGAAGTCTGGCACCGGCTGGCCGAGGTTAAGACCGAGTTCGGCAAATTTGGCGAAGCGCTCGCCGCGGTGAAAGAGAAGCTCGACCAGGCGTCACGTCACGTCGATAACGTCGCCGTGCGCTCGCGCGCAATCACGAAGAAGTTGCGCGATGTCGAGGAACTGCCGAGCAATCCGCAGCCGTTGCTGAAGAATCTGCTCGGCGAGGACGCCGAAGCGATGGAGTAATGGAGTGTTGATCATTACTCCAGCACTCCAAGTTTAGAGCACGGCGTCCCATTTCGATTTGTCCTTGAGCATGATCTCGCGCAGAAGACGAATCGGCGGCATGCCGTGGTTGAGCAGCTCGTTGTGGAATTTTTGCAGCGAAAAATTGGCGCCCTCCTGCTCTTTGTAATCGTCGCGCAGCTTCAGGATCTGCAATTTGCCGAGCGAATAGTTGAGATAACCCGGGTCGAACGTGCCGCGCATCGCTTCTTGCCGGGCGGGCTTCTCTTCATAGTAACAGTTGTCCATGAAAAATTTGGTTGCCTCGTCGACCGTCATGTTCTGCGTGTGCATTTTGATCGCGACGCAGAGCCGGCATAAGCGCAGCATCGCTTCGTCCGCCTGCGCCATCCGATATTTGGCTGCGCGTTTTTCATCGCCGGGGCCGGGACTCGGCGCGGCCGAAGCGGCTGGAGACGATTTTGGAACCGGAGAAGTTCTTGGACTTGGCCTGGGCTTGCCTGCAGGCGTGGGCGAAGGCGTCGCCGTGATGTAGCCTTGGTCGATCATCATTTTCTCGCAGTAATGGGCCCAGCCTTCGACGAACGCGTAGCTGCTAAAAATCTTTTCCACCTTGCTCGCCTGTGAAGCGTTTAAACGGAGGAACTGGACATAGTGGCCGGGGTAAACTTCATGAATCGAGACGACGTCCGCGGTGTAGTAGTTGAACGCGCTCAGCCATTGTTCCTTTTGTTCCTCCGGCCAATCCTTCTCCGCTGGCGTGACGTAATAGTAAGCCTCGGTCGCGCGACGCTCGAATGGCCCCGGCGTGTCCATCGACGCAAACGAAGTGGCCCGCCGATATTGCGGTGTCTCTTTCACTCGCGGGCGCACATCCGACGGGATCGTGAGGAGATGATGGTTGACGACGAATTTTCGGATCTGATCAAGATCCCGGCCGATATCGTTGAGCAGGTTGTCGGCTTTCGGGTGCTCGCCCTGAATCTGCTTGAAAACTTCCGGCGCGGCTTTGTCGGGATCGAT
Source organism: Chthoniobacterales bacterium (assembly GCA_036522675.1). GTDB lineage: Bacteria > Verrucomicrobiota > Verrucomicrobiia > Chthoniobacterales > UBA10450 > AV17. Next base: position 16,741 of record DATDFJ010000087.1, on the reverse strand, counting down.
TTTTTTCGCGGCTTCGGCGAACGCAGCTTGTTCCTGTTTTAACTGCGCGAGCCCGATTTCGAGAACCTGTTCGGGCCGAAGATCGACAAGTTCGGTGTCGGCAAGGAAGTGTTGAAATTTTTCCGGCCCGAGCGCGAAGTCCGGGGTGGCTTTGGGCAGTTTGTCGCGTTCCAACCAGGCCGCGTAATCGGTCAGCGCAGCCGCGGCTTTGCGATTGGATTCCTGAAACTCAGTCCGGGTGCGCTCGTCTTTCAGGTCGGCGATGGCTTGCACCAAATCTTTACGCAGAAAATCGGCCGCGCCGCGCGCGATCTGAATGGCGAGCTCGACATACGGCTTCGGCAACACGTCGGCTAAATTGGTGCGCGCGGCGATGAGGATGTTCGGCACCTGGGCCTCGATTGCGACGATGCTGCGCACCCGGTCCTCGAGCGGCGCGAAGTTGCGCTTGATGTAAACATTCACGTCGGCCGCGCGTGCGTAGACCATCGGGTTGCGTTCGAAGATCGACATCTCCTGCATCTGGAAGAGTTCATCCTTGATTGCGGTCTGGAGAACGCGCAGGTCGATTGATTGCCGCGGGCTCAACTTATCCGGCTCGAATTTTTTCAATCGATCGTCGAAGCGTCGGAGCCGTGAAAGTTCGGCGTCGAGCGCGAGGCGGCTGTAGTCAGTGATCTTGCCGTCGTACTCGTGCAAACCGATCGCGGTGCCGTGGAGCGGACGCGCCGCGAAATAGCCACGGATATATTCCTCGGCAACAGCTTCGTATTCCGAATCTGGCGTTTGCGCGGCGAATACGGACGAGAGCGCAAGGCAACTTGCCAACGCGGCGAAGGCCAGCGCCTTCCGCGTTGCCAAAAATTTCCGATAAGCGATTGTGGCGCGGTCGGAATTCATGCGATGAAGCGAAGGGTTGTTCTTCTCGGCACGTTGATAGGCCTGTTGTTTACCGTTCTTGGGCTGCGTGTCCATCACGCCTTGGCGGCGGAGACGGGTGAGGACAACGGTTACGCACAAATTTCGATCTTCGCAAAAGCGGTCCAGTTGCTGCGGCAGGATTATGTCGATGGCAATAAGACGAGCTACCACGATCTGATCACAGCGGCGATGAAAGGCATGCTCGCTTCGCTCGATCCGCACAGCCAGTTCATGGACCCGGAGGATTTCCGCGACATGCAGGACGATACCCGCAGCCGATTCAACGGGCTCGGCATTGAAGTTTCGATCAAAAGCGGTTTGCCCACCGTCGTCACACCGATGGAAGACACGCCGGCGGCCAAAGCGGGCATCCTGTCCGGCGACCAGATTCTCAAGATCAACGGCGTCTCGACCGAAAAAATGGACCTGCAGGACGCGGTCAATCGTTTGCGCGGTCCCGCCGGCGGCAAGGTCACGCTAACCATTCTGCGGCCGGCCACAAAAGAGGTAAAGGAATACACGCTCGAACGGGTCGAAATTAAAGTACAGAGCGTCAAGGGCGCGCGCCTGCTCGATCCTGACCTGAGCGGCCCGTTCAAGATCGGCTATATCCGATTGATCCAATTTAACGAACCGACCGCCGACGAGCTGTCGCATGCGCTGGATGATCTGCAGAAGCAGGGAATGGAGGCGCTGATTCTCGATCTTCGCAATAATCCGGGCGGGCTTTTGAACAGCGCCGTGGACGTGTGCGCGCAATTTCTGCCGCCGAACACAAGAGTGGTTTCCACGCAGGGGCGCGTGGCATCGCAGCAACGCGATTACGCCACGGCTGCGACCACGAAGCCGCGGCCGAATTTTCCCATGACGGTCCTGGCGAACGAAGGCAGCGCGAGCGGCGCGGAGATTGTTTGCGGCGCGCTCAAGGATTTGCATCGCGCTGTGATCGTCGGTGAAACCACATTCGGCAAAGGTTCGGTGCAAAATGTGATGCAATTGCCGGACGGCTCGGCCTTGCGCTTTACCACCGCGAAATACTACACCCCAGGCAAGCAGGTCATTCAGGGCAATGGCGTCACACCAAATATCCGTGTGCCGATGAGTGCGGAGCAGGAACGGGCGCTCTTCGCGCTGCGCAGCGGCGAGAATGTCAAACCCGAGGAAGACAAAGACATCATCAAAACGCGCGACCCGCAGATGCTCCGCGCGATCGACGCGCTCAAAGGCGTGATGATTTACGCTGGACAAGCCGGGGCAAAGGAAACGATCAAGAAATAACCGCGGAGGACGCAGAGGTCACAGAGGCTCCGCTCTAAAGATTCTCTGCGTCCTCTGCGATCTCTGCGGTGAATTCGAAGACGATCCTCGCGCTCGAAACTTCCTGCGACGAAACTGCCGTCGCGATTTTGCGCGATGGCAACCGCCGTTCCGGCTCGGAACTGCTCGCCAGCGAAGTGGCGTCCCAAATTGCCGAGCACGAAAAGTTCGGCGGCGTCGTGCCGGAGGTCGCCTCACGCAATCATCTCGTGCACGCGCCGCGCCTGCTCGAGCGCGCCGCGCGCGACGCGAAGATCGACATCTCACAGGTGGACGCATTTGCCGCGACGAGCGGACCGGGCCTGGCCAGCTCGCTCATGATCGGGGCCTCGATCGCGAAAGGTCTCGCGATCGGCTTCGGCAAACCGTATCTTGCGGTCAACCATCTTGAGGGGCATCTGCTGTCGCCATTTTTTCCGCAGGCGAAGATCAGCCCCAACGTTTCGCTCATCGTCAGCGGCGGGCACACGATGTCGGTTTTCGTGCGCGATCTTGCCGATTACGACGTCATTGGCCGCACGGTTGACGACGCTGCCGGTGAAGCATTCGACAAAGTTGCCAAGCTTCTCGGGCTCGGTTATCCGGGCGGCCCTGAGATCGAGAAGCATGCCGAACGCGGCGATCCGACCCGGTTCGATCTCCCGCGCAGCATGTTGGATTCCGAGAACTTCAGCTTCAGCGGGTTAAAAACGGCCGTGCGCTATTTGCTGCCCAAAATTGGTGTCATTCCGAGCGAAGTCGAGGAATCCCGCGGCGCTATCCGAGGGCAATTCCAACGGGGTCCCTCGACTCCGCTTCGCTTCGCCCAGGATGACAAAATGTTGAATGATCTCTGCGCCTCATTTCAACAAGCAATCATCGACGTGCTCGTGCGCAAGACGCTCGCTGCGGCGCGTAAGCACGATGTCGATCTTGTCACTGTCAGCGGCGGCGTGAGTTGCAACCACGAGTTGCGACGGCAAATGCGCGAAGCATGCGTCCGCGACAAGCTGAAATTTAAAACTGCCGAGCCGTGGCTATGCACCGATAACGCGGCGATGATCGCGTTCGCGGCATCGCTGCGATTGCAGCACGGATTTGAATCAAACGTGACCGACGAGATCGATCCAAATCTGGCGTTGCTTTAGCGCGGTGTTGTTGAGGGAGTTGCGCTAGCCGCTGTTCTTGGCGGCGCTGTAGGCGATCCGGTCGCGGCGGGCGGGATTGGGAGGGCGGCCGGTGGCGTCTCCATGTGATCCTTGGTAGATCCAACTTTGGGAAACAGCCGTGGATAGTCGGCGTTCAGGAAAATCTTCATGCCCTCGTCATATTCCTGCGGATGCGCGGCTTTGAGTGCGGCCAATTTTTCACCAATCAGTTTTGCCGGCGCAGCCTCGCCGCCATTCCGGAGCACGTTTTGATAAGAGACTACCGCGAGCATGTATTGACCGGCGGCCTCCTGGTTTTTCGCGGCCGTCATGAACGTGGTTGCCATGTCGATGCTGAATGGGTTGTAACCTGTTGCAAAAAATCTCTGCGCATCGCGCGCTCGCGTCATTAACGCACTGTCTGCGCGCGCGCGCGCCTGATCGACGATGCGTTGCAGATAAGCCTGTACGGTTTCGCGCGGTTGTGGGTTCAAATCAGCCGGAACATCGAGATACCGCGGCAGAACAAGCAAGAGCAGTTGGACCTTCAACGGGGTGACCGCGGGTGAAGTCCGGTCGGGAGTTTGCGTCGACCACGCTTCGAGTTTGGTAGGAAGGCCGGCCTGAAACTCGCGGTAGGTTCTTTCAATCGAGACCAACACCATCAACGTCGCCGTGACCTCCGCATTGAGATGACCGGAGTGCCCCTGGATTTTTTGCAGTTGCTTAATCGCGTCCGCAACCTGATCCAAACTCTTCGCCTTTTCCACGATCTGATCGACCTGGCCGGGCGGCGGCGGTTCGGTGCTTTCTCGCTCGCTGAGATATTTCTGTAATTCGGCGAGGACTTGCGAACGCGGTATAAACCCGGACGTGCCGTAAGTGGCGAGGTCTCTCAAGCTTTGTCGCGCTCGCTCGCTGCTGCCGCTTTTCTGCGCGGCGAGATAATCCTGCCAGTGCTTCAAGAACGTGATAGCCGGTTCAACTTTGCGTAGGGCTGATTGTTCGGCGTCGGAAATGTGATCGCTACCTCCCTGATCGCGAAACTGTGAAAGATTCTTCAACGGCGCATCCAATTCTTCGGCGCTTTTCGCTCTATGCACCGCATCACTCGCCTGGTTTACGGCCGCGTTTATCTCCGCTACGTAGGCATTTTGTTTTGCTGCGCGTTCCTCTCTCAAAGCGGCGCCGAGCTTCAATATCTGCTGGTGGACTTCGTCGGAGGCAAAATACATTGCCAATTGCGGCAAACGTTCCTCGGTCTGTCTGGTTTCTCCCTTGGCAATAGCGGCCTGGATTTGCGCAAACGCGACGCGCCCCGGAGCTGACCGGCCCGGATATCCCTGCGCGGGACCGGTCGCAGCGGGTCTGCTCTCGCTCTCTTTTTTTATCGCGGCCTCCAAATTCTTAAGAGCATCGGCGCTTCCTTGTGCGAGCACTGGCAACGGAGCAGCGGAAAGAAGAAGGAGAAAAGCGTGGAAACTTTTTTTCATAGCGGCAGCTGGGCCGCGACTTGGCGTGTTTGGATGTCTGCCTATTAATACTCGCGTTCGAGCAGATAGTTAGCGAGCGCGTGCAAGGCTTCGGCTTTTGGGCCGAAGATCGACAAGGCACTGTGCGCCTGGCGAGTGAGTTTTTTCGCTTCGCTACGCGATCTTTCCAAGCCGAATACCGCCGGATACGTAGCCTTGTTCGCGGCGACATCTTTGCCCGCGCTCTTGCCGAGCTTCTCGCTCGTCTGAGTGACGTCGAGAATGTCGTCAACGACCTGGAAGGCGAGACCGAGCGCGCGCCCAAACCTGGTGATTGCGCCAAGTTGCTTGGGATTGGCGTTCGCACTCATGGCGCCGAGCCCTACCGAGGCCGCTAGAATCGCCGCCGTCTTACTTTCGTGGATGTAGCGGACTTGCACAGCGGTAGCTTTTTTCCCTTCGGCTTGAAGATCTGCGACCTGACCGGCGATGAGTTTCCGGCTTCCTGCCGCGACCGCAATCTCGCGCAGCAAGATCGACAAGTCGTAACGCGGCGTCGGTTTTGCGCGGGAAACAATTTCAAAGGCGATCGTCAACAGCGCGTCGCCCGCGAGGACAGCAATGCCATCGCCGAAAACTTTGTGACAAGTCGGCCGGCCGCGGCGGAAATCGTCGTTGTCCATGCTCGGGAGATCGTCGTGCACGAGCGAATAGGTGTGGATGCATTCCAGCGCGCAGGCGAGCGGTAGCGCATTGTCGATCGTGCCGCCGCAAGTTTCCGCCGCAGCGAGGCACAAGATTGGACGCAGCCGTTTGCCGCCGGCGAACAAACTGTAGCGCATCGCCTTGTGAATGGTTGCCGGCTTGACTTTCTCTTTCGGCAAATAGCGATTGAGCGCGTGATCGATCAGCTTCTGGCGCGAGACGAGATACGACTTCAGATCCATCACGAAAAACGTGCGCGTGACTGTAGCGGCGCTCTATGACCGTCGCATTATTTTTTGACGGCGTCGCTGCGCCAGTTGGTACATCACCGGCCCCAATGCAATCGCTGCAGTCGCGCCGACAATCGCAGGAATTCCGTACTCACCGTCATAAAACGAGATCGCGACGACGCCGAGTAACACCATCATCGGTAGCACGGCCAGAACGGTCACTCCCCCACGTCCGACAGGAATTCGAAACGCGCCGCGCAGCGCCGGCTCGGTTTTTCGAAGGCGAATGAGCGCGCCAAACTCGAGAAACAACGCGAGCGAGTAGAGAAGCACATCCGCGATGACCAATTTGCCGAATGGCACGAGGACGAAAACCGAGTAGAACATCGCGGAGATAATCACTGCGTTGCGCGGCGTGCCGCGATTGTCGATCTTCGCGAGCGTCCGCGGTAACAGACCATCGGTCGAGAGGACGAATGGAATGCGCGAGTAACTGAGCAGGAGCGCATTGAAAAGCGCGAGCGCGCTCACCATCCCGCCGAGCGCAATCCAGATCGCGATCCAATGGGTTGCTGTCGCCGCGGCCGCGATCTGCGGCCAGCCCCCTTCGGTCCACCTTGTCCAATCGGTCGCACCGAGCGTTGCGAGCAATGGGACGAAGTAGCCGAGTGTCACGAACGGCAACGCGAACGCGAGCGCGCGTGGATAGCTCCGCGACGGCTCCTTCACCTCACCTTCGACGGTCGATGGATTGTCCCAGCCGATGTAATTCCACAGCGCGATCGAAATTCCAACCGCGAGCCCGCCGACCCCGTGCACTTCCATAGACGCGAAGGGTTGCCATGGCACGTGCGCAATGTGCGGCACACTCAAGATCGACATTGCAAAAAACCCGAGCATCACGAACGACCCGGCGACGACTGACGCATAACCAACTCGCACCGAGCCGCGCAAGTTGATCAGAGTAGCGCCCCAAATGACCCCCAGCGCCACGATCCATTCCAGCCGTGCATCCAAGCCCGGAGCGAAATAGCGCAGGTACTGATTGAACAGCACCGGGTAAATCGCCATGTCGACGAGCGAATACATCCAGGTGAGCCAGCCGTTTTGAAATGCCCAGAACCGTCCAAACGCGCGATCGACCCAGCGATAGTAGCCGCCTTCCTCCGGCAACATGCTCGCCAGCTCCCCAACAATGAGCGTCTCCGGCACCGACCAAATCAGCGGGACAAGTAGCAGAATGAGCAGACCAAATCCCGGCCCGACTTGATGGATCAGCGTCTCGGTCGTGTACGGCCCGCCCGACGTGCAAAAAAACAAAATGAAAACGAGCGATAGCGTTCCCACGCCGCGCCGGAGCGGTGGCATAGGCAAAAGCTAAGTTTTTGGCGGCTTGTGTGTCTATCTCATTGAAAATTATGAATAGCTTTGTGCTCTATCGGCCATCGCGGCGCCGGCACACATATTTGGCATTTGCCTGCGCCGCCGCGATTCATCTGACAGCGGTCGCCCTCGCCAGGAACAGATCTGAAATTGCTGCGGCAGAAGTTACGACGCTTGATCCCGTCATCGGGATTGACCCTCCGATGGAAGAGCGGCCGCGGCCGGACCAAGACGCAATTACGCCACCGACAACGGTACCGACCCAAGAATTCACGGAAGAGAGCGCGACGCCGCTGCCGATTCGCCAGACAATATCAGTTGCACCGGTTACGCGTTCGCGACCAAGCGGACCGGCTCACATCGGTTCAATGCGAGCACTCCTGCTTTACGCGCCTCGTCCTGATTACCCGTACGTCGCGCGGCGCGACCGAATCACCGGGTCAGGTGTTGCATTGGCGACGATCGATCCGGCGGGCGGCGCCGTGCTCGATGTTCACATGGCGCGGAGCACCGGGAGCCTGATCCTCGACAACTCAACAATCTTTGCGCTGCGGCGATGGCGCTTTAGACCAGGAACGGCGTCCTCGATTCTAGTACCGATCACCTTCACGCTGAGCGGAGCGTCGTATTAAATGGCAATGTGGTATCCTGCGCGCCGGCAAAATCGATGGCGAACGAGAGCCTCATAGCCGGCCAATGTTTTGAGGCGCTGGTACGGCGATTTGAAATTCCGCTCGTGCAATATGCCACGCGCATCACCGGTGATCGGGAACGAGCAAAAGACGTTGTCGAAGAAACGTTCATCAAATTCGAGCGCAACGGCTCGGTGCCGCCGGACAAAACGGCGACCTGGCTTTTCACAGTTTGCCGGAACGGCGCGCTCAACGTCTGCCGAAAGGAAAAGCGCATGATGTATGTCGAGGAAGCGCTAATTGAAACCCGCGCGGACGAGCGGCCGCTGCCATTTGCACACATCGAGCGGGAAGAGGCGCACGGATTTTTAGCGCGGATCCTGGCCACTCTGCCGCCCCGGCAACAGGAAGTGCTGCAATTAAAATTCCAGAACGACCTCAGCTACCAGCAGATCGCCGAGATCACCCACAGCAGCGCGAACAATGTCGGTGTGCTGATTCATGTCGCGCTGAAAACTTTGCGCCAAAAGTACGCCCAAGTTTCAAAAGATTTCCTGCCGTTTGAACCCAGAACAAGCTGACCATGAACACCGATGATCCGAAATTGACCGCGTTCGTGCTCGACGAGTTGGCCGAGCCGGAAAGATCGACAATCGCGCGGGCGATTGCCGATTCGCCACAGGCGCAGCGCTACGTGGAAGAAACGCGCGAGCTCGCACGCGTCCTGAAAAATCAGTTCGCGGCGGAGCAGGAAAACTACGCGCCAGCGTCGCGCAACCTCGTTGAGATTCGCGATGATCCATGGTTTTGGGCAATTGGGAGGCCGCTCGCTTTTGCCGCAGTCCTCGCGTTATGCGCGCTCGTCGGCACTGTCGCCTTCTTCTCGATCAAGCACCAGCGCGTCGAGCAATTCGCCGCCGCTCCCGTCAATCTTCCTCCCCGCGACAAAGCGCCAAAGCCTGTGGAGGCCCAAATGGATCAGGCGGTGAGCGCATCAGCTGCGCCGGTATTGGCCGAATCCGCATCATTGGCGGCGCATGCCGAAGCGCCGGCAAAGTTACCGAAGAACTCCATTCCCCGCCGCGCGGCGAAAGTCGCGGCACTGGTCGCGTCGGAATCGGGCTATGCGACGATGGAATCGCGGATTGATCGTTACGGCAGCATTCGCGAACCAACCGGCCAGTTCAACACCGCCGCTTACGATCGCATCGAGGAGAATCCCTTCCTCGAGGCCGCGGCAAATCCGCTATCGACTTTCTCGATCGATGTGGACACGGCGTCGTATTCGAACGTGCGGCGTTTCATCAATGAAGGTTCCTTACCGCCGAAAGACGCCGTTCGTGTTGAAGAGATGATCAATTACTTCAGCTACGATTACGCGCAGCCGACCGATGACCGGCCATTCGCCGTGCATGTCGATCTTGCCAGCTGTCCGTGGGAAGCGTCCCACCGACTGGTCAGGATCGGATTAAAAGGAAAAGAAATTGCCCTCGACAAACGCGGCCCGAGCAACCTCGTGTTCCTGCTCGATGTCTCGGGCTCGATGACGCCACCGGAGCGGCTGCCGTTGGTGAAACAGGCGATGCGACTGCTGGTGGAAAAGCTGACCGAGAACGATCGGGTGGCGATCGTAATTTACGCTGGCAGCTCGGGTTTGGTGTTGCCATCAACGAGCGGCGATCGCAAGGAACAGATCCTCCAGGCGATCGAAGATTTGCAGCCCGGCGGATCAACCAATGGCGCGGCAGGAATTCAGCTCGCTTATCGAATCGCGCAGCAAAATTTTATCAAGGACGGGATCAATCGCGTGATCCTGGCGACGGACGGTGATTTCAACGTTGGAGTGACGAACCAGGGCGATCTGGTTCGGCTCATCGAAGAAAAAGCAAAGAGCGGTTTATTCCTGAGCGTACTTGGTGTCGGCAATGATAACCTCAGAGACTCAACGATGGTGAAGCTGGCCGACAAAGGAAATGGCAACTACGCGTATCTCGATTCGGTGGAGGAAGCGCGCAAAGTTCTCGTGCAGCAGATGAACGGCACGCTGGTGACGATTGCAAAGGACGTCAAGATCCAGGTCGAGTTCAATCCTGCGCGCGTCTCATCGTACCGATTGATCGGGTATGAGAAGCGGATGCTGCGCAAGGAAGACTTCAATAACGACAAAGTCGACGCGGGAGAAATCGGTGCGGGTCATACGGTGACGGCGCTTTACGAAGTGGTGCCGGTCGGGGCCGCACCGAAGCCGGCAGCGAGCGTGCCGCCCGTTGAGCCGCTCAAATATTCAAATCCCACGACAACATCGACGTCGTCATCGCCGGAGATGCTGACGGTGAAATTGCGCTACAAAAAGCCAGACGGTGACAAGAGCGAATTGATCGAACGTCCAATGATTGACGCCAACAACGGCTTCGCCAGTGCATCGCCCGATTTCAAGTTCGCCGCGGCGGTGGCGGAGTTCGGGATGATCCTGCGCGATTCCGAGTACAAAGGTAATGGAACGCTCGGCGCTGTTGTTGAATGGGCCCAGGAGAGCAAAGGCCGCGACCCAAATGGCTATCGCGCCGGATTCATTGAGCTGGTGCGAAAAACTCAGGCGCTGAAGAAAGGATGATTGGAGCTGTCACCGCCTTCGGCGAGAAAATAAGCCCCACGACGACCCTGCCCCCCGGTGACGGCGCGGGCTACAAGTCTACAGATTCTCCGCCGTTTCCGTCATCGCGACGGGTTTGGTACGCATGGCGAGGAACGCGCCGATGAGCAAGATGATCGCGCTGATGCATTGGGCGGCATTGATTCGTTCGTGAAAAATCAGGGCGGACAGTCCGAGTGCAGCGAGCGGACAGAGAAGTTGGAGACTTTGCGAAAGGGCGACGCCGATTTCCCGAATCGCGACGTAATACAAAACGTGCGCGAGGGTGATGCAGATCACGGCCGAGATGATCAAAATCCAATTCACGTTGGCGGCGACTTGAAGCGGCGTGGCCGCTTTTCCAAAAGCAAACATGAGCGGCAGAAGCAAAGCGGAGGTGATAATGCTGACCAAGCCGAAGCTGCGAATCGGGCCGAGGCGGGCCGACGGGCGCTTGATCAGCGTTGCGTAGAGCGCCCAACAAAAGGACGCCGTGAAGGCGACGAGCAATCCCGGCATTGCGATGTGTCGATCCTGACCGTTGGATTGAAACCAAATTACGCCGAAAGCGCCGATCAAACCGAGTACTGTGCCAACCTGAAACTGCCATTGCCGAATCACCTCGCGTTCTTCAGGGAAAAGCAGGAGCGCGAGCACTGCTGCGAAGATCACGGAAGAGCGAATGAAAATCGCGTAGACACCGGGTCCCATGTAAAACAAGGCGACGACCTGCGTGATTTGGTGAACGACGTTCGGCAGACAGGGAACCAAACAGAGCATGACCGCACGGATGTCGATCTTCGCTCCGCGGCGAAATTGCAAGAGGACGAATGGAACGATGGCGAGGCAGGCAACGCCGTAGCGGTAAAAATTTTGCGACCACGGATCGTAGAAACGGTTCAGGTAATATTGAAAGAGCGATGGCATCGACCAGATCACGACGGTGGTGAAAACGGCCGCGTAGCCTTTGCCCACATGGGCGCGCCCGGAAGGCCTGGCTCTCGTTCCGGGTTCTGACGTTTTGATTTGCTTCATCGCCGCGAAAATGCCGCGCGTTAATTTGCTCGCTTAGGGCCGATTAATCGCGCAAAAATTACGGTTCGGAGGAGAACCATGTCGAACAAACACGTAATCACCTGTGTCACCGCTTCGATTTTTCTGCTCGTGCCCTTGGGCGAAAATTGTGCCGCCGAGCGCGGCGGCGGCCATAACACGAAAGGAACAGAACTCGCCCAGGCCAAGCAATACGATGCCGCGATCGCGGAGTTTACCAAGGCGATCCAGGAAAATCCGAAGGACCCGCTCGGCTACACGAACCGCGGCAGCGCCTATCGCGATTCAGGAAGATTGCCCGAGGCGCAAGCCGATTTCACCAAGGCAATCGAGCTCGCGCCGAATGAGGAAATGGCTTACCGCGAGCGCGGCAACGTTCTGGTGAAGCAAAATGATTTCGACGGCGCCCTCGCGGATTTCGAAAAAGCAACCCAGCTCAAGCCGGATGACATCGCGACTTATCAGTACCGCGGTTTTGCCTGGATCGGCAAACAGGATTGGGAGAAAGCCATCGCGGACTTTGATGCGGTCATTCAAAAGAAGCCGGACGACCAGCTAGCCTACGCCGAGCGCGCTCTTGCCAAGCGCTCGCTGCGACGTTTCGACGAGGCGATCGCCGATTACACAACTGCGCTGGAGAAGAATCCGAATTACCAACCGAACTACGCGCGGCGCGGCTATACCTACGCGCTGAAACAGGACTACGAGAAAGCAATCGCCGACTACCAGCAGGCATTAAAACTCAAGCCGGACGATTACGACACTGTCCAGCGGTTGCAATACGCGCAAAGCATGTTGTCGGCGAAAAACGCACCTCCGCCCACGCCGACGCCGCAAGAGAAACCCGGCCTCATTACGCCGCTCAATATTGGGATCGTGCTTGCGCTAATCGTCGTGATTGCGATCGTGTTGCGATTGGTCACACGCGGCAAAGCCGAACCCACCAGTCACATAATTCGGTAACTAGCAGGGACATCGCGCTGCGATGTCCGCACGGCGCAAGGTGCCGTCCCTACCTCGCACAAATTTCTTTGACACCCCGGGCGGCACGGCTAGTTTGCCGGTGCTTTTTGCGGGAACGAAGCGGTCCCATGGTCGTTCAAATGCAGGTTTGAAGCGACTTTGGGACTTTTAGTTCTGTAGCCAGAAGCAAACCGGTTCAGCCCGCACCCGCGGGCGGAGCGTCGCGATGACGAAGAGCGGCCCATGTAGCTCAGTTGGTAGAGCACGTCCTTGGTAAGGACGAGGTCACCGGTTCAATCCCGGTCATGGGCTCCAGTGCGAGCGCGTGGCCGGATGACAGTTGGAAGGAAAGACGTAGTTTACTGACACCGAAAAAGGAGAACCCAAATGGCTAAAGAAGCATTTAAACGCGACAAACCGCACGTGAACGTCGGCACCATTGGCCACGTTGACCATGGCAAGACCACGCTCACCGCCGCGATCACCAGCGTTCTGCACAAAAAAGGCATGGCCGAAGTGCGCGCCTACGAGTCGATCGATAATGCGCCGGAGGAAAAAGAGCGCGGCATTACCATCAATACCGCGCACGTGGAATATTCGAGCGACAAGCGACATTACGCGCACGTCGATTGCCCGGGCCACGCCGACTATGTCAAGAACATGATCACCGGCGCGGCCCAGATGGACGGCGCGATCTTGGTGGTGAGCGCGGCCGACGGCCCGATGCCGCAGACGCGTGAGCACATCCTGCTCGCCCGCCAGGTCGGTGTCCCGTCGATCGTTGTCTTCCTCAACAAGGTCGACATGGTCGATGACCCCGAGCTTCTCGATCTTGTCGAGATGGAGGTGCGCGATCTTCTCACCCAATACGAATTTCCCGGTGACAAAATCCCAATCGTCAAAGGCAGCGCGCTCAAGGCGCTCAATGGCGACGCCGATGCGGAGAAGCAAGTGCTCGCCTTGGTCGAAGCGATTGACGATTACATCCCGGTACCGGAGCGGCCGATCGACCAGCCGTTCATGATGGCGATCGAAGACGTGTTCAACATTGAAGGCCGCGGCACCGTCGCGACCGGTCGTGTTGATCGCGGTATTCTCAAGAAAATGGAGGAAGTCGAGATCGTTGGCATTCGGCCGACTGCTAAAACGGTCGCGACCGACATCGAAATGTTCCGCAAGCTTCTCGACGAAGCACGCGCTGGCGACAACGTCGGTATCTTGCTGCGTGGCTTGAAAAAGGAAGAGGTCGAGCGCGGGCAGGTCATTGCCAAGCCCGGCTCGATCACGCCACATAAGAAATTCAAGTCGGAAGTTTACGTGCTGAGCAAGGAGGAAGGCGGCCGTCATACGCCGTTCTTCTCGAATTACCGGCCGCAGTTTTATTTCCGCACCACGGACGTTACTGGCACGGTTAAATTGCCCGACGGCGTCGAAATGGTCATGCCCGGCGACAACATCGCCATTGAGGTAGAGCTGATTACGCCGATCGCAATGGAGAAGACGATCCGTTTCGCTATTCGCGAAGGCGGCAAGACCGTCGGCGCGGGTCGCGTGAGCGATATTCTGGATTAAATTGCTCGTGCTCCTGCTCGTGATCGTAATCGAGCCGGAGAGATGACGAGCACGATTACGATTAGGAGCACGAGTCAATACGCCAGTAACTCAATTGGTAGAGTAGCGGTCTCCAAAACCGCCTGTTGGGGGTTCGAGTCCCTCCTGGCGTGGACAAGGGGCTGCACACGCCGAACGCTCAACGCCGAACACCGAATGTCGAACTCAGACAAAACTAATTCGGCGTTGGACGTTCGGCGTTCAGCGTTCGACGTTTTCTGAAAATTTGAATGATCGCGAAAATCAAAACGTTCTTCAACGAAGTGAAGGTCGAGCTGCAAAAAGCTTCCTGGCCATGGGACCCGAAGGAAAAAGGGTTCCGCAAATACAAAGAGCTCAGTGACTCGACTCTCGTCGTCGTCGTCGCGATGCTTTTGTTGGGCGGCTTTGTCGCATTTTTCGATTTCGTGCTCGTGAATTTCGTCCACTTTTTCACCCGGCTACACTGAACCCATGGCGCAAACACTCGCAGGCAAAGATCAATGGTTCGTCGTCCACGTCCTCTCCGGTCAGGAGAACAAGGTGAAGGAGAACATCGACAAGCGCGTGAAGACCGAGGAGATGAGCGACCTGATCTACGAAGTGCTCGTCCCGACCGAGCGCGTTTCGGAAATTAAAAAGGGCAAGAAAAGCGAGACGACCCGCAAATTTTTCCCCGGTTACCTTATCGTCAACATGCAGTTGCTCGACGAGAACAATCAGCTCGTCGGTCGCACCTGGTATTTCATCCGCGACACGCCTGGCGTGATCGGTTTCGCCGGCACGAAGGATAAACCCATTCCGATGCGCCAATCGGAAGTCGAACAGATGTTGGCGCAGATGAAAGAGCGCGAGGAAAAGGTGAAGCCGAAAGTCAGCTTCGAAGTCGGCGAAACCGTCAAGGTCGCCGATGGCCCCTTTCAAAACCAGACTGGCATCGTCGAAGAAATCGATCCCGAACGTGGCAAACTCCGCGTCTCGGTCACCATTTTCGGCCGTGCCACACCGGTCGAGCTCGAATATTGGCAAGTGGAAAGAGGCTAAAGGGATTGCAGATTTCAAATTGCAAATTGAACATGTCGATCTTGCGCCGCCTTCTCTGAACAATCTGCAATCTGCAATTTGAAATCTTCAATTTGAAATTATGGCAAAGGAAAAGGTCGCAGAAATTAAATTGCAGATTCCCGCCGGCCAGGCGAACCCCGCGCCGCCGGTCGGTACCGCGCTCGGTCCGCGCGGGATCAACATCATGGCATTCTGCAAAGAATTTAACGCCGCCACGCAGAAACAAGCCGGCGACATTCTCCCCGTCGTGATCACCGTCTACAAAGACAAGAGTTTCACCTTCATTACGAAAAGCCCGCCCGCCGCCGTTTTGTTAAAGAAAGCCGCCAACATCGCCGCCGGCTCCAAAGAACCGAACAAAACAAAGGTCGGCAACGTTACCCGCAAACAGGTGATGGACATCGTCAACACCAAGCGCAAAGACCTCAATGCTCGCGACGACGAAGCCGCCTTCAAAATCATCGCCGGCACCGCCCGCCAAATGGGCCTCGAGATCGTCGATTAAGATCGATAATTAGTTGCAGCCACGGTCGCTGACCACGGCCGAGCACCGCGTCCTCGGCTACAAACGTGGCGTCGCGTTCATCGCGAAGCGACTCAGAGGCACCGGTCTTGCTAAAATCGGGGTGGCCTCTATGCGTCGGCAACCTTCGTTAACGCCCGATTTTGTCCCGTCGGTCACTCTCAACATCGAAGTGGAGGAGGCCGCCCCAGGCAAGCGGCCGCGCAGCGTTTTGCTCCTCGAAGATCGCGCTGATTTTCGCAGTATTTTGCGTGAGTACCTCCTCTCCTGTTCATATCAAGTGACTTCGGTTCGAAGCGGGGTCGAGGGTCTGCGGGAGATAATGAAGCGACCGTTCGATCTCATCATTTGCGACATGATGATGCCACGCATGGGGGGCGAGATGTTCTATTGGGCGGTCACGCGGATCCGGTTTGCCGCTCGCCAGCGCTTCATCTTTTTTACCGGTCACAAAAACCACCCGGCGATCGAGTTTTTTTTCCGACGGGTGAAGGCGACGGTGCTCTACAAACCGTTCAAGCTCGCTGCGCTCGACGCTGCCATCCGCGACGTCTTTCGTAAGCTCGGCTGACAGACACTCAGGGTCGCAGCGGTGCTTCATGGGCGGCACTTGTGCAGCGTGCCCGGAAATCGGCGATTAGCATCGACAATCAACCGCGGATGACGCGGATTCAGCGGATTGACGAACCCTTGCTGCCGCGACTTTATTCCGCGCCTCGCCGAAACGAACTTTAAATCTAAAGTCTTGGTGTTTACTTCGCGATGCGTCACCTCAGGCAGCCGTCATTTTTTAGTAAACCGCAAGTCTCGGCAGCGTTCGTGTTCGTTCTCGCGCTCCTTCTTTATAGTTGGACGCTCGCCCCGACAGTGACGCTGGTTGATAGCGGCGAGCTCATTCTAGCCGCGCATTCACTCGGCGTGGCGCATCCGCCTGGGTTTCCGCTTTATTTGCTGCTGGCGCATTTGGCGTCGCTGGTGCCGATTGGATCGGTGGCGCAGCGCGTCAATTACGCTTCGGCAGTTTTTGCGGCGCTCGCTTGTGGAATGCTCACTTTGGTTGTCGCGGAGTTCTTGAGAACTGGCGAGAGCGTCGCCGCGTCGGCGCGATCACGGAAGAAGCGGAAAGAC
>DATDFJ010000086.1:0-8182 GCA_036522675.1 Chthoniobacterales bacterium | reverse complement strand
CGACGTTGCTTTCAGGTTCTCGCGCAACTGTCGCTCCACCCGCCGCGCTTCCAGGCGCAGCACCAGCATATCGAAAAGCGCAAGCAGCAGCGCCGTGAAGGTGAACCAGATGCACGCGACCCAAAACAGAATGACGCGCCACGGATGTTCCTGCGGATTCAATGCCGGCTGCAAAAAGGTAAAACCAGAAACGAGCAGCAAGAGCGCAAGCCCCAGCAGGGCCGTCATCGCCTTCCGGCGCGCATTTCGATCGCGGATCATGCCACGGGTCGCGTGAATCACGAATGACGTCGTTCGCAACGGTTTTTCGTTCGATGAATCGTTTCTCATCCCGATTTGCCTGCGACCGGCGCGCCGGTTATCTGTCGATCTTACAACTCAAAAAACCAAGGGAAAATATGGCAACCAAAGCTCGTCCAAAGAAACAAGTCACACCGGAACGTCTGCAGCAGTTCGCTAACGGCTATGCGCCGCCACTGATCATCGCCGCGGCGGTGAACAACAAAGTGTTCGATGCGCTGGAAAGCGGCCCCAAAACTATCGAGCAAGTCTCGAAAACAACCGGCGCGTCCCAGCGCGGTTTGCGCGCGATCATGAATGCGCTTGTCGGCCTCAAGCTCCTGAAGAAAGATCGGCAACAAAAATATTCGCTCACGCCGGAGAGCGCCGCCTTTCTCCTGAGCAATCAACCGGGCAGCTTCGCTGGAATGTTTGGCACGATTGTGCCGCGCCTGGTTGCAAAGTGGATGCCGCTCGCCGAGATCGCCCGCAACGGCCAACCGATCAAGGCCGTCAATCAGGAGACCGACGGAACAGAATTTTTCAGCCAGCTCG
This sequence comes from Chthoniobacterales bacterium, assembly GCA_036522675.1. Lineage (GTDB taxonomy): Bacteria > Verrucomicrobiota > Verrucomicrobiia > Chthoniobacterales > UBA10450 > AV17. The sequence continues at coordinate 7,348 of DATDFJ010000086.1, read as the reverse complement.
TCGAGACGATTATCCCAATGAGCTACCCCGGCGCGCAAAAACTTGGCGACCACTTGAAACTCGCCAAGGCCAAAAACGAAGTTCGCGTGCTCGATCTCGCCGCCGGCTCCGGCATTTGGGGAATCGCGCTCACGCAAAAATCGTCGCGCGTCCGCGTGACGGCGCTCGATTGGGCAGGAATGATTCCTACGACCAAGCGCGTTACCGAAAAATTCGGCGCGCGCGACCGATTCAATTTCATCGAAGGCGATTTGCTGGAGGCAAATTTCGGGAATGGCTACGATGTCGCCATTCTCGGCCACATTTTGCACAGCGAAGGCGAGGACAGGAGCCGCCAGCTGCTCAAAAAAACTTCTCGCGCCCTCAAGTCTGGCGGCACGATCGCGATCGCCGAATGGCTCGTGAACGACGAGCGCACCGCGCCGCCGCATTCGCTCATGTTCGCGGTGCAAATGCTGGTTAATACCGAGCAAGGCGACACGTTCAGCTTCAACGAGATCAAACGCTGGCTCGAAGATGCCGGTTTTAGAAAAGTGCGGAAGCTAAACGCACCCGGTCCTTCACCGCTGATCCTCGCGACCAAACCCTGATTGTCGATCTTACGCGCTGGACACGTGCGTCTGCTCCCACAAGTCCGCTGCTACACCAGCAACAGCGCCGGATTTTCGAGCAGATGGCGGAGTTCCTTTAGATATTCGGCGCCGAGGGCGCCGTCGATCACGCGATGGTCGCAGCTCATGGTGATCGACATGCGATGGCCGACCACGATCTGGTCGCAATCGTCGATCATCGGAACTTTTGCCACTTTGCCAACAGCGAGAATGAAGCCTTGCGGCGGATTGATCACCGCCGAGAAACTATCGACGCCCATTCCGCCGAGATTCGTTACCGTAAAGGTGCCGCCGTGAAATTCTTCCGGCTTCATTCGCTTGTTGCGGGCGCGATTGGCAAGGTCTTTCACCATCTCGCTGATTTCGCGGAGCGATTTGTTTTGCGCGGCGCGAATCACCGGGGTGAGCAAGCCGTCTTCAATCGCGACGGCGATGCCAAGATCGACATCGGCGTATTGAACAATCGCGTCGTCATCGAAGGAGGCATTTGCGCGCGGCACTTTGACGGCGGCCTGCACCGCGGCTGTGAGAACGAAATCGTTCACCGTGATTTTCGCGGCGTCGGCGCCTTCGCCAGCCGATTTCAATTCTTCACGGGCCTTCATGAGCGGGCCGGCGTCGATCTCGATGGTGAGATAAAAGTGGGGGACCGGTCCGAGACTTTGCACCAGGCGCTCGGCGATACCTTTGCGCATTCCCGAAAGTTGAATTCGCGCACCCTCTGGAGCCGGGACGCCCTCGTCCCGGGCGTGACCGGCGCGGGGGCGCGCCGGCTCCACAGATTTGGATTTCGCGGCAGTGCGCACATCGGTTTCGGTGACTCGACCATCAGGCCCGGTTCCCTTGACATTTGCCAGATCGACACCGAGCTCGGCGGCGACGCGTCGTGCAACGGGTGAAGCTTTTACGCGCGCTTCTTCGTGTTCCGGTAGTGGCCGTATCGGCCGCTCCGGCGCAGGCGACACGGTCCGAGCTGGACTGGCAATTGCCTCTACAGATTTTTCTTTTTTCTGCGGGGGCGCGGTCTCTTTTTGTTTCGCTTCAGCCGGCGCGGGTTTCTCGGTTTCGGCTTGCGGCTTCTTTTCTTCTGTTGCTTCCGCCTTTTGCTTTGGTTCTTCTTTCTTTGGCGCTTCTTCGCCGTTTTCACCAATGAAGGCGATCTTGTCCCCGACGTTTACCTTGCCACCTTCTTCGACGTAAATCTCGGTGAGCGTTCCGTCCTCGGGTGACTCCCATTCCATCGTCGCCTTGTCGGTCTCGATCTCGGCCAATACTTCACCTGATGAAACTTTGTCGCCCTTCTTCTTTTTCCACGCGACGAGAGTGCCTTCGGTCATCGTGTCGCTCAGTTTCGGCATTTGAATCTCAGGCATACAAGAAAGTGACGAGTGACCCGGCTCCGCCGAGGCTACGGCGGGCAGGCGAGTGGCCAGTGAAGAGAAAACAAATCATGCGTAACAGACTTTCTTGACGGCGGCAGTCAGCTTGTCGGCGTTTGGTAGAACGAATTTCTCCAGCTTCTCGTTGTAAGGCATGGGGACGTCTTCTTGAGAAACGCGCAGGATCGGCGCGTCGAGCTCATCGAAAATGTTTTTCTGGATACGGTAACAGATTTCGGCGCCGACACCGCAGAAGGGCCGGTCCTGTTCGACAATGACCGCGCGATGCGTTTTGCCGATGGAATTGAAAATCGACTGCTCATCGAGCGGTTTAATCGAGCGAAGATCGACAATCTCGGCGGAGATATCTTCTTCCTCCAGCTGCGCGGCAACGGCGAGTCCAAGCGGCACAGTTTGCGCGTAGCAGATGAGCGAGACATCGCTGCCCTCGCGTTTCACTTCGGCTCGCCCAAGCGGGATGAGAAGTTCTTCATCGGGCGGTTCGACCATTCCTTTGGAGCTGTAGAGAAGCTCGGCCTCGAGCACGAGCACCGGGTTGTCATCACGCACCGCGGCCTTGAGCAAACCCTTAGCGTCGCGCGGCGTGGCGGGCGTGCAGACTTTCAGGCCGGGCACGCTGGCGAAAAGATTTTCCGTCGCGTGCGAATGCGTCGCGCCGAGTTGATGGGCCGGTCCGTTCGGGCCGCGAAACGTAATCGGGATATTAAATTGTCCGCCCGACATCATGAACATGTTGGGCGCGTTATTGACCACCTGATCGAAGGCGACGAGCGAAAAACTGAACGTCATGAACTCGATGATTGGGCGCAGGCCGACCATGGCCGCGCCGATGCCCAAACCGGCGAAGCCATTCTCGCTGATGGGCGTGTCGATGATGCGTTTCGGTCCAAAGCGCTCGAGCAATCCGGAGCTGACTTTGTAGGCGCCCTGATACTCGGCCACTTCCTCGCCCATCAGGAAAACGTTCGGATCGCGCTCCAACTCTTCCGCCAGCGCCTCATTGAGCGCCTGGCGATACGTGATCTCTCTCATTCTGTAGCGGCGGCCCTGCCGGCCGCACTTTCCTGACGTTCTGCAGGCGGCACGCCTGCCTCTACGGCTCCGTTGAAATAGACGTAGTCGTAAACTTTTTCGACCGGGAGCTCGGGACTCGACTCGGCGAATTTGACCGACGCGATCACGGTCTCTTTCGCTTTTTTGTCGAGCTGATCGAACTGCTCGTTCGTAAGTTTGCCCTCGCGGGTGAGCTGTGCGCGCAAACGCGTGATCGGATCATCCAGCCGGTATTTCTCCAGCTCCTCTTTTGTTCGGTAACTCGCGGGGTCGGACATGGAATGACCGCGGTAGCGATAAGTGCGAATCTCCACAAATGCCGGATGCGGATCTTTACGAATCGAAGTGACGATTTCGCTGAGCTTGTCGCGGACCTCGCGAAAATTCATCCCATCGATGATTTCGCCGGGAATATCGTAGCCTTCGGCGCGATCGACGATTTGTTTGAGAGATGTCGATCTTTTCACCGATGTGCCCATGGCGAAGAGATTGTTTTCACAAATCAGGACGACCGGCAGGCTGTAGAGCGCGATTAAATTGAGTGCCTCGTGAAAGGAACCCTGGTTAATCGCGCCGTCGCCGAAGAAGCACAGTGTCACGCGATCTTCACCGCGATATTTGGAGGCGAACGCCATGCCAGCAGCGAGCGGCACGTGCGCGCCGACGATCGCGTGCCCGCCGTAGAAGTGATTTTTGCGATCGAAAAAGTGCATCGAGCCGCCCAAGCCTAACGAGCAACCGGTTTGTTTACCGAAAAGCTCGGCCATGCACGCGTCGGCGGTTGTGCCGCGGGCGAGCGCGTGCGCATGGTCGCGATAGGCGGTGATGATGTAATCGTCCTCGCGCACGGCCGCGACTGCGCCGGTCACGACCGCTTCCTGGCCGATGTAGAGATGACAGAAGCCGCCGATTTTCTGCGCCTGATATTGCTGGCTCGCGCGTTCCTCGAAACGCCGAATCAACAGCATCAGCGCGAGCATCTCGACCTCGTCGCGTTGCTCGGGCCGCTGCATCGGAGTTTACGCGACCCGAGGCAGAGCTGCTTCGACGCCGGCGCGCGCCCCCTTTGCGCCGAAGTTCATGCAAACGACAAACAGCAAAGTAAAGAAAAGATCGCTGAGCAGAGAATTGCGAAAGAACATCCAGGTGGGCGTGGCGCTGTATTGCGGCAATCCGACGGTCAGAGCCTGGATCAAGCCGGAGAAGGTTTTTGTGTAACCCGCGTCGCTTAGCCACGAAAACGCATTGGTGATGACGTAGAAGATCGTCGATCCAAGCAGTGAGGCCGGCAGCAAGGTTTTCAGTGAAGCGCGATTTTGCAGTCCAACGCCGACCAAGCCGACGAGCGCGAGAGCCAAATACCGCGAAAGCGTATGCGACGCCAGCAGTGGCGCTCCGTAATGGTAATTCAAAATCAGGTCGGAAATGAAAAGCGCGCCGAGCGGCACGGTGAATTTCAATCGCGGCGGAAAATAGGCGCCGCCGCAGAGCGCAAGCGCGGCCAATGGCGCAAAGTTAGCGAGCCACGTGACACCGGAAGTAATCAACAGACCAGCGATAATCCGGTACGCGACGGCGGCGACGACGAGAAGAATGGCAGGAATCATCGGCAGAAACTTAGTCGAGCGCCGCGATATGCAAAGATGCATTTCCGCTGTAGCCGCGGCTCTGTGAGACGCGCGATACAGGGCGCTTCCCGCAGGGAAGCGGCTACAGATATCATTTCGCTGCGGCCAGCAGTTTGTTTAGCCGCGCCTTGCGTCGATCAGCGGCGTTTCGATGAATCACGCCGCTTTTGGCCGCCTTATCGATGGCCGAGATCAGCGCGTAAACTTCGGGCGCGTTGGGCTTTCCGCCAGCGCGCGTGCGTTTGTGGAGGCTGCGCAGGCGCGCGCGCACGCTGCGATTGTGCCCTGACCGAGCCGCGCTCTGCCGGGCGCGTTTGGCTGCAGATCTTGTATTAGCCATTGGAAAAAAACGGGAGCGGATGGTCGCGGCGCCGGAGCGCCTTGTCAAGCTGGCTACGATCTGCGCGGCCTAACCGCGGATAATCGAGCCGAGCATGACTGGTGTGCGCGCTTTCCGCTCGGGAGCTGTCGCTGGTTTTACTGGAGCGGCCCGAGAAACGGTTGCGGTCATTTGTTCAGCCGGCGCGGTTCTGAGCTTTCCTTTGGGAAGCTTTGGCAAGCGATCAGGCAGGATTTGGACGAAGGCCCCAAGTGGCACCTGACCATAAAGCGCGGTGACATCACTCGACTTCATCCTGATACAGCCGTAGCTCGCGGGCCGGCCGATGATCTTCTCCTGCGGAGTCCCATGAATGTAAATGCAGCGGCTGAACGCGTGAGCATTGGAAGCTTCGAGGCCGCGCAACCAGATGATCCGCGTGACGATCGGATCACGGCCGGGCGCATTGGGGGAGAGAACCTCCCCAGTCCAGCGGCGATTGTGAAAGACTGCGCCGAGCGGCGCGTAATCGCCGATTTTTTGCGCGACTTGGAAGAAGCCGAGCGGGGTGGCCATGCTGCCCCAACCATCTCCCAGTCCGTACTTTGAGGTGGAGACGGGATATGTTGCAACAGCGGCGCCGTCTTGCACGAGCATCAGCTTCTGGTCGCGGACGCTGATGATGATGCGATCGGTATCGATTTGCGCGAAAACTTGGAGCGCGCTCGCGAGAAACAGGCTGGCAGCGATGACAGATGGGCGGAACATGGGCGCTGTTTTAGCAGAAAATCTGGTTTTTGTCACGCGGTAACTGCGGCCGTCTCGCGCGACCCTCCGAAGCTGAACCGTGGGCGCCAGCAGCCCAATGAGGAGAGCGACACATAAAGAAAGCCGCTCTGAAACATGAGCAGGAAAGGTACCGAGAAGTATTGTTTATGGACGATCGCGAACCAGACGAAGTATGTGAAATAGATCGCGAAAATCATCTCCACCACCGGCCAAGTCGATTTGAGCGGGCGATATTTGCACGCCCGCCACGGCTGCGAACGGTGTTCGATACCGTACTTGGGCGTGCGCGTGAAATCGGATCTGTGATTGATTAAGGCTTCCAGGACGGCGCGCGCATTGTTGAGGGAAAGGCCGATGCCGAGCGCGAGCAGACACGGCAGGAAAAGAATCTCCTTTAACCACGTGCGGGGATGCAGCACTCGTTGCGCGCAAATGTAAAACACCGCCACCGACACCGACGCCGCGAGAAAGATCGGCAAGTCAATCAAGAGCGTGCGCAACCAACCGCCTTGCGGGCCGCCCACCGACGGATGCAAAAGCACGCATAAACAAGCCAGCAGCAAATAGGCAAAGTTCGACATCAAATGGCCGGTCGCTTCCAATTTGATAAAGAAAGGCAAGTTGCTGCGCCAGATGCTGGGCAGGAGCTTCTTGCATGTCTGGACGGAACCCTTCGTCCAGCGATGCTGTTGCGATTTGAAGCCATTCATGTCGACCGGCAGCTCAGCCGGAGTGACTACATCCGGCAGAAAGATAAATCGCCAGCCGGCAAGCTGTGCGCGATAGCTCAGATCGAGATCTTCGCAAAGCGTATCGTGTTGCCAACCGCCGGATTGCTCGATACAGGCTTTCCGCCACAGCCCGGCAGTGCCGTTGAAGTTGAAGAAGCGCCCACTGCGGCTGCGCGCGGTCTGCTCGAGCAAGAGATGACCATCAAGAAACATCGCCTGCACCCGAGTAAGCAATGAGTAGCCGCGGTTCAGGTGTCCCCAACGCGTTTGGATCATGCCGATCTTCGGATCGCTGAAAAAGTGGATCGTGCGCCGGAGCAGATCGGGCGGCGGAACGAAATCGGCATCCAGAATGCAGACAAACTCGCCGTCCGCCGATTCCAAGCCCAGCGCGAGCGCTCCCGCTTTGAATCCGGTGCGGTCGACGCGATGAATGAGCTGCACATCGAAGCCGCGTTCGCGCAACCCGCTCACACAGGCGGCAGTCAGCTCGCGCGTATCGTCGGTTGAATCGTCCAATACTTGGATCTGGAGACGATCTCGCGGGTAGTCCAGCTCGCTGACTGAGCGGAGCAGGCGTTCCACGACGTAGACCTCATTAAAGATCGGCAACTGCACGGTGACTTTCGGCAGCGGGTCAAACCGCCGCGCCGGAACCACTACACGCTTTCGGTTCTTCAGAAAGAGGTAGATGATGAAATAGCGATGGACGCCGTAGGCGGAAAGACCCGCAAGTACGCTCAGATAACAGACCGTCCAGATAACGTGACCGAGACTTCCTTCCATGGATCTTCCGCCAGCCGTCGCAAGTTAGGGC
>DATDFJ010000085.1:0-2079 GCA_036522675.1 Chthoniobacterales bacterium | reverse complement strand
TGAGGAACGAGCTGGTCATCCAGTTGATGCGTTCAATCGGGAAACGGCGAAAGATAGATCGCGAGGGAATAGTGTCGGCGGTGATTGAGTTCAAAGTACTTTTGCGAGGAGACTGGAGGCAGGCGGAGCGAATCGATCCGGTGGCCTTGCGGTAAGATCGCGTAGTATCGCATGGTTGGAACAAATAGCGAACCAGCCGGAAAAAATGCGGAGCCCGTGCTGCTCGAGCCGCTTTAAACTCGCTCCGGGATTAAACGCTGAGGATGATCGGGCATGCACCTCAAATCTCTTTTCATGGCCGCTATCACCGTTGCGGCAGTTGTTCTTCCGGCGCGCGCCGAATCAACTGAAATAGGTGGCTTGTCAGACGAGCTGATGCGGCATGCGCAGGAACTTTTCGATGCGGTCACGGCTGGGAACGCCGATGTCTGGAAGAAATACTTCGCGGATGACTGTCTCTTCTTCGATGAGAAGGGGCGCAATATGACCAAGGCGGAACTCGTCGCCGACATTCAGCCGCTGCCGAAGGGTTACTCCGGCACGATCAAAGTCGGCAAAGCGAAAAGCCTCATCCAAGGCGACACCGCAATTCTCAGTTACGATGTCGATGAAACCGAAACGGTGTTCGGCCAACACCTGACCGCGCGCTATCACGTTACCGACACTTGGCTGCGTCGCAACGACGTGTGGCAGATCGCAGCGAGCCAGGTGTTCCGGTTTTACGAGGATCCAGCCATCGGCAGGATCGACATCAAGAAGTTGCCGGATTTTGCCGGCACCTACGAACTCGCGCCCGGACAGACGCGCAAGGTTTCAGTCGAAGGCGACGGGTTATTTGTCGAGCGCAAAGGCAAAAAGGAACAGCTGTTCCCCGAAGCGTCAGAGATTTTCTTTCGTAAAGGCGTCGAGGGCCGGATTCTCTTTCGTTACGCCGAGAACAGCAAAGTTGACGCGCTAATCGATCGCCGGAACAACGAAGACATCGTCTGGCGCAAGATCGAGTAGCCGTAGTAAAAGCGAAGGGCGCCTTCGTTTCCGAAAGCGCCCTTCATGTGTTTGATGGCGGTAAGCCGAATTCTGTCGTGGATGATCATTTATCTAAGCGACATACCCGAGGATCTTGTCGGACCGGCTGTCCTTCCTCTGTTTTGTCTTGCACCGCATGGGGTTTTTCCTGCCGCGCGAATTGCTCCGCGCGCGGTGAGCTCTTACCTCGCCTTTTCACCCTTGCCGATTCAAACGGGAAGCAAGTAGCTTCCCCTACAGTTTTCTGTCAAAGAACCGGCGGTGTCTTTTCTGTGACACTTTCCGTCAGCGCAATTTTTCAACTGCGCCGCCCGCGTATTCTACGCGGCATGCTGCCGTATGGTGTTCGGACTTTCCTCCAGCGAACCTCCGCGGTTCACCAGCGATCATCTGCCATCGATCGTATTCTAGCATATTCCGGTCTCGCTGCATTCGCAGGGCATCAGCGCCAAACCATTCGATCTCGGCCGATCCTGGCGGGCGGTATCCGGCTCGCTGTGAAAAACCATGTTCGCTGCGACTCCGCTGTTTTCCGTCGATGATCAACTGCCATGATTTGGAGGGAGTATTTCCCGAGTAGCGAAACATCGCGATTAAACTGCGACACGCCAACAAAGAGCCCGATGATGGCGATAATGCCGACAACTGGTAACACGACGACAAGGCCAGCCACGGCAATGCCTATTTTGATTCCGCGACGCATCTGTCGGGCTCCGGGCTGTAGGCGTTTTAGCATCGAAGAAATCCCGTTGCTTAGTGAGCGCTGGATCTTTCCGATGCCCGTTGAGCACCCGTCCCTATTCTAGCTGCTTGGAGACGGTTCCCTTACGGCTGAGAGTCCTGCGCGGCTTGGGTGTGGGCACGAGCTTGGTCGCGTACTTCACGGGCGCGGTCGAGCGCGCGTTTCATGTGGCTGTGTTCTGACGCTGAGGCGGCTGGCGAGGAATTCGGCCGAGGTGATGCGGCGCTGCTTTCGGCCAGTTCAATCGCCGTTCGCGTGTCGGCATCGTGCGGTGTCGCGGCGTGTCTCTGAAGCCAAAGAGCAACGCCGAT
>DATDFJ010000084.1:0-8100 GCA_036522675.1 Chthoniobacterales bacterium | reverse complement strand
GGCGTGCCGCCACATCGCATGGATCGCGTCGTTGGCGTGATGAAGGCCTATACAACGCGCGTCGGCGAGGGACCGTTGCCGAGCGAAGATCGACAATTTGCCGAGATGCTGCACAACCTCGGACGCGAATTTGGCGCTACGACCGGGCGAGCGCGACGCTGCGGCTGGTTCGATGCCGTGGCAACCCGCTATGCCTGCATGATCAATGGCATCGATGAACTTGCCGTCACCAACCTCGACGGGCTCGACACCCTCGACTCAATCCGGGTGTGCGTCGCTTATCGGCTTTCGGGAAAACGTCTCCACGTTCCGCCTTGCGATGCGACCCAGCTTAACAATTGCGAGACGATTTATGAAGAATTGCCCGGGTGGAAAAAGTCGACTCACTCGGCCCGCAAATTTTCGCAGTTGCCGGCGGCGGCAAGAGATTATCTCAAATACATTTGCAAGCTGACCGGCGCACCGTTGTCGATCGTCAGCGTTGGGCCGGCGCGCGGACAAACGATTATTGTCTAGCCATGGCGGCGAGCAGCAAAGCTGTCCCTCGCCATATCGCCATCATTATGGACGGGAACGGCCGCTGGGCGCGGGCGCGCGGACTGCCGCGGATCAAAGGACACGAGCAGGGCGCGCAAGCCGCGCGCGAATGCGTCGAGGGCTGCGCCGATTTGAAGGTCGAATATCTGACGCTCTACGCGTTTTCGGCGGAAAACTGGCAACGGCCGAAAGGCGAAGTGAACGCGCTGATGCGGCTGCTGGAAAAGTTTCTCAAAGAGAAAACACCCGAGCTGATCGAAAAAAATGTGCGGCTGCAGGCCATCGGGCGACTCACCGATTTGCCGCGCGCGTGCCAGGACCAACTGCACAGAACGATCGAGCAAACAGCCGGCAACAATGGACTGACATTAATCCTGGCGCTCAGTTACGGCGGCCGGCTCGAGATTATCGACGGGATCAAGAGCCTGCTCCGCGCGATCGAGCTTGGCCATATCGACAAGGCGATGATCGACGTCGAGATGTTCAGTAAACATCTTTACACCCGTTATTATCCCGATCCCGATTTGCTCATCCGCACCTCAGGCGAGATGCGCTTGTCGAACTTTTTGCTGTGGCAACTCTCCTACACTGAGATCTACGTCACCTCGAAACTCTGGCCCGACTTCACCAAGAAAGACCTCTCTGCCGCCGTTGAAGAATACGGCCGCCGCCAGCGGCGCTACGGCGCGCTGGAGTGATCTGAGCGCCGAGAATTCTCGGTTGCGTTTTTCAGCAAGAACGCATAAAAAACGGCGTTCTTATCGACCCACAGCTTATGAAAACAATCATTGCAGGTTTGCTCGTTAGCGCCACCAGTCTCTTCGGTCAGAACATTCGTTCGATTTCGGAAGGACCTGTCTACGATCGGCAGGGCCACATGGTTTCCTATAGATACGTGGATGGCACACGCGATTTGTATGCGTACGATTCCAGATGGCGGATGACCTCGTTTACCAATCGCAGCGGCGAGGTCACGCATTTTCAGCCCAGCGGCGCCGTAGCGAAATCATCGAACGGCCAAACAGTCGCCCCGGCAGCTACGCCGATTGATTCAACACTGTTCACCAATTATTTCCCGAACATGGCTGACTCGGTGCTGACCTGGATCGTGTGCGGCTCTACATCGGGAAGCAGCGGCTGCTACGGCTCGGGCACGCTGGGGCCATTTGGCAAGGCGGGCGCAATCATCGAAGGCTATCCAACAACGGATCTGAGTACAAACACGGTCACTCGTTCCATTTACGTCGTCGATACGGCGGCAGGCACGAATCAGAACGCTGTCACGCTCTACGTTTACACAAAGACCGACATGATCAGCCCTTCGTTCGACATGGTGACCGTGACGCTGTCCAACACGATCAATCTGCCGCTTGTCGGTGGCACGTCAGCTTCGGCTTCGATGGCGGCTAACAAAAAGTTCGTCGTGATCGGAACAAACCTGAGTGATCAGGCTGTTGAAGTGCAGAAGAAAAACTTTAGCATCACCCCGATCGCCGGCTTCTCACCGCCGATTCCCGTCACCGCTATCACGGCTGACCAGTATGGCTACATCACTGTCAGCTTTGGAAGCATCAGTGGACAAGACGGTTTTGTGGTGTTGAACTCGCAAGGCGTTGTGGAGGAAGATGGCGGCGGCTATCAGTTCATGGCCAGCACAGATCAGGCGGCTCTGCCTTCCACGTTCCCATAATTCCGGCGCACAGTTTCGCCCGGCTGTGACAGGAAAATGGCGGCAACTGATCGCTCAGGCTGCCGCCATTGTCGTCTTGTGACTCGCTTACTCTCCGATGTGAGTGCCAGTTCGCGTGGTACCGGAACCAGTGCTTTCATCTCGGCGCAGACCGGCTTGGTCTCTGCGCACCTCGAGCTTGTCTCCGCGCAGCGCGCGTTTATCTCGCCGCAGTTGGAGCTTGTCTTGCCGCAGCCTAGTTATGTCCTGCTTGACCGCGGTCCGGTCTCCTGCCGCTCTGTCTTCGCGCAGCTGCTGTTCATCTGCACGCACCTGTTGAACGTCTGCAGCCTTAACCTGTCTCTGCTGACTCGCGTCGATTTTGTCCTGGCGCAGCTCGGTTTGGTCGTGGCGTAGATCGGCCCTGTGCGCACGGCGCAGGCGGCGTCGATTCTCGTCGGTCGCATTCTTGTCGCTCGCATTCGCCGCGGTTTGCCGGCCAAACGACGAACTCTGCTGGCCCTGGCTGCTCATGTGGCTCAAGCCCGGATTGTTCATCGGGCCAAATCCTTGTGGGCCGCCGCTACCAAATCCGCCGCCGCCGTGGCCCTGGGCGCGGGCGAGTCCAGCAACCCCGAGACAGCCGACTGCCAGAATGGCTAGTCTCAATAACGTAAACACTTTCATTTCCCTTTCCTCCATTAATTTTCCCAGTCTACTCTAAACCTTCGCCCGACGAATCGGTACAGGAGAATTGGTTCTTCTCGGTCGCCGATCAGTCTCCACCAAAGCGAAAGCTCTCGCTCCAAGCATAACATGCCCGGCCGATTTGTTCTAAGTACCAATCGGATTTGGCGGGCGTTGCGACCGCATCGGGTCGAATCTTTTTATCGCTCCAAACTGATTGGCATGGCTGGGCATTTGGCTGCAGGCGCAAAAAGATCGATAAAGTCTTCGGCCGCATCAGTAACGCCGCTGCCGCTAAACTCGCTCTTCATTGCCGAGTAATGCAATAAAATTGGCCGGTAGCTAATTACTGCGAACGCAATTGTGCCCTATCGATCAGCCGACTCCCCGGCAACCGCGCATATCTTCGGCCCAAAGTGTCCACCGAAGCAAGACTCACTTCGGTCTGGGAATCGTGCACCGGACTGGACTCGGTAATCGGCCCCGCCGTACCTGTGGCTGTGCTACTCAAGGATGCTTTCCATCTACGAAGTTCCCGTTTCCTTGATCGACGTAAACGGTTGAGCCAACGCGCGAGATCTGAAGGAATTGTCGCCATGTTCCCGATGAAAAATCTTTCGTTGCTTCCAGCGTTCGCGTCTCCGTTCGCGCCACGGTTCGTGCGCCATCGACCATCGCCTCCGCCACGATTCGGCCGTCGAGCGGCTGCGGTGGCGTAAGACCAAGGATGCGCAAAATAGTCGGCGCAAGATCGACATTGCTGCTCGGCACATCGTCAGTTTGACCGCGAATAAAATCCGGGCCCGCGGCGACAAGCACATTGTGAACATCAAATTTGCTCAAGGTTGCATGCGTACCCTCGCCCGCTTTTCGCTGCCAATCGGCATCGATCGTCCCGGGAATACCGTACGCGTTTGCTGTTTCCGTCCACCGAAACGCCAGCACCACCTCTGGCATATGCTGGTTATCGATCTTCGCCACCTCGAGCGGAAAAGTGCCATCGAGTTTGTCGCGTGTGAAAATCACACCGGCGAAATCCGATTGTTGCAAAAACTCAACGAGTTTGCGGATCACCACAACTTCGCGATTCACGACATAAAAGAGAACGCTACCGCCGTTTCCTGCGAGCATGATTTGCCCGGGGCGCGCTTCGCTTGAAAACTCCGTAAACACATCAAAGCCGGCGTCCTTTAGAATTTTTCTCAGGTCAATCGAGCGGCCGATCGTCGAAAAACCGTGGTCGGACACAACCAGAACGTCGGTGTTGTCACGCTCATGATGTCGATCAAGCGCGGCGAGAACGCGCCCGAGATTGTCGTCGCTCGATTTGATCGCGCGCAGTGCCGCGTCCGAACCCGGCGCGGTGAGGTGTTGCGTGCCGTCCGGTTCACTCAACCAGAGAAGCGAAAAACTTGGCAGAGCGTCCTTCCAAAGAATTTCGGTCAATGCCTGGCAGGTCCATTGGTCGGTTTGCGCAAAGTTTCTTCTGTTTAGTTCAGGAAAAACGCCGAGCGCTTTTCTGAATGCCGCGGTGGCGCTTGCCGGGAGGGTGTGACCTTCAAAAAGGTTGACCGAAGCGGGTTCGCGTCCCGCTTCCTTTCGATCGAAGAGAAGACCGACTCCTTTGGCTGACGCAATGACCGTTTTTTTTCCGGCCGTTCGAACCATCTCCGCGATGGTTGGCGCGCCGACATATCTACCATTCGAAACTTTGTCGCCGCGGCGCACGGCGTCGAGAGTTTCGACATCGACGGGTTTGCCCACATCGATACCTGGATAGTAATCGTGATTGGCAATGATCCCGCTGTGGTTCGGATACATGCCGGTGGCGAGCGCGGCGCCATTCACATCGGTGGCGGTGAGATAAACCGAATGGTGATTGCGAAACGTGACGCCTTCGTGCGCGAGGCGCCAAAGTACCGGACAATTTTTTTCCGTCACCATATCCGGGCGCATCCCGTCCCAAACCGCGAGCACGACGTGACGCGAACCGGGCGCAGCTTCCTGCGCGCGCGCCAAATTTTCGCAACAAGCGCTGACAAGCATCGCCAAGATCGACATCCACGCGGGCGTTCTCACGATTGGTTTGTGCATCTCCGAAAAAATAGCGAAGTGCATCGCGCCTGACGAGGAGAGGTTGACCGAGTGGGCCGGCTTTCTAGCGTCGCCTGCGTGGAGCGGTTCCTCATCGTCCTCGTCGGCACGGCCGCCATTGCGCAGGCCGCGGTTGAGCCGTTACTACCTACCGGCGAGGGCAACACCTGGCTCTATGAAATGACCGAAGAGGCAGGCCCGGGATTTTCCTTTTCTGCTGCGAACGCTGCGGTGGAAGAAAAGATTCGTCGGCTTGCTGTCTATCGCCTCAGCGGCACACAAGATCTGAACGCTCGCACCTTGCTGAAATTTGAAATGCTGCGCGATGGCGTGATCACCAACACCGACCTGATGATCGTGAACGAGCACGGGATTTTTTGCGCCGCTCGGGTCGATGCTTATGGCAAAGTTAGCGCGCTCGACCCGGCGCAGCCGATCGTCGTCGCACCGTTTGAACCCGGCCTGGGCTGGGATTTTGTCAGCAAAGTCGGCGGCTCGCAGGTGCGCCAGCATTACCAAATCCTCGCAGCGGAAGATGTCGATGTTCCGGCCGGCACATTCCGCGCCTTTCACATTCGCGGCATGCAAACCGAGCCGGTGTCGATGACGATCGACCGCTGGTTCGTTCCCGGAACCGGCATCGTCAAAGACGTGACCGCCACAAAAACGCCGGAGGGCAATTTGGTGAGGCGCATCTCGCTGGAATTAAAAGAGCCGCCGAAAATCGCGCCGCGCCCCGAGGTGAAACGACTTCCGTCGCCGCAAAAAGTTTCGCTCACGCTCGGGAAGACTGCGCAAGGCGCCGCGACCGATCAGTTCCCCGCCGACACGCCGAAAATTTATGCCCGTTGGCAGGGGCGTGATCTGCCGCTCCGAGCCAAAATCCGGGCGGTCTGGATCGCGGAGAACGTCGCCAACCTCGCGCCGCCCGATTATATCATCGACGAAGCATCGGCGATTGCGAATAACCCGGACGCCTACGGCACGCTTACTCTCTCCCGGCCTGAAGAGGGCTGGGCGGTCGGCGATTACCGCGTCGATGTTTACCTCGACGCCGAGCTGATCGATTCCGCCAAGCTCAAAATCACAAAGTAGATAGGCTCTCTTTTTTTGAATCCAAAATGCGTGGGGCCACATCCAATCGAATGAAATCTATGAACAAGCTCGCCTCAGTGTTCCTCAGTGTTCTGGGGTTGGCCATCGGCGGCTGCGATTGGGCAGGAATCCGTGGCAACGGTCACGTCGTTACCGACCAGCGCCCGATCGGAGAGTTTTCAGAAATTTATACCAAAGGCGGCGCGTTTAAGATTGAATGGCGCAGCGGGCCGCCTGCCATCAGCATTACGACCGACGAAAACCTTCTTCCCCACATCGAAACGCGGAAGATCGACAACCGCCTTGAATTGCGCACCCGCGAGCGCGTCCGCGCAAGCCACGACGTCAACGTGGTCATTTCCAGTCCCACGCGCACCGGCGCCAAACTCAGCGGCGCGAGTGATCTAAGAGTCCCCGCGCTCAGCGGAACCAGGTTCGCCGTCGAATCCAGCGGCGCCGCTGATATCACCCTCGACGGTACGGTCGATGAGTTGCTCGCGGATATGACCGGCGCCGCCGATCTAAAGGCGAAAATGTTGCAGGCGCGGTCTGTGCAGATTTCCAGCACCGGCGCCGCCAGTGCGCAGGTGAGCGCGTCCGACACGCTACGCGTCGATATCACTGGGGCAGGTGACGTGACCTATTACGGCAACCCGAAGACGCTTGAGAAACGCGTCACCGGTGCCGGATCTATTCGCCACAAGGATTAAAGTCATGTCTGTCCTGCTTGTCTTCTGGATCGCGATTCGCAACGCGACAGCGCGTTAATCTCAATTGTAGGGCAAGCGCTTCGCTTGCCGCAATGCCGCATGGATTTGGCAACCGATACGGTTGCCCTACAATTCGCGCGCAAGTTGGTCGAGTCGTTTCACCGTCTCGATAATGTCTTGCTTGGTCGTGCGCGGATTGATCGTGCAAAGCCGGAGCGCGGTTACCCCTCGCAACGTCGTTGACGTCAAAAGCGCAAAGCTGTCTCGCAGCATCGCCTCGACGAGCGCGGTTTGTTTTTCCTCATCGGAGCCAAACCGGAAACAAACCGTCGCCATCTGCGCCGGTGAAAGAATTTCCCAGCCGGCACGGGCGCGCAGTTCGCGCTCGGCGAGCTCGGCCAACGCGAACCCGCGGCTAATCGCTTCGCGAAAGGCGGCGACGCCAAACGTTTCGAGCGAGAGCCAAACTTTCAGCGCGCGAAAACTGCGGGTCAACTGCACACCGTAATCGCAGGGATTGAATTCTTCGACGACGCGATGAACATCGCGCAGGTAATCCGGCTTGATCTGGAAGGCCGATTTCAACACCGCGGCGTCGCGCACGAGCACGCAGCCGCATTCGAACGACTGAAACAACCATTTGTGCGGATCGAGGCTGATCGAGTCGGCACGTTCAACGCGCTGCAAAAGCTCGCGGCCGCGCTCGGACAAGATCGCGGCCGCGCCAAATGCGCCGTCCACGTGCAACCAAAGCTTTTCGCCCGCGGCGAGGTCAGCGAGTTCGCCGAGCGGATCAATCGCGCCGGTATTGGTCGTGCCGGCGTTCGCGACGATGCAGAACGGCCGCAAGCCGCCCGCCCGATCTTCGGCGATCGCCCCGCGCACCCGATCGGGCGGCAATTTGAACTCGCGGTCCGACCCGATCTTGCGCAGTTGCTCCGGCGCAAAACCAATGACGCGGAGAGCGCGCTCGACCGAGGAGTGCGTTTGATCGGAAAAATAAACAACCGCGCCATCGATCCGATCATTCAGTCTCGCGTGCCGCGCGGCGACCAGCGCCGTCAGGTTCGCCATCGAACCGCCGCTGACAAATAAACCGCCGGCGTCGCGTGGTAACCCGCAGACGCGGCAAAGCCAGCGGACCACTCCCAGCTCGAGCGCGGCGGCGGCGGAACCGCCAAACCACGTCCCATTGAAAATGTTGAATCCGGCGGCGAGCGCGTCGGCCATCGCGCTCACGAAATTGTTCGGGCCCGGAACAAACGCGAAAAATCGCGGATGATCGACATGCAGATTGTTTGGCAAAAC
>DATDFJ010000083.1:0-7994 GCA_036522675.1 Chthoniobacterales bacterium | reverse complement strand
TCATAGTAATTATTGGCGCAACACTCATGGCCGGTTCGCTCCTGGCTTCAAGCGGGTGCGAATGGAACTACCGCGGCGACGGCGGGCGGCATGGGGATTATTATCCCGGATATTACAGGTACGACAACCGCTATGAGGGGAACGACCGGCGCGCCGATCGGGATTCCGATCGACACGAGAACTCACATTGAGACGGAAAAAGTTTTGACTGCGGCAATATCGAAGGAGATGGGATCATGATTGAAGAGTATCCCCAAGTGGACATGTTCAAGCAGAAGCTCCGCGATTCCCTCAAGCGCGAGACCCTTAATTCCCATTCTATCAAGATCGAGCCGCACGCAACCGTTTACAGCCGCGGCGATCGGGACGAGAAGGTTTATTTCATCGAAAGCGGGCAGATCAAGCTGCTCATGCTCGCCACGGAGGGCAGGGAGTGCATCCTTGCCGTTCATGCCGCGGGAGATGTTTTCGGCGAGCTGTGTTTGTCAGGCTTGGATGCGCGCGCGGAGACGGCGGTCGCGATGCAGGAAACGGTTTTAAAGCAAATCCCCTGCGATCGCTTTTTTGCGCGGTTGAAAGACGAATCGCTGTTCGAGGGGTTTGTCCAGTATCTCGCGGTGCGCATTGCCGACCAGCAGCAGATCATCTCCAACCTGGTGACGGTCGACAGCGAACAGCGGCTTGGCAAGACGCTGTTGCGGATCGCTCGAACGATGGGCAAGCGCGATCCCCACAGCATTCGCATCGAACTGAAAATAAGCCACGAAGAATTGTCGCGCATGGTGGGCGCGACGCAATCCAGGGTTAGTATTTTCATGCAAAGATTTCACAACCTGGGGCTGATCGAGACGAACCCAGATGAGTTTCTCGTCATCAAAGAGGTGAAGCTCGCCGATTATGTGGCCAACCTCGGCTGACTGGCTAGGCCATTGGAATGAAAATGATCGAAGCGATCGAAACTCAACCTTGGGCAGCGATTGCTGCCGCGGTCTTTCTGATGACCGCTACGTGGGCGTTCTGGTCCGTCATGCGAACGAGCGCAAAACGAAACCGTAAGGACCGGGTTGAAATCCGCCCCTTGACGACCATGGAGACCGCGCGATTCGTTGAAACGTGGGAATCGTTACAGCGGCGCTTCGTTGACAATCCAGAGTGGACCGTCGGCGAAGCCGAGCAACTGGCACGTGATATTATGCGAAGGCGCGGCTATCGCATGTCGGACTTTGATCACCAGGCAGCCGCCCTAGCGGTGGACCATCCTGACGTAGTGGCGCATTACCTAGAAGCGCGGGCGATCGCCTCACGCGACCGCCGCGACGACGCCGACCTGCGTCGGGCGGTTGTGCACTACCGCGCGCTGTTCGATGAACTTCTCGACGTAAGCAGGTCGCCAGCAACGGCCGGCTAAGTTGCTTGCCGAAGAGCATGCTTGAATGAAGATTGTCTGTGCGGGCGTAACGACCGATACGCCGGAGCAGGCCGGGGTGTTCAGGCTGACGAGGACGCCATTGCAGACCGCCGTTCTAGCGCTGGTGCTGTTGTTTTGGGCTTTTTCCTGCCTGCTGCCGTTACCGCCGCCGTGACGGTACGTTTCTTTGTCCGGCGGATTTTTCTTGGTCTCGATTGGCGACTGCTTTTCCGCCTCGCCCGATAGTTCTTTTCGATTCCGTCCAGTACTGGACAGCAAGGTCTGCCGAGTCCGAGTAAGTTGAGTGTCGATGGTAGTCAATCCCAATCACGGAGGATGAAATGAAAATACTATTGTTGGCGCTTGCATTCGGTACGCTGCTGGCCGCGGGCTGCAACACGATCCATGGCATGGGGCGGGACATCGAGCGCGGGGGCGAAGCAACCCAGGACGCCGCAGACGCCGTGCAGAGAAGCAAGTAGTCGGGCGCCGGCTTAAGTCCATTGTCTTTGAGCACTTTCGGACGGACAGTGGCGGTAAGGCGAGACCCATCTAGGACGGGCTATGCTGTACCTGTTTCTGTTTGTGCTGGCTGTGGCCACTGGACTGGTGGGCCTCGGAATCGTCCCTCACCCGGGGCCGTATCTGCGCGCGCGATGGGCTTCCGCGAGTTTCGCTCCGGCGTGGTCGAGGCGCATCGGGCAGGCCGCGTTGGCGGCGGCTCCGAGCATTCGTCGTATCCGCCTGACCGGACTCGGCTGGAAGAGCGGCGCCGTTTATGTCCTGATCGGCGCCTTGGCGATCGCGGCGCTCCTCGTTGCAATCGGATTCCATCACGTCTATTTCGACCGCAGCGATCTGCCGGATGTGCGCGCCTTCGCCGCCTTCGAGTTTCCCACGATAGGCCACGTCTACGATGTTCATGGCGCGCCGCTCACCGAGCTGGCGAGGGAGCACCGGCAGATCACCGAATATAAAGGCATTCCCCCCATTGTCCGCGATGCGATTCTCGCCGCGGAGGACAAAAACTTCTTCTCGCATAGCGGTGTCGACTACTCCGGAATTCCCCGGGTCTTGTGGAAAGTCAGGCTGCGAACTCTTTTGGCCCGCCTCGTCGGGCTGTCGAGATCCGACGGGGTCGATGATCCGATCATTTTTCCGCAAGGCGGATCGACGATCACGCAGCAACTCGTGCGCGGACATTTCCTTAACGCGCTCACGGCGGAAGAAAACAGCAGCCAGCTCCGGCACGGCGGACTCTTGCCGCGCATTCTGTCCTTCGCGATCGGCGCGCGAAACGTCAACATGGCGTTTCGCAAGCTGGAGGAAATTCGCCTCTCTTTGTGGCTCGAGAGTGAGATGCGGGAGCGTTTCGGCTCGAAACGCCGCGCCAAGGAAGAGATTTTCGCCCGCTACGCCAGCTTTATTTACATGGGACGCGGGCAGTACGGATTCGCCCGGGCGGCCGAATATTATTTCGGCCGGCCGCTCGGCGCTTTCACCGTGGATGATGCCGACAAGGCGGCGCTGCTCGCCGGCATCGCAAAGTCGCCGCTCGTGTACGCGCCGAGCGCGCCTCGGACCGACAAAGTCTTAAAGCGCAGAAATCAGACGCTGACGCTGATGGCGGCGAACGGTTTTATTTCCGGGCCGGCCGCGAGCGAGGCGGTCCGGCGCCCGATTCGGACGGTCGCGAGGAACAACGACAAGCTGCAGACGGCCGCAGTCGTTGAAAGCGTTCTTCAGGAGATTAAAGACCGGCATCTAGATGTCGGCCTCGAAGACCTGCTCCAAGGACGTATCCAAGTTCATTCGACCGTGGATGCCGGGGTGCAGCGAATCATGAACGACGCGCTGGAGCGCGGCCTCGAATTTTATGAACAGCGGCACCCGAGCGCTAAAGGGGTCGTCCAGGGTTCGGTCGTCGTGTTGAAAAACGCCGACGCGAGCATCCTCGCCGAGACGGGCGGCCGTCGATTCTACCGAAACCGCGCGGCGGCGTACAGCGACTTCAACCGCGTCACGAAGTCCCTGCGCCAACCCGGCTCCGCGATGAAACCCATGGTCTACCTCGCGGCGTTTCAACAGGGAACATTCAACCTTCAATCTATGGTACCCGACGAGCCCATCAGCGTCCCGGATGGAGCGGGGCTGAAATGGATCGCGAATTACGATGGCGAATTCAAGGGAATGATTCCGCTGCGGGAGGCGCTCGCGGAGTCGAGAAACGCCGTCGCGGTTTGGATCACGAAGCAGGTCGGCATCGCCAGTGTGCTCAAAACCGCTCGAAGCTTAGGAGTGCGCACAGCGTTGCACCCCTATGCGACGACGGCGTTGGGCGCTTCCGAAGTTAATTTGCTCGAGCTGGCCAATGCATACCGCACGATCGCGTCGGGCGTTCTTGCTCAGCCCCACTTGATCCGACAAGTTGCCGACGATTCAGGGGCTGTGTTGTTCGACAGCGAAGACGACGAGCTGCCGGTCGATCTCGGGGAAGCGGCGCTGCCGCTCATTCAGGAAGGGTTGCGCGGCGTCGTGCGCATTCCCGGCGGCACAGCCCATGCGCTCGACTCCAGAGATTTCCCGATCGCCGTTATAGGAAAGACGGGAACGACCAATGAATTCAGGGACGCGCTGTTTGTCGGTTCTACTTACGGTCCCGAAGGCATCACGATCGGCGTCCGCATCGGCTTTGATGACAACCGTTCCCTCGGACCCAAAGAGACCGGCGCCAGGGTCGCGCTTCCCGTCTTCAGAGAAATCATGCTCAGAGTATACGGCGACAAGCTCGTGGGACCTGTGCCGGAGTTTCCAGCCCGGCTGGAACAGGGCATCAACAATTATTTGACGGCCGAATCGCCGCTCAGCGCGCCGATGGCGGAGGCCCCTAGACCGTGATTTATTTTTCATCCGCGCTTTTCCGGCTTCGCGACTCCTTATTCACACTGTCTAATATTGGACGTCAATCTCTCGGTGATCCGTGTAAGCTCGAAGAGAGTTTGAAACACGCGGCGAGAGTACCGAAGTATTGAAGGCACTGTCTGGAGTGGTTGAAGGTCTCCGCAATATGAGACCTTTGAGGTTACGAATTCGACCTCCCACTAGACCGCTGCTAGCGCGGTCGCACCAGACAGACCTTCCGATTCGGAGAGGGGCACGCCCCTCTCCGGGTCGTAATGACGACAAGGAGGTTTTATGGGTGGAATACTGTGGATCGTCGTTGGCGGAATCACCGGCTGGCTGACGGGAAAAATAATTGAAAAAAAAGGCTACGGCGACACCTTGTTTCCGGGCTATGCAAAATTATTGGATATTTTTTTCGGGATTATCGGCGCGTCCATCGGCGGCTATTTGTTTTTCTGGATGGTCGTCGGGGAAGACAGTTTGTTCAGCTATTATGCTAAGGCGGTTCTCGGTGCCATCGTGCTAGTGGGCCTGTTGAGGCAGTTCTCCACCATTTGGCCCGGCGGAAAACCTTCTCGTTTTGAACGAGTGTAGACATACTCCGTCGTAAAAATAGCCGTCGGCCATGCTCCTGACAGCCATTTAATCGGAATCCCGCTTGTTAAATCTACTCAGCACTATTTCGACACGCGACGCCAGTCCCGCAGAGGTTTGCGGGTTAGATAAATAGCTTTTGCCTCCGTATTAGTTGACAGCATAGTCACCAGCTCTTATAGTCGCGGAAGATGTCACTCCGCTTGAAGTCGGCCTGCGTTCTCGTCGTATGGCTGAGCCTTTTTGCCTTCGACTTCGCCGACGATACGGGTTTGATCGGCGACGTCCAAGAGGACATTGATAACTCCGTCGATGCGGCCCTCGAAGACTTCGGAGAGGCTCTCAAAAGCTCCGTCGCTTCGCAGCAGCTTATTGCCTCCGATCAGTCTCTCCATCTGCCGGCGTTAGCCGCCGCCATCGCGCATTTTACAAACTCCGCGCCCCAACCCCTGATGCGGCTGGAAGGTTATACCTACCGTATCCTAAAACCTGCCGACCTCTACAACCTTCTGCTCTGATCACTCCAGCGCTCTTCGAATCTTCCTGGCGTCCGAAGCTGAACGGCGAGCGCTGCGCGTTCAGCTTATCTGTCGATTTGCGCACAGTGCGGGTTGCGAACCGCATTGCGTTGTAGAAGAATCGCCACCACTGAGGCTTTATGGCTAATTGTGTCTACCGACCGAAGACTCGTGTCGGGTTGGTGCTGTCGCGGTTTGGGCTGTTGCTCCTGTTTTACGTTTTACTGCGTGCGATCTTTTTTATCGCGAATTCTCAATATTTCCATCAGGAGGAGCCGCATGAGATCGTCCATGCCTTCCTCGTCGGCCTTCGCTTCGACGTATCCGCGATGTGCTTGGTCAATTCGGCATTCATTTTTTTCTCGTTGTTACCCGGACCGTTTTGGGAGCTGGGGTGGTACCAAAGAGCGCTCAAATGGCTTTTTTTCTTTTCCAATACCCCGTTTCTCCTCCTGAACCTCGTCGATGCCGAGTATTTCAAGTTCATCGGCCAGCGCTCCACGTCCACCTTACTGGACATGAAAGCCGATATCGGCGCGCAGGCGTACCAGTTGACTTACCACTACTGGTACCTGGCGATCGCAGGCGTCCTTTTGATCGCGCTCTTTTATTATCTAACCCCCGGCGGGGTCACGGCGCCTGGGCCAAAGCCCACTCGTTCCACATGGATTCGCCAGTCGGTGGTCATGCTGCTGGCGATCGGCCTCGTTGTTGTGGGCACGCGAGGCGGACTACAGGGCAAGATTCTCTCGACGGTCGACGCTGACGTCTTCGACGGCCTCAATCTTTCCCATCTTGCGTTGAATACAACATTTACCCTGATTCGAAGCCGGCCGGGCTGCGACAGCCGCGCTCTGTCACAGTTTCACTTTCTTTCCGAGGGAGAACTGAACCAGCAACACCCGGCGCCTAAACAAGCTTTTCGAGCTGGAACACAGCGGCTCGACAACGTCGTCATCATTATTGTCGAGAGCCTGTCGGCGCAATATACGGGCATGGGCAATCCGAAGCGCGGCTATACCCCGTTTCTCGATGAGTTAGGGCAGAAAGGTATTCTCTTCAAGAATCATTTCGCCAACGCGCGGCGGTCTATCGATGCATCGCCCTCCATCCTCGCCGGCTTGCCGCACTTGGTGGACGAGACGTTCTACTGCGCGCAGCAAAAACGCCTTGTCGGCATTGGCTCGCTGCTCAAAGAACGCGGCTATACGACGAGCTTTTTCCACGGCGGCAAAAACGGCACGATGTATTTCGACGTGTTCTCGAAGCGTATGGGTTTCGACCGCTATTACGGCCTGAATGAATATCCCAACCCGGAGGATTCCGACGGAATCTGGGGAATTTACGACGAGCCGTTTCTACAATTTGTCGACCGAGAGCTGACCACCTACAAAGAGCCTTTCGCGTCCGTCGTCTTCACGTTGAGTTCCCACAATCCTTACAAGATACCCGCACAGTACCAGGGTGTCTTCCCTAAAGGGGAGCTGCCGATCCTCGAATCTGTCGGCTACGTCGATTACGCGTTAAAGAGATTCTTTGAGACGGCCGAAAAGATGCCCTGGTACCCGCATACGCTTTTCATCATCACCGGCGATCACACGGCCGCCCCACGGACCGTCTACCGCCGTCTCATTGAAGCTTATCGTGTGCCGTTGATCATGTTTCACCCCGGCGGCCTGCCGAACATCGACCGGGACAAGGTCGTGCAGCACGTCGACATCGGTCCGAGCGTTTTAAATTTCCTTGGCATGGATACGACAAAGCTGCTCGACTTCGGCCACTCGGTTTTTGACGCGGCTTACCCGGGCGTCGCATTCAGCCAGCTGAACGGCGACTATTGGATCGCTGAAAAAAACCGGGTTGTGGAATACCGGCCGCGAGGCACAAGCCGGCTCTTCGACTTGTCAACCCTAGAGCCCGTGGCAGACGCCGATGCGCAACGACGACTCGAAAAGAAACTCCAGGGCTATATGCAGAGGTTCAACCGCGAGCTGGCGGACGATAGACTTTACAATTGATCAATCACGTCCGGTTGGCGTTTCTCGGCCCGCAAATTGCGCACTTGGAAGTTACTCCGAGCTGCGCATGAAAAATTGTTCCCGATCGCCGAAGGACCCAGGCCTTCGGGTGAGTCATACCGACCTAAATGCCTTTTGGTGGTGTGTCGTCCGGTAATCTAAGAGGTGCCTGAGGGAATAATCCGCCGCCTGCGCGGACTAGGAATGCGCTTTTTCGTCGGCGTCGCCAGACGAACGCTCTCCCAGATTTCCGGCAGCGCCTCGGGACAATGCGCGGCGGCGCATCCGAGAAGAGCCGTAGCCGTCAGCACGTTACACGTCACGATCCTCACTTTTTGCGGCTGCGGGCGGACGAGATGGACTTCGGGGGCGTTTTTGACTGCGACGCGCGCGGAGGAGCGCGGCAGGTGATCGAGCAGCTGTTCCCACGATTTCGGATCGAGCCGAATCTTCACCTGCATGTGCTGCGAACGTTACGTCCGCGTGCATGTAGTGTCAAGAAAATTTTACAAAACGCAGTGCTACTTTTCGATGCGCTGCCGCAATTCCAAA
>DATDFJ010000082.1:0-2395 GCA_036522675.1 Chthoniobacterales bacterium | reverse complement strand
CGATGGCGGAAATGTACCGCTCGGCTATGCCGCCACCATCTTATCGATCTTTACCGCTTATGTGCGCGCGGCCGGCAAAATTGCCGGAGCGCAGAGTGAATTTTGCGGGCCGATGGCGAAACAACATCGCATGCTCGTGATCACGGTGATCGGCCTTTATGCGACCATCGTGCCGCGTTCGTGGCTCGTGATTCACATGGGCCAAACAGAGGTGAGCGTGATCAGCATCGGGCTCGCAATCATCGTGATCGGTTGCGTGGTAACAGTGTTTCGCCGGCTCAAACGGATCGTGGGCGCATTGTCATGAATCACAGCGTGCGGGGGCGATTGTTCGGGTTCGAGCACGCGTTTGACGATCGCGTCACGCGCGCACTCACCATTGCGGCAGTTGCGCTGCTTGTGCTCGCGCCGTTGCTGATCCTGCTCGCGACGAGCGTGAGTCGTACTAGCGCACAGCGCAAAAAGGAATTGTGGGACCGGTATCGTTCCTGGATTTGGCTGGCATTGTCGATCTTGCTTCCGATTTTAGCCGGCGCGTTCTGGGCGATTCTCTCCGTGGCGCTGCTGAGTTTGCTTTGCTACCGCGAATACGCGCGGATCACGGGATTGTTTCGCGAAAGAACGATCAGCCTGGTCGTTGTGGTCGGTATTCTCTTTGTCACGTTCGCCGTGCTAGACAATTGGTATCGATTTTTTCTCGCGTTGTTTCCTTTGACGGTTGCGTTGATCGCGGTCGGCGGGTTAATCGCCGATCAACCGAAAGGCTACATTCAGCGTGTCGGCCTCGGCGTACTCGGGTTCGCCCTTTTTGGCTGCGCTCTCGGACATCTTGGCTACATCGCGAACGATTGGAATTTTAGGCCAATTCTTTTGCTGATCGTCTTTGCCGTCGAATTGAACGACGTCTTCGCCTACATCTGTGGCCATCTCGTCGGCCGCCGCAAATTCGCGCCAAACACGAGTCCAAACAAAACCGTCGGCGGTGCCATTGGCGCCATCATCCTCACGACACCGCTCGTCGCGATCATCGCGCATTTCATCTGGCCGGACTCGGCGTTGGACACGCCGATTCGTCTGATCGGTCTCGGGCTGATCGTGAGCATTGTCGGTCAGTTTGGGGACCTGATGCTCTCGTCGATCAAGCGCGATCTTGGACTCAAGGACACGGCCAGACTCATTCCGGGTCACGGCGGATTGCTCGATCGATTCGACAGCCTGATCCTCGTCGCCCCGGCCGTGTTTCATTATGTCGGTTATTTTGTCGGTTTCGGTGCCGGCCAGCCGCAGCGAATTTTCACCGGCCTCTGAACCAATGGAACCGTGGAAGCTTGAGCCAGCGCACGACACCGGATTAGCGCCGGCCGAGCGTTTCCGCAGCGTTCGTCGCGAAAGCGGTCTGCTTGAGGCGCTCGCGCATCAGCTCGCGTTCGCGATTGTTCGCGGCTACCTCGCCATTGCGCATCGGCTCGAAATCGGCGGGCGCGAGCATTTGCCGGCGCACGGCCCGTTTATTCTCGCGGCAAACCATTGCAGTCATCTCGATGCGCTCAGTCTGGTGGCGGCGCTTCGGCCGCGCCATCGCGAACGCGCGTTCCCTATCGCCGCCGGCGACGTTTTCTTTCAAACGCGCCCGAGCAGCGTGTTTTCGGCGATCGTCTTGAACGCCCTGCCGATGTGGCGAAAGAACTGCGGCCCACACGCGCTCGCCGATTTGCGCCGCAAATTGGAAACCGAGAAATGCATCTTCGTCATTTTTCCCGAGGGCTCGCGCAGCCGCGACGGTGTGATGAAAGAATTCAAATGCGGGCTCGGGATGCTCGTCGCTGCAACAACTGTGCCGGTCGTTCCCTGCTACATCGCCGGAACTTTTGCCGCCTTGTCAGCTGATCAGAAAATTCCGCGACCTGCTTCGATCGAAATCGCGATTGGCGCGCCGCTCACGTTTGCCAGCGTGTCGAACGACCGCAATGGCTGGTCGCAGATTGTGCAGAGGGTTGAATCGTCGGTGCGCGAGCTAGCCGGCCACGCCTAGGTTGAACGACAACCCGTTCCACCTTCAATCTGACGCTGCGTGGCGCTCGAGCTTCTGCGCAAGCTCGGGCGGGACGTGCGCGACGATCAGCGCGTGCTCGCCTTCGTATTTGAGTTCGAGGACGTGGCCGACGCGGTAGATCTCGGCGATGAGCGCGGCTTCACTGGCCGGAATGCGAAATCGCGAGCGCAAGCGCCATGAGCTGAGCGCGTCCTGCAGGGCGCGCACGAGATGGTTCACACCTTCGCCGGTGCGCGCGGAGATCGCGACGCTGCCGGGGAAGCGTTTGACGTAAGTGTCGGCCAACTCGCGATCGGGCAGATTGTCGATCTTGTTGAAAACGATCAGGGTTTGCTTACCGAA
>DATDFJ010000081.1:0-2418 GCA_036522675.1 Chthoniobacterales bacterium | reverse complement strand
AAATCGACCGGGTTTTATCGCAACAAGACGAAGAGCATTCGCGCCGCAACATCGACAATCGCCGAAAAGTTCGGCGGCAAAGTTCCCGATTCGATGGAGGAGCTGCGCGAACTGCCCGGTGTCGGGCGCAAAACGGCGAATGTTGTGTTGGGCAACGCCTTTGGTAAAAACGAAGGCATCGTCGTGGACACGCACGTCGCGCGGCTTTCGCACCGGCTCGGCCTGACGAAAGAGAAGGACCCCGAAAAAATCGAGCAAGATTTGATGAAGTTGGTTCCGAGAAAATGTTGGACCGACTGGAGTCACTGGCTCATCTGGCACGGACGACGGCGCTGTTATGCGCGCAAACCCGATTGCGCCAACTGTGAAATCTTTCGCCTCTGCCCCAGCGGGAAAGTTTTCCTGCGCACTGGCATCGCACAACCGGTCGACGACTAACGCGCAAACTTCAGCACAGTTCGGTTGGCTCAAGATGACGTGACGGCTGGGTGTGATCCTGCTCCGCCCTTGCGCGGAGTCGCCTGAACTGTTCCTCCAGCCTTTTCAGATCTTCATCAGAAAGATCTTCAAGATCGACCAATTCATTTCGCGCGCCTTTAAGCGCCCGGATAACTTCGTCCAATTTCAAATGCATTGCCTTGGCGTCGCGGTTTTGTGTGTTCTGAATGAGGAACACCATCAAAAACGTGATGATCGTCGTGCCGGTATTGATGATGAGCTGCCAGGTGTCGGAGAAATGAAAGGTCGGGCCGGTGATGAGCCAGACGACAATGACGAGAAGTGCGCCGGCAAAAGCCCACGGGCTCCCGAGCATGGCGGAGGAGCGCCGAGCAAAAATGCGAAACGCGTCGCTTACGACGCAAAATACGTCGCGCTTTTTTTCGTGCTCCCTGAGCTTTTCGGCTTGGGTTTCCTGGGCCATTTCACTTTAACTTCGCACCCAGTTTGGACGTCGCGTGCATAAGATCGACAATGAGACGAGAACTCTGATTGCCGAATGAAGCGCTGATCGCGCCGCCGACCATTCGATAATCGTCATCAAATCGCATGCACCTGAATCTGGACGACGCTTGGTTAGACGAACCGCTGCGACTTCCGCAATTTGACGCGCGCGAATGGGGACCACAGCTTCGTTTTTGCGCGCCGGCGCGGGTGGTCGAAAGCTTTTATCGCAACATCGAAGCGCGGCTTCCTCCGTTCATTCTCTACGGCTCGGGCGATTTTCATTATCTCACCGCGCTGTGGCTCCGGCGTGTCGCTGCACCGCTCATCGCGATTTCGTTCGATAATCATCCCGACTGGGCGATCACGCCGCCGCGTTGGGCGGCGGGCGGGTGGGTCAATCGCGCGCTCGAGCTGCCGCACGTCCAACACGTCAGCGTGTGGGGCTGCGCAAACTTGGAATGCTGGTGGCCGCATTCGATTTTGGGGAATTTTCTCGCCGAACGCACCGGCAAACTCAAGGTGCATCCCTGGGCCGACGATCGGCCGCCGAAAGATCAACAACGTCGCGGCGCGATCCTGCGCGAGAACTGGCGCCAGCATTTTGAAGAATTCGCGACCGATCTGCGCGGCCGCGATGTCTACGTGACGATTGATCTCGATTGTCTGCGCGCCGAGGAAGCCGTCACCAATTGGGAAAACGGCCGCTTCACGATTGTCGATCTTGTGTGGGCGCTTGAGAAATTGCGGCAGTCTGCCCGGATCGTTGGCGGCGATATCTGCGGCGCGTACTCAGAGCCAGCGTTTGCCCGCTGGAAGCAGCGCTTCGCTTCGGAATGGGATCATCCGAAACTGACTTTGCCCAAGCGGGAGGAGATTCGCCGAATCAATTTCGCCTCGCTGAAAAAACTCTGGCCGGCACTGACATCGTCAGAGTAGGGCGAGCGTCTCGCTTGCCCTGGACAACCGAGACGGTCGCCCACATTTACGTCGACGACACGAGCACCACGCCGGCCGTGATCAGGACCGCGCCAATAGTCAGACGCAGGGTCAACTTTTCCTGCAACACAACCGCCGCCGCGACACTGATCATGATGACACTGAGACCTTGAAACGGATAAAGATAACTCAGATCGAAACGCTGGAGCAGACCGAGATTCAGAAGAAATGAAATTGTCATCGTTACGATTCCGCCGGCCAGGATGAGGACAGTCTTGCGATCGCGAAATCCGGTCGTGCTCGACAAGGTCATGGCCCGTTTAAAAAACAGCTGACCGCCAACAAATGTTGCCAGCCAAACGATGATGAGAACGAACGACCACAACGTCACAGGCGCTCCTCCAGTTCCGCCGCAGGTCTGGCCACGACAACCAGGCCGATAATCACCAGCGCAATCCCGCACCAGCGGCGCGGCGAAATCGCCTCTGCCAAAATGAACCAGCAACTGATCGGCACGAGCACGTCCACCGCGCGCGA
>DATDFJ010000080.1:0-5877 GCA_036522675.1 Chthoniobacterales bacterium | reverse complement strand
TATCCGCGGATTCCGGCGGCGCAGCAGACTGAGCTGGATAAAACGCTGGGGGAACTGCGGGCGTTTCTTGATGCGGAGCAGGATCCGGCGGCGATAGATCGACAGGCGGATATTCCGCGAAATGTGATCGATGGGCTCGGGCGCGTTGGCGTGCTGGGAATGACTGCGCCGAAGGAGTACGGCGGACATGGGTTCAGCCAGATGGCGAATTGCAAAATCCTCGAAGAAATCGGGCGGCGGTGCGCATCGACCTCTGTGTTCGTGAATGCGCATCATTCGATCGGGATTCGCGCGCTGTTGTTGTTCGGGACGCACGAGCAAAAACAGAAATGGTTGCCGAAACTTTGCACGGGCGAATGGCTCGGCGCGTTTGCGCTCACGGAAAAAGAGGCGGGGTCGGATGCCGGCAATGTGCAGACGATGGCGACGCCGAGCGAGGATGGGTCGCATTTCATTTTAAATGGTGAGAAGCGTTACATCACCAACACAGCGATCGCGCAGGTGTTGACGGTGATGGCGCGCACGCCGGTTCCCGGTAAGCCGGGCAAGGACGCGATTACGGCATTCCTCGTGACGCCGGACATGCCGGGGTTCGAACTGATCGACGGTCGGATGGAGAAGATGGGGATCCGCGGCACGGCGACGGGGCGGTTTGCACTGCGCGACGTGAAGGTGCCGACCGAAAACATTCTCGGCAAAATGGGGAAAGGATTGAAGGTTGCGCTCACCGTTCTCGATTTCGGGCGGACGACGTTCGGGGCGTGTTGCACCGGCGCGGCCAAGACTTGCCTGAAGCTGGCGGTCAAGCACGCGAACACGCGGAAACAGTTCAACAAGACGCTCGGCAATTTTCATCTGGTGAAAAAGAAAATCGCGCGGATCGCGGCGGACGCATACGCGATGGAAGCGATGACCACGATTACGGCGTCGCTGATCGATCGCGGCCTGGAAGATTACATGCTCGAGACGGCCATGCTCAAAGTGTTCACGACGGAGCTGCTCTGGGAATGCGTGAACGAAGCGTTTCAGATCCATGGCGGCGCGGCATACATGACCGATCTGCCGCTGGAGCGAATGGTGCGCGACGCGCGGATCAATCAGATCGGCGAAGGCAGCAACGAAGTGTTGAAATCGTTTATCGCGCTGGTGGGGATGCGCGGGCCCGGCATGGAGTTCAAGGAAATCTACGACACGATGTTGAAACCGACGCGGGAAGGCGGACTGGGCAAAGCGTGGCAGGCGGGGATGAACCGGCTGGGCGCGAGTGTGCGCGTTCCGGATGTGCCGGTGCGGAGCAGCGAATTGAAATCGCTCGCGGGTCAGCTCGGGCGTTTGATCTGGCGATTCAATATCGCGGTCAACAAATCGTTGATCCTTTATCGCGAGCCGATCCTGGATATGCAGCTTGTGCAGGAACGGATCGCCGGCGCGGCGATGGAATTGTTCGCTTCGGCTGCAACGCTCAGCTGCTGGGACTCGGAGATTCAGTTTGCGCAGCGCAATGGCGAATCGCCGGCGGTGAAAAGCACGGCGGCCGAGCTTTTCCTGCGGCAATCATTTCGCCGCATTCGCAACAATCTCGCGGGCCTCGGCGATAACGATGACGAGTTTATTCTGAAAGCCGCGGATGCCGAGTTGGGGACCAGTGACAGCGCTGGCGCGACCTCGCCGGTCTCCGGCGGCCCGCTGTAGATTGCTGCGGAGCGCAGGCGGCTCGCCTGGAGCGTTCGGCCGCTGGCCGGACCCACGTTGCGCATCGGGGCGTGTTCAATTTCAATGTTCGCGGCGAGCCGCGAACCACAGGCCGGCGGCCTGTTCTCCCCAGATGAGGAAAACTGCGCAACATTTTTAGCGATCGATACTCTGCGCGTACCACGAGCCGAGGCGAGGTGTTATCTGGTTGCCGGCATTAAGCGACAACGATAATAACGCATTGTTTGGGATGGCCGATGCAGTCCTTTAAATCAGCCGCGCTTTCACGCGGTGCCTTTGCTTTCCGGTTCACGAACACAGTTGCCGCAGCGCTAATCCTAATTGCGCTTCTCGTGCCGCTGTCGCACGGTTTTCGTGTCCCGGCGGTGCCGATGGATGAAGGCTCGTTGCTGGTTTATCCGGAGCGGATCTTGAAAGGCGACCTTCCTTATCGCGATTTCGAAACTTTTTATGGACCGGCGAACCTTTGGATGCTCGGGTGTGCCTACAAATTTTTTGGCGCAAACATTTTCATCGAGCGCGCTGTCGGTTTGATCTATCGCCTGGTGATTTTGACCGGGATCTACGGTTTGGCGCGTAAACGCGGAACGTTGCTGGCGGTAGGTTGCACGGCCATCTCAGGTTTCCTGTTGATCTGCACATGGTTGGCTGCCTACGCGTGGATGGGCGCGATCGCGTGCGGTTTGTGGTCGATCTGCCTGGCAGGAAAGACCGATTCGCAATCGCGCTGCTTGTTTGGCGGCGTGCTTGCAGGATGCGCGCTGCTTTTTCGCATCGATCTAGGTCTTGCGGTGATTGTCTCTGGCCTGCCGTTGTTTTGGGTGATGAGTTTGCGCGGCAAGATCAATTACCTTTCCGGCGCGGCTGTCGCCCTGCTACCGCTGCTCGTTCTCACCATTGCCGCCGGCACAAACGAAGTTCTCAATAATCTTTTCGTTTTTCCGGTAATGTATTCGAGCCCGGCGCGCCATCTGCCGATTTCGTCGGCGCGAAGCGATGTGGTCGCTTTGTTTATTGCACATGCCGTTGCCAGCCTGGTGAACGTGACAGCTGGCATGGTAGCGATGGACGATAAATCCCATCGAAAGGAAGCTCGGCTATTTCTGGCCGTGGCATTGTTTGGCCTGGGATTAACGCATCAGGTCGTGCAACGCATGGACCCGCTTCACATGCTCTTTGCTGCCTTGGTCTCACTTCCTTTGCTGCCGGTTAGTGTTGACATGCTCCTGTCGCGTTGGCGCAGCGAGTTGGCGCACCGCTCAGGCGGTTGGGCAGCCTTTGGCCTCCTCGTCATTCTGGCGCTAACCGTGCCGAAGTTCAGCCGGATCGTCTGGCAGGAAACGAGTGCAGCTCTCGCGTTCAGCCAGAAGAACGCGTTTTTCTTGGAGCGGAATGGTCGAGCGTTTCCGTTCCCCGATCAGCAACTGGCAATGTCGGCTGGCAGAATGCTGGATGAATTGCAAACGCTGTCGTCGCCCGGCCAGCGTCTGTTTGTCGGTCCCGCGGATCTGCGTCGCACCAATAGCTGCGACACATTTGTTTATCACCTGCTGCCGCAGCTCGAGCCGGCCAGCTATTTTCTGGAAATGAATCCGCTATCGGCAAATCGACCGCAATCGCGCCTCGCGGCCGATGTCGCGAGCGCAGATTGGCTTGTGCTCAATCGGCAATGGGACTCGTGGCAGGAACCGAACCGGTCGGCCGAATTTGGATCTGACGCACCCAACACGGTGGTGCGCAACCGGTTCGAACGCCTCGATGAATTTGGACCGTATTTACTTTATCGAAAACGCTGACACGAACCTCCCGAATGGGAACGGTAGAGGTGCCGTTGCGCATTCTTGGCAAGGTTTTAGCTGCGAATCTTCGGCATGTACTCCACGACTCTACACGACACACCATTTGAGGTGGCCGGCCGCTGGCTGAAGCGCGCCCGGCATGCAACAAGATCGACAATCGATGGGCGTTTCGGCGCTCAGGGCTCACGCAATCTTACTCCAGCGAAATTCGCCCTGAACGCCTGCGCGCCCGGTCGATATGTGCTCAAGCTCGGCCGCGGCCACGGCGAGGTTGCGCGCGAGCTGAAGCGCAAACTTTGTCACGTCACCTCGATCGATCTCGGGGTGAGCAATCGCACAAAGAAAACATCGCCCGAATCGACTCCGACCAGACCGCGGCTTCCCGATAACGTTGCCTGGTTCGATGAGATTTTGCTTTTGGATTTGATCGATCAAATCGCGGCGCCGGACGTTTTCATGAAGGAGTTGCGCCGGAAGATGGCGCGACGCGGGTCCGAAGTGGTGATTACGAGCGCGAACTTCGTTTCGTTGATCCGCCGAATGCTGCTGGGGCTCGGCGGCGTGCGCCGCACCATTGTCGTTCGAAGCAAGAACGAGCCGCGACCGTTCACGTTTAAATCGTTGCGCGTGCTGCTGCAGGCGGCCGGCTACGAAATCATCGAAACGCGCGGCATTCCGATGGCGGCGCTGGCCACGGGGGAAACGAACCGCTGGAACCGCGCGTTCGTGAAGCTGAACCGAGGGCTGGCCAAAGTTTCAAAGCATTTCTTCGCGCATCACATTTGCGTCCGGGCACGGCCGCTCGCGCCGACACGGCCGTCGTCCACCGAAGACAGTTCCGGGCCGGCCGAATTGTATCCGAAACCGATCAAGCGCGTCGCCTGAGTGGGCACGGCTTCGGTCGACTGGCGCAGATCTAGCTCGGGACGGGAAGGCGATGGAAAAGCCGCGACCGCTCACGAGTGATGTTGTCGATCTTCGCGATAAGCGGCTGTTGATTTTCATCGTCGCTTATAACGCGGAGACGACGATCGAAAAAGTGCTGCGCCGGATCCCGCGGTCGCTGCATCAACAGGACGTCGAAGTTCTGGTGATCGACGATTCATCGGCCGACACCACGTTTGCTCGCAGCGTGCGCTATCAGCAGGGCAATTGCGCATTCAAGCTGACGGTGTTGCGCAGTCCCGAAAACCAGGGCTACGGCGGGAACCAAAAGCTCGGTTACCGTTACGCGATCGATAACAACTTCGATTTCGTCGCACTTATCCATGGCGACGGGCAATACGCGCCGGAAAAATTGCCGGCCCTGCTCGGACCGCTCGGGCGCGGCGCGGCCGACGCCGTGCTTGGCTCGCGCATGATCGACAAGCGCGCTGCGCTTCGCGGCGGGATGCCGTTTTACAAATGGATCGGCAACCAGATTCTGACGCGGTTCCAGAACCGGCTGCTCGGAACCAATCTATCAGAGTTCCACTCGGGCTATCGGCTTTATTCCACGAAGGCGCTCGCCCAGATCCCGTTCGAGCGCAACACGAACGATTTTCATTTCGACACCGAGATCATCATTCAGTTTGTCGCGAAAAAATTGCGGATCGCCGAGCTGCCGATCCCGACGTTTTACGGCGACGAAATCTGCTACGTAAACGGTCTCTGCTACGCGGCTAATATTTTCTGGACGACCTTGCGAGCCCGACTGCACCAACTCGGGGTGTTCTTCGATCGCAAGTTCGATGTGCATCGGCCGGAGGAAACGTACGACTTAAAGCTTGGCTACGAATCGTCGCACACGGCGGCGCTCGCCGCGGCGCGTCCCGGTGGACACATTCTCGATGTCGGCTGCGGGCAGGGACTGGTCGCGGACGAGCTAATCAAGCGCGGCTGTCGCGTCACGGGGATGGACCGTTACACGCCGCCGACGCCGCTCGTGCCGGCCCGGCCGAAGTTCATCCGCTGGGACCTGGATCGGAAAGAGTTCCCGGTCAATGTCTCGGAGTTCGACCAGATTTTTCTGCTCGATATCATCGAACATCTCAAATCGCCTGAGGAATTCATGGATGAGCTGCGTTACGCGACCGGCTGCAAACGTCCCGAGCTGATTATCACGACCGCAAATATCGGCTTCATCGCGACACGGTTGATGTTGTGCGCCGGTCAATTTAACTACGGCAAACGCGGCATTCTCGACGCCACGCACACGCGGTTGTTCACGTTTCGCTCGATGCGCGAACTGCTCGAGCAAGCCGGCTACAAAATTCTCGAGGTCCGCGGGATTCCGGCGCCGTTTCCAAAAGCGCTCGGCTTGAATTGGCTGACACGCCTGCTCGTGCGCTTCAACGCTGCCTTGATCCGCGTCGCGCGCGGATTG
>DATDFJ010000079.1:0-4447 GCA_036522675.1 Chthoniobacterales bacterium | reverse complement strand
GTTCCGTACATGACCGAGGTTCGCAGCGGCAGTTTCAAGGACAAGATCGACATGACGATGTCGCGCGACATGCATCCCGAGTTTCGCAAACTCGACGCCACCGTTGCAGCGCTGCCACTTGGGCTTGCCCGCGGACTGGATCAATACCTGAAAGATTTTCCTTACGGCTGCAGCGAGCAGATCACGAGCGGCGCCTTTTGCCGGTTGATGCTCGCGGACGAAGCCGATTTCGCTTTGAGCCGCGCCGAGATTAACAAACAGCTCGAGTTCACGTTCGGCGTGCTGCGCCGCCGGCAAAACGACCAGGGCGGGTTCGGCTACTGGGTCCCCGAGCCCGGCGACGGAATCAGCTTCATCTCAGCGTATGTGATGGATTTTCTCGAGGAATCCAAAGCCGCAGGGTTTGCGCCGCCCACGGAGATGTTCACGAGCGGTTTGCGCAACCTGCAAAAAACGAGCGCGCGCGACCCGGCCAACATTAGCGAGGCGCGCACGGTCGCCTACGCGATTTACATTCTCACGCGCGAAGGCGTTGTGACCACGAACTACATCCTGAATCTGCGCGACTGGCTCGACAAACACGCGCGTGATCAGTGGCAGAACGATATCACCGGCGTCTACCTCGCGGGCGCGCTTCACCTCCTGCACAAGGACAGCGACGCCGCACGCTTGATCGACAATTACAGGATCGACGATCACCGGGCGATGCTCTGCGACGATTTCTTTCAACCGCTCGGCACCGATTCACAGTTCATTGCCGTGCTCGCGCGCGAATTTCCGGAGCGGCTCCGCAAAATTTCTGCCGAACAATTCGAAAATATTCTGCGGCCAATCGGCGAAGACCGCTTCAACACGTTATCGGCCGCCTATGCCGTGCGCGCGCTAAAGGCGTATTCGCACGCGGTCGCGCAAAATCCGCCCGAGCTCACCATCGCAGAGTTGCGCAAAGATGGGAGCGTTGCGCGCCTGACCAACGGATTGAAGCCGCTTCTGCGCGCGGAGTTCTCGCCGAACGCAGCCGCGCTCCGATTCAGCAGCAATCGGCGCTTGAGCGGTCCGGGCGCGTTTTTCCAGTTGGTCGAGGCTGGGTTCGATCGGCAACTGCCGAATGACGTGGTGACGAGCGGTCTGGAAATTTATCGCGAGCTGCTCGGCAAAGATAACAAGCCCGCATTGCAAACGCATCTCGGCGAGCCGGTCCACGTGCGCTTGCACGTGCGCAGCCTGCAACACGCGCCGATCACCAACGTCGCGGTTGTCGATCTGTTGCCCGGCGGTTTTGAGGTCGTCGATTCCTCCGTGCATACCGGCGCCTGCTCTATTCGCGGCGTCGATTATGTCGATGTTCGCGAGGACCGGGCCGTGTTCTTCGTGACCGCGCCGACCAACGCGCTCGAAATCGATTATGAGATCAAATCGTGCAACCGCGGCCAGTATGTCGTGCCGCCCGTCTTCGCGCAGTCAATGTACGACCGCAACGTCAAAGGCCGTGGTATTGGCGGCAAAATCGTCGTCACCCAATGAAGCGATATTGGCGCGGCCATCGCGTTCTCCGCACGCTCGCGATCCTGTCCGCGGCGACGCTGGTGGCGTGGCTCGCGCTGCCGAAGCCGGTGCTGCTCGACGGCATTTCGTTTTCCCAGGTTGTCCGCGATCGCAACGGCAAGCTGCTGCGCGTGACGCTGAGCCCAGATCAAAAATTCCGGATCTGGACGCCGCTCGCGCAGATTTCGCCGGAGCTGGTCGACGCGACCTTGCGGTATGAAGACAAATTTTATGCGCGGCATCCGGGGGTCAACCCAATCGCGCTCGCGCGATCGATTGTCGATCTTGCGCGGTTTCACCGCGTCACCTGCGGCGGATCGACCATCACGATGCAGGTGGCGCGGCTTCGTTTCACTCTGCATACACGCACGATCGCGGGCAAACTCGAGCAGATCGTGCGCGCGTTCGAACTAGAGCGCCATTATTCGAAGAACCAAATCCTGGAAGCGTATCTCAATCTCGCTCCCTACGGCCGCAATGTCGAAGGCATCGGCGCGGCCAGTCTGATTTATTTCGATAAACCTGCGGCCTGCCTGAGCGGTCCGGAATCGGTCGCGCTCAGCGTCATTCCGCAAAGTCCAAGCCGCCGCGCATTATTCGGCGATCGCGAGAATCGCTCGGTTAATCAGGCGCAATCAAATTGGTACGACCGGACTAAACTCGAGAGCGACACAGAATTCTCGGCGCGGGAATTTCGAGCGAAAATGCAAAGCGACCGCAAATTCCTGGCGCCGCATTTCGTCCAGCAAGTTTTGGAATTGGTAGGGTCGGCGCGCTGCGCTGACGCCCGAAAGCTTTCTGGGCGGCGCGTCCCTACCGGCGAGATCGTCACAACGCTCGATTTGGAGAAGCAGCAAATGATCGAGCGCCGAATTGCCGATTACGCCGCAACGAATCGAAGTCGCGGAATCGAAAACGCCGCTGCCATGTTGATCGACGCGCGGACGATGGAGGTTCTCGCGCAAGTCGGTTCAGCCGATTTCAATAGGGTCTCCATTAACGGTCAGATCGACGGAACGCGCAGTCACCGCTCGCCCGGTTCGACGTTGAAGCCTTTCGTCTACGCGCTCGCGCTCGATCAGGGATTGATCCATCCGTTGTCGATACTTGCCGACGCGCCGCGCAGTTTCGGCGAGTACAACCCGGAAAATTTCGACCGCGAATTTCTCGGACCGATTCGCGCCTGTGACGCGCTCGCGCGCAGCCGCAATGTTCCGGCGGTGGAACTGACGGCGGATCTCGCGCATCCGACGCTCTATGAGTTTTTGAAGAGCGCGGATGTGCGATTGCCGCAGCCGGAATCATTTTATGGACTGGCACTGCCCCTCGGCGGCGCGGAGATCTCAATGCAGGATCTGATGCGACTCTACGCGACGCTTGCGAATGGCGGCCAGCGGCGACCGCTGCGATGGATCAAGAACCAACAGGCATCGGACAACTTGACCGGTTTAACCGGTCAAGTTTCAAGCAGACGAATTCTTTCGGCGGAAGCAGCTTTCCTGACTTTGGAAATGCTGGGCAATCTGCCGCGGCCGGAAAT
Source organism: Chthoniobacterales bacterium (assembly GCA_036522675.1). Classification (GTDB taxonomy): domain Bacteria; phylum Verrucomicrobiota; class Verrucomicrobiia; order Chthoniobacterales; family UBA10450; genus AV17. Next base: position 1,362 of record DATDFJ010000079.1, on the reverse strand, counting down.
GAATTGCGCGGACGGAAGTCAGAGCGCGCCGGTTTATTGGAAAACTGGAACGTCGCACGGGTTCCGGGACGCGTGGTCGCTGGCCGTCTTCGGCCACTACGTGCTCGGGGTGTGGGTTGGAAACTTCGATGGACGCGCCAATCCGGCGTTCATCGGTCGAACGGCGGCCGCGCCGTTGCTGTTTCAGCTGATCGACAGTTTGCGCGCGACGTGGCCGGAGCCGACGGTGCCGCATCTTCCTCCGCCCGGCGCGAACCTGAAACGCGTCGAATTCTGCGCGATCTCTGGCGATTTACCGAACGAACATTGCACTCAGCGCGTGGAAGGCTGGTTCATTCCCGGCGTATCGCCGATCAAGACGTGCGACGTGCATCGCGAAGTGTTAGTCGATCGCGCCAGCGGTCTGCGGGTGCCGATCGATGACGGCACCCGCGAGCTGAGGCGCGAGGTTTACGAATTTTGGCCGAGCGATTTGCTCGCGCTGTTCCAGCGCGCGGGCGTTCCGCGCAAAGCGCCCCCTCCATTTTTGCCGACGAACGCCGTCCCCGGGCTTACATCAGGGCAGAAACCGACGATCACGTCGCCCAGCGCCGATATCATTATGGCTGCCGGCCAGGCCGTGCCGCTCCGCGCGAAAGTCGATGCCGATGTGCGCGAGATTTATTGGTTCGCGGGCAAGAAATTTATCGCAAAGACAAACGCAACCGACGTCTTGAGCTGGCAAACCGCACCCGGCGATTACGAGCTTACCGCGGTGGACGATCACGGCCGGACCGATTCGCGCACCCTCGCAGTGCGCTGAGGGCGAATCATTGCGCCGAATTTTCACGGTCGAAATCGCACGCGCCAAAGATAAATCCCGCGGCGGGACCGAATCCGAAGAAGTTAATCAGCCGCTCAAGAGACCGAAGGGATCGTGACGGCGCGGCCGCGAGAACGAAACCTTGTCCCTGCTGCTTCGTTGATTGTCGATCTTACGCATGAATAGCCGCATCATAAGCGGCTTATGATGCATGAGTTCAGCGGTGATTGCTTTGACGCGCTCACACGCGCGGGCGCAGTTCGCGTTGTCGTCCTTACTGCACTTTGCGTTCGTTCACCGCCACGATCTGGTAATCGTCGCCCGCCGGTTGGAGCACCAGCGTCTTGTCGATCTTGCCGGAGGAATGTTTCGTGCCGCTCCGCAACTCGTAGCGCAACGGAAACGTCACCCGCACGCGGTTGTCGCTTTGGCGCTCGACGTTAATGTCGCCGGCGAGCCAGAATTTCCGGTCCGGCCAGCGCGCCGCGTAGCGCTGCAAATCCTGCCGCACCTTGTCGCGGCTGATCACGCCATCGTTGTAGTAATCGACGCGCTCGGCG